>CADEDM010000008.1:0-27483 GCA_902826065.1 uncultured Acidobacteriota bacterium | reverse complement strand
AACACGTGCCGACATCAGGGGCGGTGCTGATCGTGGCCAACCATCCGCACGGCGCCCTCGACGGCCTCGCCCTCGCGGCCGCACTCGACGCGGTCAGGCCCGACGTGAAGATCCTGGCCAACGCGCTGCTGTGGGCGATTCCCGAGCTGCGGCCGCACCTCGTGCCGGTCGACGCCTTCCGCCAAGGTGGCGGGCAGAACGCCAGTGGCATCCGCGACGCACGCGCCTGGCTCGACGCGGGGCATGCGCTGGTGGTCTTTCCCGCCGGCGAGGTGTCGCACGTGCGCGCCCGCGACGGCCGCCTCGTCGATGGGGCGTGGCGTCATGGCGCGGCCCGGCTGGCAGCCGCGACGTCGGCGCCGGTGGTGCCGGTGTTCATCCACGGCCGCAACAGCGCGCTGTTCGAGCGGGTGGGACGGCTGGCGTCGTGGCTGCGCACGGCACTGCTGGGACGAGAACTCCTCGGTCAACGCGGCCGCACGGTGTCGCTGCAGATTGGCCGCGCCATGTCGCCGCGACGACTCGCCACGGTGGGCGATGTCGCCGCGCAGACGGCCTTCATGCGCATCCGCGCCTACGGCCTCGCCGACGGCGACGGGCGCGAGCCCGCGCGACGCCTCCGTCGCGGACCCGCGCGCGGCGGCGAACGCGTCGCACCGATTGCCGCCGCGGCGCCGCCCGGGCCCCTGGCGGCCGAGGTCGATGGCCTCGACGCGGCCACGCTGCTCGTCACGCAGGGGCCCTGGCGCGTGCACCTGGTGCGGGCCACCGATGCCCCGGCCTGCGTGCAGGAGATCGGACGGCTGCGCGAAGTGTCGTTCCGCGCCGCCGGGGAAGGGACGGGACGGGCCCGCGACCTCGATCGTTTCGACTGGCACTACCGGCACCTGTTCGTCTGGCACGCCGACGCGCGCGCGATCGTCGGCGCGTATCGTCTCGCCGCCACCGACGACGTGCTGCCGCGCCGTGGCCTGGGCGGCTTCTACACGCGGACGCTGTTTCGGTACTCGCAGGCGCTGCTGCGCGATCTCGGTCCGTCGCTGGAACTGGGCCGATCGTTCGTCCGCGAGGAATACCAACGCGACTATCAGCCGCTGCTGCTCCTGTGGCGCGGCATCGGCGCGCTGGTGGCCGCGAGTCCGCGCTACCGACGGCTGTTCGGGCCGGTCAGCATCAGCGCCGAGTACGCCTCGACGACACGCGCGATCCTCGCCCGCTGCCTGCTCGCGCATCGCGCGAGCCTGCTGGGCCGCCTGGTGGAGCCGCGACGGCCCATCCGCGATGACGCGCCAGAGGCCGAGGCCCTGGTTCGCAGCCGCGTCACGACGGACCTGAAGGGCGTGGACGGGCTGGTGCGCGAGCTCGAGTCGGGCGCCCGTGGGTTGCCGGTGCTGTTGCGCCACTACCTGAAGTTGAACGCCAAGCTGCTCGCGTTCAGCGAAGACCCGGCCTTCGGCAACGTGCTCGACGGCCTGGTGGTCGTCGATCTGCTCGACGTCGACCGCACGCTGCTGGCGCGCTATCTCGGACGCGAGGCGGCCGATACCTTCCTCGCCGCACACGGCGCCACGGCCCGCGTGCCGGCGCTTGCCAGCGAAGCCGCATAGCCGCGCTTACTGCGCGGGGCCTGCCTGCGTCGCCGCGTCGCGCCATGCCCGGCCGCGATCGGGCGGCACCCAGCCACGCCGCGCCTCGACGCTGCGGACGATGTCGGCCGCGTAGTACTGCATGTGCAGGTGGCTGTCGTCGCCGAAGCGCTCGACGGCCACGCAGGCCGCGCGCCATTCGTCGTCGATGCCTTCGACCTCCGTGGCAATCACGCCGGACCAGAAGCGCGTCAGCGTCTCGTGGTAGCCGCTCGAGTCGGTGTTGGCCGTGCCGACCGCGGTGTTGTAGCGCACGATGCCCTCGCGCGTCCGCGCCAGCGCGGCGGCGCCATGGCGCACCCGATAGCACGCCGCGACGGCCACGTGGGCGGCGTGCGTCCATGCCGTCTTCGGCAGGGTGCCCAGCTCCCACGCGTCGATGAACGCGGCGAACGTCGCGGCGGATGCCAGCCACGGATGGTCGCGGTGCAGTCGGGGCGACGGCAGTGGCGGGGCGGTCTCTGACATGCGGGCATCGTAGGCGTCTCACCGCCCCTGGCGGAAGGACCCATCGAAGGCCAGTGGAACCGTGCTACGAATATTCGATGGCCAAGTCGCCTGTTCTCGGTGCTTTCGAAGGTCCGACAGATGAAAAGGACTGGATCATCCTCGAAGAGGTGCAGCGCCAGGCGCGCGTCTCGTACGCCGACCTCGGGCGGCGCGCCGACTTGTCGCCCCCGGCAGCCGCTGAGCGCCTGCGGCGCCTCGAGGACGCCGGCGTCATTCGTGGCTACCACGCCGACATCGCCGCGGACCGGCTGGGCCTGGGCCTGACGGTGCTGATCGAGATGAAGGTGCCAAGGGCCCAGTACGACCGGTTCCAGCGCGCGATGGCGAAGCTGGCGTGGATCCTGGAGTGCCATCACGTGTCGGGCGCGGCGGCGTTCGTGCTGAAGGCGGCGGTGCCCGACGTCACCGGACTCGAGCTGCTGGTCGGACACCTGAGCCAGTACGGCGACACGGCGACCTCGCTCGTCATGTCCACCGTGGTGGCGCGCCGCGAGTTCCGCCGCGACCTCGCGCCGTCGACACCGGCGCGCCGCTGAGCGCGATCAGCTCGCCACCGGCATCGCCGGCCGGCTGCGCCAGAACGCCAGCACGCGGCGGGCCAGGCGACGCAGATCCGTGCCGTGCGCACCGCGCGCGCGGTTGGCGGCGCCGATCTCGAAGACCAGACGCCACTGCGTGGCCAGCGTCTTCCACGCCGCCAGCGCGCCGAACGCGGGATCGTAGATGTTCGTGGACTCCGACGTCACGCCGTTCAGTTCCACGATCGCCACGTCCTCGCCGCGCGCGAACCCGGCGCGGCTCGCGTAGCGCACGTCGAAGCGGCCGATGAAGAACCCGGGCACGGCCCGGGCGATCTGGTCGATGCGGGCCTCGAGCGCGGGGGTGATGAGGGCGCGGCCATCGAGGAAGATCGCGCCCTGGCAGTGATTGCCCGCCGTCACCAGCGCGAGCCGTTCGCCGTCCGCCAGTACCCGGCCGCCGTCGTGCCGCTGCAGGAACAGCGGCACCTGCAGGCGAAGGCGCGGATGCGCGCGGAGCAGCGCCTGCAGCGTCGAGACGCCGTCACCGATCAGCGTCGGAAACTGCTTGTCGGTGACGCTGAAGATGCGGCCGCGCGCCTCGTCGGGCCGACGGACGTAGAAGATGCCGGCTTCGTACGGACCAGGGTGATACGGCTGGACGATGACCGCGCCGGGCTCCGCGGCGAGATAGGTGGCCGCGTCGTCTCGGCTCGTCACGCGTCGCACGCCCACGCCCTTCTGCCCGACGTCGGGCTTGAGGATCAGCGGATATGTCCACCCGGCGTCGGCGACCGCCCGATCGAACGCCGCGACCCTGGTCTCGGACGCGCCCGCCGGCACCAGCGCGAAGGGGACGGTCCACGGCGCTGGAAGCGTCGCGAGGATTGCGGCCTTCGACTCGCCCACGAACCCGCCATCCTCGAACCCGGGATTGGCCGCCGCCAGCGTCCGCAGGCCGCCGTGCCGCAGCGCCTGCCAGGCGATCCACGGGGCGATCGGCGCGTACACGAGCGGCGTCGGCCAGAACTCGAACCGCCGCCAGCGATCGAGACGCGTGAGCACGGTGGCGACGACCCGCCGGCCGGGCGCCGTTTGCAGCGCACGCACCACCACGAGACCGGCGCCACCGGCCACGAGCCACCACGAAGCGCCCAGCACCACGAGCGGCGTCCAGACGGCCACCGCCGCGAACGTCCACAGCGCGAACGCGATCGGCCGCGTCCCGAGCGCCCCCGCGGTCAGGTAGAGCGGCAGGCGCGTGCCCGGCAGGAACCGGCTGGCGACGATGGCGGCCGGCTCGTCGGCGGCCAGCGTCAGGGCCCGGCCGGCCACGAGCGGCGCGCGGCGCACGCACCAGCGATGCAGGCGCTCTGACCGCGCGAGCAGCCGGCCCGCGAGCCACAGGGCCAGGTCACCGGCCCAGATGCCCAGCCCACAGGCGGCCACGGCCACGGGCGCCGACAGGTCGCCTCGGCCGACCAGCCACGCCGCGGTCAGCGTCGCCGCGTCTTCGGAGATCAGCGTGCCGGCGGCCAGCCACACCGCCCACGGCATCACGACACCTTCGACAGCGGCGCGGCTGCGGCGGCCGCGCGCGGCAGGGAGATCCACGCCGGCTCGCCCACCGCGTGGCGCAACGGCTCGTAGCGCATGGCGACGCGGTCGGCCGAGACGTCGACGGTCGTGATGCTGTGCGTCGCTCCGTCGTGACGGCGCATGTCGATGCTGGCCCAGGCGCGGTCGGCCCAGCGATGGCGGTGGAAGCGGTCCTGGGCGCCGAGCAGGTCGGACGCTCCCGCTACCAGCGACGTGAACAGCGCGCGCCTGGCCGGCAGCACCGCGTCTGCCTCGAGCGACGACGAGGTGATCATCGCTGGCGTCTTCAGCGGCAGCTCCGTCACCGCGAGGCCGCGCGGACGCAGCCGCAGCTCGAGGGCACGGCGGCGGTTGGCGACGATCAGCCGATGCGCGGGCCACGGCATCTGGCAGAGCCGTTCGGCGCAGTCGATGACCTCGGCCAGCGTGGCGCAGCCCGCGAGGCTGGGAATGAGGTGGCCGCGGCTCACGCTGCCCACGGGCGCCGGGCCGTCGCCGTTGAGCAGCGCGAAGACGAGCCCGCTCGACGTCGCGGCGATCCAGGTGCCGCCGGCCTGCGGATCGGTGGGCATCAGCGCGAAGCCGGATGGGGTGGCCTGCGGGCGCGGATGGCGCGCCTCGGGACGCGTGTGCTGCTCATCCCGGTTGCACATCACACGCAGGCGATCTGCGGTGGTGACGAGGCTCACCGTGCACATGCGACCTCCTGCAGCGTCGCCGGCGTGGAGGGCGCCAGTCCGAAATGGGCCGGGCGCGACAGTCCCTGGTCCTCGAGCAGCACCGCGACGAGCGCCGCATGATGCACCGTGTGGCTGAGCACGAACGCGACCTCGCGGCCGACCGTGGTCGGCGACTGGGTGCAGAGACCGTCGCGCGTCAGTCGGATCGACAGCGCCAGCGGCTGCGCCAGCAGCGACGCCGGCAGCGCCAGCAGCCGCATGCGGCACGCCGCGAGCCGCGCGCAGGCGAGCGCGGGATCGTCTTCCACGGTCGTGCCGCGCACACGCTCGTCGTAGTTGCAGACGCCGGTCGTGAGCGCGCGCAGCAGCGCGTCCACGTGGTCGAGGCAGTGACGGACGTGGCCGCCGATGCTGCCGCTGGCCTGCCACGCCCGCTGCGCGTAGGCGCCGGACGGAATGGGACGGATGGCGGCGGCCAGCTCGTCGAGCGAGGCGCCGAGCACGTCGAAGGCGGTCACAGCACCCTCAGCTCGTGACGGTGCAGCCACGCCGTGGCCGCGCCGCACAACAGCACGACCCACGCGAGCCCGAAGAGCAGCCCGCCGTCGCCCTGGATCTCGATGCCGAGCTTCGCCAGGTGGCTCAGCACGGCGCCGGCCATCAGGCCGACGGCCAGCACGCCACCCAGGCCGGCCGTGCCGGTGTAGAGCAGCAGCCCCGACGCCACCAGCTCCATCACGCCGCTGGCGATGCGGCCCCAGGGCTCGACGCCGAGGGTCGAGAAGATGAACACCGACTCGGGCGCGCCGGTGAACTTGAAGTAGAGCGTCTGCAGCAGGATGCCCGCCGCCAGCAGCCGCACGATCCAGTCGAACGCGCGCATCACTTCTTCTCCTTCTTGGTCGCGGGCGTCGTCGACGCCGCCTTCGCCTGGGCCAGCAGCCCCGGCCAGTTCTGGTGTCCCTTCACGATGTTGCCGTCGCGATCGAGCCGCCAGCGGGCCTGCACGAACGTCGAGTAGTTGACGTAGAGCTTGCCGTCCACGACGGCGAAGGCCTGCGGGTCGATGTCCGCCGTGTAATTGCGGCTGACCGCCCACGCGCAGTAGCCTCCGAACTGGGGGGCGTATTGCTCGGGGGCTTTCGCGAACCGATCGCGGTTGGCGGCCGTGGCGAAGCGCCAGCGGGCGCCACTCCAGGTGAACTCGAACTGGGGCAGCCCGGGCACCGCCTTGCCGTCGGTGAAGTAGGCGACGGCGTCGTAGCCGTGCAGGGTGACGCCCTGGGCATCGACGTTCACCGGGGCCGCCGGGGGTCCCTGGGCCGCCGCGCCCGTCCACATCGCCATGCTGATCACCACCGCCACCACCAGTCGTCCCATGCCCGTGCTCCTTCGGGCGCTGTAATGTCGGGACGCCGGCCCCGTTTCGGGACACCGCCGCGACACGCCGGCATCACAGCGCCATGACGCCCGAACGCCAGCGCCTCGACGACGACACGGCACGCCGCCGCTACTGGAAGCGGTGGGGGCCGTATCTGAGCGACCGGGCCTGGGGCACGGTGCGCGAGGACTACAGTCCCGGCGGCACGGCGTGGGACTACTTCCCCCACGACCACGCCCGCTCCCGCGCCTATCGCTGGAACGAAGACGGCCTGCTCGGCATCTCCGACCGGCACCAGCGGATCTGCTTCGCGCTGGCGCTGTGGAACGGCCAGGACCCGATTCTCAAGGAGCGGCTGTTCGGCCTCACCGGCAGCGAGGGCAACCACGGCGAGGACGTGAAGGAGTACTACTTCTTCCTCGACAGCACGCCCACCCACTCCTACATGCGCGGGCTCTACAAGTACCCGCAGCGCGCCTATCCGTACCAGCAGCTGGTCGAGGAGAACGCCCGCCGCGGGCGCAGCGCGCCCGAGTTCGAGCTGGTCGACACCGGCGTGTTCGCCGACGACCGCTACTTCGACGTGCACGTCGAGTACGCCAAGGGCGACGTCGACGACATCCTGATCCGCGTCTCGGTCACGAATCATGGACCAGAGGCCGCGCGCCTCCGGGTGCTGCCCACCGTGTGGTTGCGCAACACCTGGTCGTGGCACGACGGCGCCGTCAAGCCGGCCCTGCGCGTCAGCGCGCCCGGCGTGGTGGAGCTCCAGGAGCCGAGCTACGGCACCCGCTGGCTCTACTGCGAGAGCGCCCCGCGCCTGCTCGTGACCGAGAACGAAACCAACGCCGCCCGCGTGTTCGGCGTGCCCCACACCGGGTTCGCGAAGGACGGCATCAACGACTGCGTCGTGCACGGCGACGCCGGCGCGGTGAATCCCGCGGGCACCGGCACCAAGGCGGCCGCCGACTACGACGTCGACGTGCCGGCCGGCGCGACCATCGTGCTTCGCCTGCGCCTCACCGACCTGTCACCGGCGTCGTGGACGGCCGGGCCCTTCGGCGTCGGGTTCGATCGGACGTTCGCGGCCAGGCAGACCGAAGCCGACGCGTTCTACGAGGAGATCATCCCGGCCACGCTGTCGGCCGACGAGCAGCGGGTCATGCGCCAGGCGTTCGCCGGCGTGCTGTGGTCGAAGCAGTTCTACCACTACGTCGTGCGCTACTGGCTGGAGGGCGACCTCACGCAGCCGCCGCCCCCGGAGAGCCGTCTGCACGGGCGCAACCACGAGTGGACGCATCTCTACAACGCTGACGTCATCTCGATGCCCGACACGTGGGAGTACCCGTGGTACGCGGCGTGGGACCTGGCGTTCCACACCCTGCCGCTGGCGCTCGTCGATCCGCAGTTCGCGAAGGACCAGCTCGTGCTGATGCTGCGCGAGTGGTACATGCACCCGAACGGCCAGCTGCCCGCCTACGAGTGGGCCTTCGGCGACGTCAACCCGCCGGTGCACGCCTGGGCGGCGTGGCGCGTCTACAAGATCGACAAGCGGCGTACCGGCGTCGGTGATCGCGTGTTCCTCGAGCGCGTGTTCCAGAAGCTGCTGCTCAACTTCACCTGGTGGGTCAACCGCAAGGACGCCGAGGGCAACAACGTGTTCCAGGGCGGCTTCCTGGGCCTCGACAACATCGGCGTGTTCGATCGCAGCGCCGCGCTGCCCACCGGCGGCCACCTCGAACAGAGCGACGGCACGAGCTGGATGGCGATGTACTGCCTGAACATGCTGGCCATCGCGATGGAACTGGCCAACGACAACCCGGCCTACGAGGACCTGGCCAGCAAGTTCTGGGAGCACTTCATCTACATCGCGCACGCCATGGGCACCCACGGCGTCGACGGCGCGGATCTCTGGGACGACGAGGACGGGTTCTTCTACGACGTGCTCCACAAGCCCGATGGCTCGCGGATGCCGTTGAAGGTGCGCTCGATGGTCGGGCTGATTCCGCTCTTCGCCGTGGAGACGCTGGAACCGGAGATGCTGGAGAAGCTGCCGGACTTCCAGCGGCGCCTGGAGTGGTTCATCGACCACCGCTCGGATCTCACCGATCACGTCGCCTGCATGCGCAGCCCCGGGCGCGGTGAACGCCGGCTGCTCTCGGTGGTGGACCAGGATCGCCTGCGGCGCGTGCTGTCGGTGATGCTCGACGAATCGGAGTTCCTGTCGCCGCACGGCATCCGCGCGTTGTCACGCCGCCATCTCGATCAGCCCTACTCGCTGGTCGTCGACGGCCACGAACATCGCGTGCAGTACGAGCCGGCCGAGTCGTCCACCGGGCTCTTCGGCGGCAACTCGAACTGGCGCGGCCCGATCTGGTTCCCGGTCAACTTCCTGCTGGTCGAGTCGCTGCAGAAGTTCCACCACTACCTGGGGGACGACTTCCGCGTCGAGTGTCCGACCGGCTCCGGCCGCATGTGCACGCTGTGGGAAGTGGCCGAGGAGATCTCTCGACGCCTGTCGTCCATCTTCCTCACCGGCGCCGATGGCCGGCGTCCTGTGTTCGGCACGACCGCGTTGTTCCAGACCGATCCACGCTGGCGCGACCTGGTGCCGTTCCACGAGTACTTCCACGGCGACACCGGCGCCGGCGTCGGCGCGAGTCATCAGACGGGGTGGACCGCCCTCGTCGCCAAGTTGTTGCAGCAACAGGCCGGCGCGCCGGTGGCGCCGCCTCCTTCGGCCGTGGCCCTGCCACGGCGCTGACGGGACCGTCGCATGACCTGCCGGGAATTCGTGGACTTCATCATGGGCTACCTGGAGGGCGAACTACCCGCCGACGTCCAACAGCCCTTCGAGCACCACCTGTCGCTGTGCCCTGACTGCGACCGCTACCTGCGGCAGTACCGCGCGACGATGGCGGCGGGACGTCCGGCATTCGTCGACCCCGAGGCCGCGTTGCCGAGCGACGTACCGGCCGGCCTGGTCAGCGCGATTCGCGCGAGCCGCCGGCACTGACCGGCGTGGCTGTCGTAGCGGGCAGGCGATCGCCGCCCATCTGCAGCTCGCGTTCGAGCGGCGCGAACACGCTCCAGCCCGACCCGTCGGTGGCCAGGCGCGCCACCTGACGCTGCACCTCGGCGCGGTCGCCGAGCCCCGCAGCCATCAACGCGAAGTTGAAGGGCGAGACGTACTGCGTGGCGGCGAGCCGCGTGATCTCGGCTTGAATCGCCCGCGCTCCGGCGGCGTCGCCGGCGATGCCGAGGGCATACGCGCGGTAGGCCCGCATGTAGGTGCGGCCGCCGGCGCGTTGCTCGGCGCCATCGAGCGCCGCCTGCGCCTCGCGCACGCGGCCCATCGCCCGCAGGGTCTGCGCGCGGCCGAGCCACGCGGAGCCGAAATCGGGAGACAGCTCGAGCGCACGCTGGAACTCGTCGAGCGCGGCCGGAAACTGGCCGGCGTAGTAGAGGCGATAGGCCACCGTGGTCCCGGACGTGGGCGAGAGCGGGTCCAGGGCCAGCGCGCGGCGCGCTGATGCAATCGCGTCGTCGGGCCGGCCCGACACGATCAGCACCGTCGAGAGGTACTGGTGCGCCAGCGCGTTGCTGCCGTTGAGCGAGATGGCCTTCCGCAAGTCGTCCTCGGCGCCGCGGATGTCGCCGTCGAGCCACAGCCGCGACAATCCCCGCACCGCATAACCGTCGGGCAGGCGGGGATCGAGCTCGATGGCGCGCTTCGCCGCCTCGCGCGCCTGGCGCAGCACGTCGCGCGGACGTTCGAACTCCCAGCCGGGGCTGCCGAGCACGAGGAACACGTCGGCGAGGCCGGCATATGCGGGCGCATAGGTGCCGTCGAGCGTGATCGCCCGCTCGAAGTGCTCGCGGGCGTGGGTCAACGAGTCGAGCGTCGCCTGCTGGCGCAACGCGCGACCGCGCAGCGTCGCGTCGTAGGCCTCGGCCGACGGCATCGGCTGCACGGTGGCGATGCGCAGCACCGACATCGTCAGCGAGTCGGCGACGCGCATGGCCAGATCGCGCTGCGACAGCAGCACGTCACGGATGTCATGGTCGTAACTCTCGGCCCAGAGCTGGGTCTGTGTGGCCACGTCGATGAGCTGCGCCGTGATGCGCACCTCCTGTCCGTTGCGGCGCACGCTGCCCTCGAGCACGTACTGCACGTGCAGGGCCCGGCCGATCTCGTCCACCGTCTCCTTGCGTCCGCGGTAGCGCGAGACCGTGGTGCGGGCGATCACCCCCAGCGCTTCGGGATTGAGTCCGCCCAGCTGGGCGATCAACTCGTCGGTGAAGCCGTCGGCGAAGTAGTCCTGGTCGGGCGTGCCGCTGCCGTTCTCGAAGGGCAGCACGGCCAGCATCGAGCGGCCGTGCGCCGGCGCCGCCGCCGATCCGCGGGTCGAGAAGTAGTAGGCCCCGGCGCTCACCGCCAAGAGCACGACGGCGGCAGCGATCCACCACCGACGCCGCCCAGGAGCGCCCGCAGCGGTTGTTGCGGTGGGCGGCGCGACACCGGGCAGGACCGCGGCAACGGACGGCGCCGGAGTCATGCTGGCGAGGGCCACGGGCGCGCAGGCCACCCGCTCGACCGGCGCGATGAAGCGGTAGCCCTTCCGCGGGATGGTCTGAATGAAGCGCGGGTTCTCGGCGGTGTCACCGAGCGCGTCGCGCAACCGGTTCATGGCCGCGTTGAGGCCGTGGTCGAAGTCGACGAAGGTGTCGACCGACCATAGATGGCGGCGCAGTTCGTCGCGGCTCACGAGGTCGCCGGGCCGTTCGAGCAGGTAGGTGAGGATGTCGAACGGCTTGCCGCGCAGCCGCACGAGCGTGCCGTCGCGGCGCAACGCCGCCGCCGCGCACTCCACCTCGAACACCCCGAAGCGATAGCCGCGCGCGCTGCCGGGCTCGTCAGCCATGGACGCTCAGATGCCCGCGCCGGCTGAGCCGTTTCCAGCTCGTGAGACGTGTCCGTAACTCATTGCAGACAGACGGTTTGTCAAATGAGGTCGGGCTTACCGAGATGTGCGCGGCGTATCACCTCTTTGGCGTATACCCGGGCCCGCTCGCAACGTCGAAGTCCGCGAAAGGGAGCCGTGCGATGACCTATCAAGACCCGATCGACGTGCAGGCGTGGGACGAAGCCAGGGTGCTCACCGGACTGCGACAGGGTGATGACGGCGCGTTCGAGCAGGTCTACCGCCGCTACGGCGGGCGGATGCTCGCGACCGCCCGGCGGCTGCTGCGCAACGATGAAGACGCCCGCGATGCCGTCCAGGAGGCGATGCTGTCGGCCTTCCGCGCCGCCGGCCGATTCGACGGCGACGCCCAGATCGGCACCTGGCTCCATCGCATCGTCGTGAACGCGGCCCTGATGCGGCTGCGCACGAGGCGCCGCAAGCCGGAAGCGTCGATCGAGGAACTGCTGCCCACCTACCATGCCGACGGCCATCGCGTGCTGTCAGGTCCGGAGGAACCGTATCCCGACCAGGCGCTCGAGCAGGCACAGCTCCTCGCCCTGCTCCGCGAGTGCGTCCACGAGCTGCCCGAGGCCCACCGGCAGGTCTACCTGCTCCGCGACGTCGAGGACATGGACACCGACGAAGTCGCGCTGGCGATGGGCCTGACCCCGAACGCGGTGAAGATTCGCCTACACAGGGCGCGGCAGGCGCTCATGACTCTGGTGCGGCGCCGGTACGAAGGGACGAGCACGCCACAGTAGGGACCAGGGAACAGGGATCAGGGACCAGGAAGAACGCTTGTCGCGGGCGCTTTCCCGATCCCCGGTCCCTGGTCCCCGGTCCCTACACTCTCACTGCTCCTGGTAGTACCAAGTAAGTCCCCCGTCCACGACGTAGGTCGAGCCCGTGACGTAGGCCGCTTCGTCGGAGGCGAGGAACGTGGCGACGCCGGCGACGTCGTCGGTGGTGCCGAGGCGCGCGAGCGGAATCTGCTCGGTCAAGGAGCGGAGCTTCGCGGCGTCGTTCAAGAGCGCGGTGTTGATCGGCGTGACGATGGCGCCCGGCGCGACGTTGTTGATGGTGATGCCCAGCGGGCCCAGTTCCACGGCGAGGTTGCGCGTCAGCATCTTCAACGCGCCCTTGCTGGCGCAATAGGCGGCGAAGTTCGGGAACGGCAGCTCCTCGTGCACCGAGCTGATGTTCACGATGCGGCCCGTGCGGCCGGTGGCGCGCAGGTGACGCACGACGGCCTGGGTCGCGAAGAACGCGCCCTTGAGGTTCACGTCCAGCACCTTGTCGTAGTCGCTCTCGGCCACGTCCCAGAAGGGCGCGTGTGTCTCGACACCGGCGTTGTTGACCAGCACGTCGACGCGGCCCATCACAGCGACGGCCTGGTCGACGAGTGCGCGCACGGCATCCACCGACGACACGTCGGCCTGAATCGCCTCGGCACGCACGCCCAGCCCGCGCGCGATCGCCACGACGTCGGCGGCCATCGCCGGGCCGCTCCGGTAGTTGACGACGATGTCGGCGCCTTCACGCGCGAAGCGCTCGGCGATGGCGCGGCCGATGCCCTGACTGGCGCCCGTGACGAGCGCGACCTTCCCTGTGAGTCTCATGACCCTTACCTCAAGTGCCGGCCGCCATCCACGCGGATGGTCTCGCCGGTGATGAAATCGGTGTCGATCAGGGCCAGGACGGCCTTGACGATCTCCTGCTCGCCGCCCCAGCGGCCCAGCGGCGTGGCCGCGGCCACCTCGGCGCGTTCCTCGTCCGTCATGTCGGGCGGGGGCAGGATCGGGCCGGGCGCGATGGCGTTGACGAGGATGCCGCTGCCGGCCAGCTCGAGCCCGAGCGCCTCGGTCAGCGCGATTACTCCGGCCTTGGCCACGTAATAGGCCACGAAGTCCGGGTAGTGCGGACGGCCGCTGCGCGAGAGCCAGTCGGCGAAGTTCACGATGCGCCCGCCGCTGCCCTGCCGCTTCATGTGCCGGGCGGCCGCCTGGCTGCACATGAAGGCCGACTTCAGGTTGATGGCGAGGTTGCGGTCCCAGGCCGTGTCGGTGAGCGTGTCGAGGGGCTCGGGGCCGTAGACCGAGGCCATGTTGATCACGGCGTCGATGCGGCCGAGCGCGCTCACGGTGCCATCCACGAGCGCCTGGCAATCGGCGGCCTTCGAGACGTCGGCCTGCAGCGCGACGGCCTTGCGGCCCTGCGCCACGGCGTCGCGCACGCCCGATTCCGCTTCCTCCTTCGAGCCGCGATAGGCCAGCGCCAGGTGGGCGCCGCGGCGCGCCAGTTCATGAGCCACGGCCAGGCCGATGCGGCGGCCGCCGGTGATGAGGACGACGGAGTCGGTGAGAGTCATGTCGCTCTGATGAGACATGCCCCTGGGCGTTTCGTGCAAATCCACGGAAACAGGGCGCCGAGGGCGACATCGAAGCGGCCATGAGCGAGGGGATGGCATCGGCACTGCTGCAGGTCGCGGCCGCGTATGTCGGCACCGGCCTGCTCTTCGCTCTCGCCTTCGTCATCGGCGGGGTGCAGCGTGTCGATCCGTCGGCCCGCGGCGCCGGCTGGGGATTCCGCCTGCTGATCCTGCCCGGGGCGTCCCTCTTCTGGCCCCTGCTGGCCATCCGCTGGGCCGTGGGCTCGATGCATCCACCGGGCGAGTTGAACGCGCACCGGCGACGGGCGATGCCACGGAGGCCGGCGTGATCCGGCCGCTGCGCCGTGCCCACCGTGTGGCGAGCGTGCTGCTCGCCCTCGTGGTGATGGCCACCCTGGCCGCCGCCCTGTCACTGCGCGTCGACACGCCCGCGGTGCCGCGCGACGCGCTCGAGAATCGGCCGTGAGTGTCACCTACCGCGCAGTCGGCTGGAACGGGCACAAGCGCGCCTACGACACCTGGATTGCGGGAGCCGTCGCCACGCTGCTGACACTCACCGTGGGCGTCGGTGCGCTCGTGCAACCGGCCGCGACCATCGAGACGCTGCTGATCCGCGGCCTGGCGGTGACGGCACTCGTGCTGCTGCACGTGATCCTGTCGATCGGGCCGCTCTGCCGTCTCGATCGGCGCCTGCTGCCGCTGCTCTACAACCGGCGCCATCTCGGCGTGTCGATGTGCCTCGTCGCGCTCGCGCACGGCGTCTTCGCGCTGGTGCAGTTCCATACCGGCGGGAACCTCAGTCCGCTCATGCACCTGCTGACGAGCGGATCGTGGACCTCGGCCGCCGACGTCCCATTCCAGCTCTTTGGCGCCGCCGCCCTCGCGATTCTGGTGACGATGGCCGCGACCAGCCACGACTTCTGGCTGCACACGCTCACCGCGCCGGTCTGGAAGGCGCTGCACATGAGCGTGTATCTCGCCTACGCGCTGATCGTCGCGCACGTGGCGTTCGGCGCGCTGCAGGGCGACCGCAGCCCACTGCTCGCAACCGTGCTCGGCGCTGGTGCGGCATGGCTCGCCGGCCTGCATCTGGCAGCGGCCAGGCGCGAACGGGTGCGCGATCGCGAGGCGACGGCCGCACCGTGGGCGGACGTGTGCGCGGTGGCCGACGTCCCGGTGTCGCGCGCGATCATCGCCTGCGTGTCCGGCGAGCGCGTCGCCGTCTTCCGGCACGGCAACCGCCTGTCCGCGGTGTCGAACGCGTGCCAGCACCAGAACGGACCGCTCGGCGAGGGGAAGATCGTGAACGGCTGCATCGTGTGCCCGTGGCACGGCTACGAGTACCTGCCCGAGTCGGGCGCCTCGCCGCCGCCGTTCACCGAGAAGGTGCCGACGTTCTCGGTGCGGGTGGTCGATGGCCGCGTGCTCGTGGACCCGCGCCCGCATCCGCCCGGAACCTGGCTCGAGCCGGCGAGGGTGCCATGACGCCGGACGACGAGTTCTACATCGGCTACGAGCCGGTGTTGCCGCCGGGCGTGCGGGGGCGATTGCGGCAGGCGGGAGCCGTGGGCATCGCCATCGTGGCCGCCGTCGTCGTGACGGCGCTGATGGCGCACCCGCGGCTCACGCCGTCTCGGTTCGACTTCGGCCGCCCGACGGCGGTCGCGGGCGTGCTCGAGCGGCGTCCCTATCCAGCGGTCACGACCCCGGACGGCCGTCGTTCGTGGCTCGTGGGCCAGGGCAAGCACGGCGCCGAAGCGACGCTGGGCCAGACGCCGGATGGACCGGTCCAGATGCAAGGCACCGCCATCGCCCGCGGCGCCCACACGATGTTCGAAGTCGTCGCGGGGTCGGTGTCTGCGACCACGGTCGCGACTGCGCCGGCATCGACGAGCGCCACGGCGATCGATGCGACGACGGCGGCGGCGCAGGAGATCACCCTCCGCGGCGAGATCGTCGACAGCAAGTGTCACCTGGGTGTGATGAACCCGGGCGAGGGCACCGTGCATCGCGACTGCGCTTCGCTGTGCCTGCGCGGCGGCATCCCGCCGATGCTGCGGGTACGCGACGCCGAAGGAGACGACGCGCTGGTGGTGCTGGTCGGACGCGACGGCCGCGCGATGGGCGCCGAGCTCGCGCCGCTGGCCGGTGTGCCGGTCCAGGTGCGCGGACGGCTGGTCCTCGATGCACGCGGCCGCGTGCTCTCGGCCGACGTCGACGATTACAGACGCATCACGCGCTGAGCCGGCCGAAGGTCGGGTCTAGCGAGCCCGCCGATACCACTGCGGCACGAGGCTCGGGCCGGGCCCGAGCAGCAACTCGCCGTTGGCCATCACGTCCATGCCGTGATTGCCGGCCGACGGCACCCAGCCGGCGATCTGCCCGGTCTTCGTGTCGACCTTCATGAGCCAGCCCGGCGACAGGTTCGCCTGCTGCAGGGGCTGCGTCGCCAGCCACATGAACGCGCCGTCGGCCTTCAGCCCGAACGTCTTGCCGTAGACCCACTCGCCCACGTACTTGCCCGTGCGATCGAAGCGCTGCACGCGGCCGTTCTCACGATCGGCCACGTAGACGAGGCCATCGGCGCCGATCTGGATCGAATGCGGCAGCACGAACTGCCCGGGCCCCGTGCCGGCGGCGCCCCATTCGCGCAGCTTCCTGCCGTCGGCGCCGTATTCGAGGATGCGGGCATTGGCGTAGCCGTCGCTGATGAACAGGTGCCCGTCGGCCGCGAACGCGATGTCGGTCGTGCCGCAGAAGTTGTTGCGGCACGGCGACGGCTGCCCGCCCACCGCGATGTCGAGCAGCACCTGTCCCGTCGACGAGTACTTGATGACGTGTGAGCTGGCCGCATCGGTGGTCCACACGTTGCCCTGCGGATCGACGCGGATCGCGTGCGGCATCACGTAGCGGCCCCGGCCCCACGACCGCAGCACCGTGCCTGCGCGGTCGATGGCGATGACCGGGTCGGCCTTGTCGCCGCGCTGCAGCAGATAGACGGTGCCGTCCTTCGCCGACGTCACCCACGACACCATTCCCAGCTCGACGCCGGGCACCGTGAGGGCCGACGCGGCCAGCGCCGTGATCTCCGGCGCCGCCTTCACCATGGCGCGCAACGTGGTCTCGGCCGCGTCGGGCGGCTTCTGCGCGGGGGGCTGCGCGGGGATCTGCGCCTGCGCCGCCGCAACGGCCAGGGTGGCCGCGAGCGCGACGGGCGGCGCGACGAGAATGCGCATGGTCAGCTCCGCCTGGGTCGTTACGGCAGGTTCGGCGGCGGCACGCGTTTCTTGCTGGCCTGCTCGAACGCGTAGGCCAGCGCGATGAGGCGCGGCTCGCTGCACGACGCGCCAGTGAACGTGACCCCGAACGGTGCCGGGTTGGCGTTGAAGCCCTCCGGTAGCGGCGGAGTGGGGGCGTTCGGCACCATCCCGAACGGCACGGCGACGATCGGGTAGCCGGCTCGCGAGGCCAGATTCGCTCCGGACCCGGCGGGCGTCAGGATCGCGTCCAGCTTGTGCTGGGCGAGTACGACGTCGAGCCCCTGCGTGCGGCTGAGGCGCGCGTCCTTGGCGACGTCGGCGTCGTTCCTCGCCTTGTCCTTCTGCACGTCCATCTCGTCAGAGATGTCGAGCCGCGACTGTCCGAAGCGCATGGAATCGGCCTTGGCATGCGCGACGTTCCACTGCCGAAGCTCGGTCAGCGACTTCACCGGCGCCTTGTCGCCGAGGCTCGTGAGCCACGCGTTGAAGTCGCGCTTCATGCCGTACTTGAAATTGACGGTGCAGTTGGCGTCGCCGCCCTTCTTGTGCTCGGCGCCCTGGCAGTAGGTGAAGAGCAGGAAGTTGTCGTTGGGCGTGGTGGCGAGCAGGCTGGGCACATCGGCCGGATCGACCACCTCGGCGCCTTGCGCCTTCAGCAGCGCGATGGCGTCGGCCATCACCTTCGCCTGCTCCGCGTTCAACCCGCCTTGCGGCTCCTTCTCTCCCGGCGGCGTCACCGCGTCGTAGAAGAACGCGCGCGGGATGCCGATGCGCGCGCCCTTGAGCGCGTCGGGCTTCAGGAACGGTGTGTAGTCACGATTCGGGGGCGGCGTGCACGTGGTCGTGGCGGCGTCGTTCGGATCCGCGGCCGGACTCTCGAGCACGCCCATCAGGATCGCCGCATCCGTCACCGTGCGCGCCATCGGGCCCGCGGTGTCGTGGTCGGCCGTGATCGGAATCACGCCGTAGCGGCTGATCCGCCCGATGGTGGGCCGGATGCCGGCCAGCATGTTCGCGTTCGACGGGCTGATGATCGAGCCGCCGGTGTCCGAGCCGACGCTCGCGGCCCAGAAGCTCGCCGCCGTCCCTGAGCCCGAGCTCGAGCCGCCGGTCTGCAGCACGCCGCGGCCGTCCATGACGTCGGGCCGCGGGTCGAGGCGCGGATCGTAGGGGTTGTAGGCGAAGCCGGCGACCCCGGTGTAGTTCGCGACCATCGCCGTGGGCGCGCCCGCGGTCCAGTGCGCAAGTTCCGTCAGCACCGTCTTCGCGATGATGATTGCGCCGCCGTCACGCAGGTTCTTCGTGAGCGTGGCGTCGTACGGCGGCATCAGATCGCGGAAGGCCAGCGCGCCACCAGTCGTCCGGATGTCGGTGGTGTGGATGTTGTCCTTGAGCGCGATGGGAATGCCGTGCAGCGGCCCGCGGGTCTTCCCCGACGCGCGCTCCTTGTCCATCGCGTCGGCTTCCTCGAGCGCGCGCGGGTTCACGGTGATGATCGCGTTCAGGCGATCCTCGTACTTCGCGATCCGCTCGAGATACAAGGCCGTGAGCTGGCGCGACGTCAGCCGGCCCGATTCCAGGGCGGCGCGCATGTCGGGAATCGACGCCTCGACCACGTTGAACGGCGCCGGCGGCGGCGCCGGAGCCACAGGGGCGCCACCACCGCAGGCGGCGGCCACCGCGACCGCGAGAGAGAGGCCGGACAGACCGATCGTGCGTGACGTCATGCGTGCTCCTGTCAGTCGGCTTCGCCGCGCCGATCGTGGCGGCCGCTCTGGTAGAACCTGGGCCCGGGCAATCGTATAGCGGTCAGCACGCCGTGCGAGATCGTATCCAGTCCGAAGGTGCAACCGATGACCCGGGCGTGTGGCCAGTCGTCGGCGTCGATCGTCGCGTCGTCGTGGTGCCCGTAGACGATGGGGCGGCTGCCGGTGTAGTCGTCCGGGAATCCAGGGCCGCCCCAGATCAGCGCGTCGCCCTGATCAGCCAGGGACTCGATCGCCGGGTCGACGCCGCCGTGGGTGCAGACGCAGTCGGGCGTCTCGTGAAAGGTGCGCAGCGTGCGGAAAAACGCGCGGTGTGCGGCCGGCATCGCGTCAACGAACAGTTGATACGGCAGCGCAACGGCGCCGCCGTACAAGGCGACAGGGTCGCGCTGTGCCGCCGTCCCGATCGCGTGGGCCGCCTCGGGCGAGTAGCTGCGCACCGTGCGCAGACCGTCCATGCCGAGCAGCCAGGAGTGATGCGTGGGGTCGCGCCACGCGTCGAGCATCCATTCCTCGTGATTCCCCATCAGACAGACGACCGTGGCCGGCGTGGCGGCGGAGAACGCCAGGATCGCCTCGACGCAGGCCTGAGACTCGCGGCCGCGATCGATGTAGTCGCCGAGGAAGACCACGGTGTCGTCCGCGGTCAGGTCCGCCGTGATGGCCGACAGGACCTCGACGAGCGGCGCGAGCTGGCCGTGGATGTCGCCGACGGCGAAGGTGGCCACCCGCGGGATGGTAGCAGTCCGACGTGAGCTCCGGGTGGTATCGTGTCGCGCGGCCGCCGCCGTCGCCGGCCGGGGAGTAGCCATGCGCCGTCTGCCGATCCTGATCGCCGCCGTTCTCTGTCTCGCCATCCAGCCGGCCCGCACGCAGCCGCGTGGCCTGAAGGTGCACATCTCCGTTGACATGGAAGGCATCGCCGGCGTCGTCACCGGCGATCAGCTCGGGCCGTCGGGGTTCGAGTACGGACGGTTCCGTGAGTTCATGACCCGCGAGGCGCTGGCGGCCGTGACGGCGGCGAAGGAAGCCGGCGCCACCGAGATCGTGGTCGCCGACTCGCATGGCAACGGCGAGAACCTGCTGATCGAGCAGTTCCCGCCCGACGTGAAGATCGTGCGGGCCTGGCCTCGTCCGCTCGAGATGATGGGCGGCATCGATCAGACGTTCGACGCCGCGATCTACATCGGCTATCACGCCTCGACCACCAATCCCAGCGGCGTGCGTGCACACACCTTCTCGAGCGCCACGCTCACGAAGGTGACGCTGAACGGCGTCGAGATGTCGGAAGGCTCGTGGAACGCGGCGATCGCAGGCCATTTCAACGTACCGGTGGTCATGGTGTCGGGCGACGACGCCGCCCTCGCCGAGATCCGCAAGGTCGTCGGGCCCATCGAAGGCGTGGAGTCGAAGAAGACGCTCGGCTTCCACTCGGCCGTCACGCTCACGCCGGCGGCAGTGCAGGCACTGATCGGGCCGGCGGTGAAGACGGGCTTGTCGAAGCGTGCCACGCTGAAGCCGTACAAGCCGCAAGGCGCGCTGGTGGTCGACGTCACCTTCAAGCACTACCTGCCGGCCGAGGTGCTTGCCTACCTGCCGATGTTCGAACGGTCGAGCGCGCACTCGGTGCGGTTCCGTCCGAAGGACATGGTCGAGGCGGCCGCCGTGATGCAGTTCATCGGCGAGTACCGGCCCGACCTCGCGCCCTGACGCGTCGACGTCTCAGCGCGTGCCCGTGTGCGCCGAGACGTAGCGGTTGGGCACGTTGGGCATCGCCGGCGCCGGACGTCCGCCCGCCGCCAGCAGCGCCCGCACGGTGGCGTCGATGTGGTGGGCGTCGCGATGCATCTGCGGCAGCAGGCCGAGCTGCGCGTAGCTCACCGGCGTGAGGTCGAAGAACGTCGACTCCCACTCGTGACCGCGCCCCCAGGTGAGACCGGGGATGCGCACCTGCGGGTCGGCGCCGGCGGCGAGCAGCGCCTGCATCACCGGCGCGGAGCGGTGCGCGTGCGCGTTCACGGTGTGGAAGAGCGGCGTCTGGCCGCCCAGGCCGTCGCGATCGAGCGACGCGGGCGCATCGACCGCGGCGCCGGCGCGGAGCAGGGCCTCCGCCGCCGCCCGATGGCCGAACTCGGCGGCTACGTGCAGCGGCGTCACGCCCTCGAGCGGCGTGAACGCCGACGGCAGCGTCACTCGCTGCGCCAGAGCCACGCCGTCGTCGAGCACCGCCGCGGCGCGCACGCCGGCGGCGTCGTCGAGCAGGACCGCGGTGACGAGCGGATCGCCGACGCGGGCGCCGCGGTCGAGCAGCATCCGCAGACACATCGGGAAGCGGTCGGAGCGCGTGTACATCTCCAGCAGCCACGTGACCGGCGTCTTCCCCTCGAGAGGCGCGACGGGGTCGAGCCCCGCGGCCAGCGCGGTGCCGAGGCGCCGCGGGTCGTGCAGTTCACACGCGAGCAGGAACTCGCGCGCCGGCGATGAGGGTGTGGACGTCATGCGCGGCCCATGGTGATGGCGTCGTCAACGTGGCGGCAGCAGCCCCTTCCGCACCTTGGCGACGACGGTGAAGTTCGGATCGACGACGTTGGCGACTTCGTATTCGAGCGCCTGGCCCATGAACGACGCGGCGCCGCGTTCGGAGAACCCGTGGTCGGCCACCAGCCAGCGCTGCATCTCGGTGGTGGCGTGCTGCAGCGCCTGCAGCAGCGGCCGCGCGCTGCCCAGCACCATCAGGTAGGTCTCGTTCTCGAGCCGCGGCCACGACGCGGTCTTCTTCTTGATCAGGTCGACGGTGAACTCCACGTCCATCGACGTCTCGAGGCCCGTGCCCACCACTTCCCCTTCGCCCTGGCGGGCATGGCCATCGCCGACGAAGAGCAGCGCACCGGGCTCGTTCACCGGCAGCATCACCGTGACGCCGGCGTTCAGGCCGGCGTAGTCCATGTTGCCGCCGAAGGCGCCCGGGCTGGCGCTGGAGATGGCCTCCTTGCGCGCCGGCGCCACGCCCACGCAGCCCAGCATCGGCCGGAGCGGCAGCGTGAGGGCCGGGCGGACGTCGGGATCGGTGAGACGGGCCACGCCGGCCGCCTTGTCGATCTGCCACGTCACGCGCTTGGCGTCGCGATCGATGCGGGTCGCGATCGACGCCGGGTCCACCGCGTATGGCGCCAGCAGGCTCGACGAGTACGCGGTCGTGCGGTTGGTTTCGATCTTCTCGATGCGCACCACGAGCACGTCGCCCGGCTCCGCGCCGTCGACGTAGAACGGCCCGGTCTGCGGATTGGGCCCCTGCGCCACCTGCTTGCCGTCCCTGTCGACGCCGCCGGCGTCGATCGTCGTCGTGATCACGCGGTCGCCGGGCTTGATACGCAGGGCCGGCGGATGCGCGAAGGAATAGGTGTTGTAGAACTGCGTCGGCACGAAGCGGTGCGTGTCGGCGTGGAGGCCCGGCGCGGCGAAGGCGGCGAGGGCCAGGGCGAACGGCAGCGGCGAGCGCATGATGGACACGGGGTTCCGTGCATCCTACACACGGACGCACGATCCGCAATACATGCCGAAAGCGGATGGACCGGCCGGGTCGCTCAAGCGCCGCCGAAGCGGCGGTTGAGTTCGACGCCCGGCGTGCCCGAGCCGAGCGCCACGAACGTGCCGGGCCCGGCCAGTTCAGCGGCCGCTCCCAGCACGGCGGCCCACGCCACGCGCGCCAGCGCGCCGCCCACACTGATGCGGCGTACGCCGAGCGCCGCGGCCTCGGCCACGGTGACGAACGGGCCGTTGACCAGCAGGTTCACCGGCGTGGGCGCCACCGCCTGCACCACCTCGGCAATCTGCGGGTGCTCGCGAAGGCCCGGGGCATAGACACAATCGGCGCCGGCCGCGACGAACGCGGTCAGGCGGGCGATGGTTTCGTGGAGGTCGGGCCGGCCGGCGATGAAGCCCTCGGACCGGGCAGTCAGCACGACCCCGGCGCCGGTGGCGTCGATGGCCTCGCGAGCGGCCCGCACGCGCTCGATGGCAAGCACGCGGTCGAACAACGGCGTCGCCGAGTCGCCGGTGGAGTCCTCGATCGACAGGCCGGCGACACCGGTGGCGCACGCCCGCGTGACATGCGCCGCCACGCCATCGGGCGCCACGGCGAACCCGCCTTCGAAATCGGCGTTCACCGGCACGTCCACGGCGCCGGCGATGGCGGAGAGATGCGCCAGCACGGTCTCGAGGTCCACGCCGGTATCGGGCCTCGCCTGCGACCACGCGAACCCGGCGCTGGTCGTGGCGAGCGCGGGGAACCCGAGCTGGGCGAGGGCGCGCGCCGAGCCCGGATCCCACGGATTGGGCATGACGAAGCAGCCCGACGCGTGGAGCTCCCGGAATCGCAGCACGCGGGGATCGAACGACGCAGACGTGGACTGAGGCATGGCGTCACCGTGCGCCGGAGGCGCGATCGAGCCGGCCGGGACGCGGCCGCAGGCGACGCGGACGGCGGGCGTGGAACTAGTGGTCGTTCGCGCTCAGCACGCGCGGCTGGCGCATGGCGGCGAACAGGCGGTCGCGCTCGGCGTCGAAGGCGGCCTTCAGCACCACCGGCACCGGTTCACCGGGCGGCAGGTTCTGGTGCTCGGTGATGGGGTTCACGTAGCGGCCGTCGCGACGCAGGCCGTAGTGGAGGTGCGGTCCGCTGACCAGGCCGGTCTGCCCCACGAGGCCGACCAGTTCGCCCTGGCCCACCCGCGTGCCCGGCCGGATGCCGGCGGCGATCGCCGACAGGTGCATGTACTCGCTCTCGTAGCCGCTCGAGTGGCGTACGCGCACGGTGCGGCCGCCGCCGGAGGTCCAGCCGGCGAAGCTGACCGTGCCGTTCGACACGCTGACCACCGGCGCGCCGGTGGGCGCGCCGTAATCGACGCCGTTGTGGGCCCGCGCGTAGTTCAGCACCGGGTGCATGCGCGACCGCGAGAACCGGGACGTGATGCGCGGCTCGAACTTGAGCGGCGTCTTCAGGAAGAAACGCTTGAGGGAGCGGCCCTCGGTGTCGAAGTAGCCGGCCTTGCCGTCGGCCAGCGTGAACCGGAGCGCGGTGAGCGTCCGGCCGTCGTTCTGGAACTCCGCCACCTGCACCGGGCCGTAGCCCGCGAACACCCCGTCCTCGCGCACCGACCGCTCGACCACGAGGCGGTACGCGTCCCCCGGCTGCAGGCCGCTGTTGAAGTCGATCTCGCCGCTGAAGATGTCGGCCATGGCGAGGGCCAGGTCGAGGCGTTCGCCGGCACGTTCAAGCGACTGGCTGATCGACGGCGCCTCCCGGTCGATCGTGCCTGCCACCACCACCTGGGTCGTGGTGAGCGGCAGCTCGACCACTTCAGCGTCGAAGAGCGCGATGTCGCCCTCGCGTCGCGATGCCCGCAACGCCCGGGTCGGGTCGATCTCGTATTCGAACGACCGGATGCGGCCGTCGAACAGGCGGTCGATCCTGTAGATGTTGCCGGCGCGCAGCTTGCGCACGTCGAAGGTCGTCGTCACCGCCTCCACGAGCGCGGTGAGTTCGGAATCGGCCGGCAGATGTTTGCCGAGCATGCCGGCGACGGTGGTGCCGTTGGGCACGACCGCGGAGATCACGTCGGAGTCACGCGGCAGCAGGATGTCGGCGATGCGCCGCGGCGCGTCGTTGAGGACGTCGCCGGTGGGCTCGGGCAACCGGTCGCGCACGAGCGCCGCCGTGGCGCTGAGCGCCAGGCTGGTGAGCCCGATGAGCAGTTGCGTGCGCGCCTTCATGGGTGGTCGCTGAAAGGTCAGAAGTGTAACAAGGGACGGCCCGATGGCCTACTGCGTTTTCGGCGGCTCGGCCGCCGGCGGCGGCGGGGCGTCGGCGCTCGGCGGCGGCTCCACGGGCTTGGGTGGCTCGGGCGCGCGCGGAATCGGGACCACGAGTTGCGCCGTCGATCCTGGCTCGACCCGCACCGTCTGCGTCGACTTCCAGCCGGCGCGCTCGAGCACGACCTGGTAGTCGCCCGGGGTGACGTCGCGCAGCGTCAGCGGCGTGGATCCGCGCTCGCGGCCGTCGATCGTGACCTTGGCCCGCGCCGGCTCGCTGCGTACCTCGAGCACGCCGGTCGTGGCGACGCCCATCAACTCGACGTACTGCGCGGTCTGCGTGCCGGCGCGAATCGACAGCGGGATGATGCGCGGCTCGGTGCTGCCGGCGCGCACCTGCAGCACGTGCGTGCCGGGCGACAGCCGCACCGTGGCCGGGGTCACGCCGTACTCGCGATCGTCGATGACCACCTGCGCCCCTTCGGGCCGCGAGGTCACCACGATCTCGCCATCGCCGCCGAGGCTCTCGCCAGGGCGGCGCGCCATCCAGACCAGCGTCGCCGTCTGCAGCAGGCTCACGACCACGAGCGCCGCGACGGCCTTCGTGGACCGCCACCACGGCGTCTCTTCCTGCGCCACGGCGTAGGCCGGCTCGTAAGACGGCTCGGGCTCCGGCGTCACGTCGCGCATGCCGAACGTCGGCGCGGCCGGGGCCGGCCGCTGCGGACGTTCGCGCGGCGGCACAGGCGGCGGCACCTGGGTGTCGACCTCGTCGAACGCGGGCGCCGGCGACGTCTCAGCGTCCTCGGTGAAAGCCGGGGCCACATTCGCCGCGGCCGCAGGGGCCGGCGCAGCCGCGATGGGTTCGTCTTCCGCCACGTCCAGCGGCTCGTCGACGTCCTCGACCGGCGGCGCCGCCACGGCTCGTGCGGCCTTGCCCTTGCGCACGCCGGACTTGTGCTTCGAGGTCCTGGGCGGCGCGGGCTCGTCGACGACGCGGGCCACGACCTCCTGCACCTCCTGCACCTCGGGCTCGGGGTCGGCCTCGGGTTCGGCCTCGACCGCGGGCGCCGGCGCGGGCTTGGCAGCGGGCCGATCGAACGCCACGGCCATGGGCACCAGATCGGGCGGCGGCGCTTCGAGCAGCGGCAGCTCCGCGGGCGGCTCCGGCAGCTCCACCGCCGGCATGAATCGCTCGAACCGCGACACGGCCTGGTCGAGTTCCGCCGGCTGCGCCAGCAACGCGGCGTCCGAGGTCAGCAGGCGCTCGAGCGCCATCTGGGCGTCGAACAGCTTCTCGAAGGGCTTGGGGGCGATCTGCAGCGCCGACAGCAGCCAGTCCCGCAGGCCCGGCGACAGCGGCGCGTCGATCACGTTGGGCGTCTTCTGGCGCGCGCTCGCCACGAGCCCGTCGAGCCGCTCCGGAAACTCGTCATCGCGCAGGCGCCGGCCGACGACGAGCGAGAGCACCGTGACGCCGACCTGCACCACGTCGCCGCGCTGCGAGACGGCCTTCTTGGCGTTGGGCGGCGTGGCCACGCGCAGCGTGCGCCACAGCGCCTCGGGCGACCAGTGCAGCGCCTCGACGGCGGGCCCGAACAGGTAGTCGGTCAGCACCAGCCGGCCCTGCGGCGTCAGCAGCAGGTGTTCCGGCCCCAGGGCGCCGCTGGCCGTGTCGCGTCCCAGCGTCGAGAGCAGCGAGGCCGTGGGCAACAGCTGCCGCAGCAGCAGCATCACCACGCCGATGTCGAAGGTGAGGTTCTCGGATTCGGCGACGTCGAGCAGATCGGCCAGGCGCCAGCCGCGCACGTACTCGCTCACGACCTCAGGGCCACCGGCGGCCGCGGCATCGAGCGCCTGCGCGCGGGCGTACGACGTGAATCGCCGGCCCTGCAGCTGGGTGAAGCGCTCGGTGAGGGCCGCCATGAACCCCTCGTGGCCGGCCAGCACCGAGTTGAGGACGAGGTGCTCGGTGGGCGGCGCGTCCGCCGCAGCCAGACGCAGTTCGCGGCGTCCGAGGCCATCGGCGAAGACGGAGGTCGACTGGGGCATGGGATCCAGTCGGGACATATCAAAGTCCGCACCACCGCGCCGGCAGCGTCACGCGCATGCAGCCGCGGGCAGCGGTGACGCATTCCGCCGAGGCTCGCAGTCGCTGCAGCGACAGCGTCCGAGCGACGTTCGCACGGGTCTGAGGGGTGGCTTACAATTGCGTAAGTCCGGCACTGCCAGAATTCGAATCGGTGGCATGCGTGCGGCTGCTACACTGCGCTCTCCCACACGCTTCTGCAGCGTTTGGCGCCTGACGGCGCGCTCCCCAGGATTGGCGGTGCTGTAACGATGGATACGGTCGTGCTACTGGCACTCCTGACCGGCCTGGCGGCCGGGGCCCTGGCCGCGTGGGTGCTGGCCCGCGGGCAGTTCCGGCGGGAGCTGTCGGAGTCGATCTCGACCCATCAGGCCACGGTCGGGGCGGCGCAGGCGCTGTTCCACCAGACGACGCGCCGGCTCAGCGAGGTGCAGACCGAGCTGACGCGGTCGCGCGACGATCTCGACCGGGCCCGCGCGGAAGGGTCGTCGCTGCGTGAAGAGCTGGCCCGGGTCACCGCGGAGCTCGGGCATCAGCGCGAGATCATCCCGCAACAACTCGGCCTGTTGTCGCAGGCGCAGGACCAGTTGCGCGACAGCTTCCAGTCCCTGGCCGGCGCGGCGCTGAAATCGAGCAACGACGAGTTCCTGAAGCTGGCGCACGAGCGCCTGTCGGTGGTCGAGAAGAGCGCCGTGCACGAGATCGCGAAGAAGCAGCAGGCCTTCGACGAGCTGGTGTCGCCGATCCGCGACGTGCTGCAACAGGTCGACGCGAAGCTCGGCGAGGTGGAGAAGAACCGCGTCGAGACCGGCGCCGAGATCTCGGCGCTGCTCGAGGCGATCGGCCGCAGCCAGACGCAGCTGCGCG
>CADEDM010000007.1 GCA_902826065.1 uncultured Acidobacteriota bacterium | reverse complement strand
GGCTTCCTGCACGGGCAGGAGCGGTTCTTCCAGATGGACCTGCAGCGGCGGCAGCCTGCCGGTGAACTGGCCGCGCTCGTCGGCGGAGTGGCCGTGCCGGTGGACCGCGCGCAGCGCGTGCACCGGTTCCGCGATCTCGCGCGGCGTGCGCTCGCACGCGCGCCCGCCGACTATCGCGCGGAGCTCGAAGCGTATGCCGACGGCGTCAATGCCGGCCTTGCCGCTCTGGGCGCCCGTCCGTTCGAGTACTTCGCGCTGCGCACCACGCCCGAGCCGTGGCGCGCCGAGGACTCGATGCTCACGCTGATTGCCATGCAGGTGTTCCTGCAGGGCAACCAGTGGGAGTACGAGCGCACGCTGGGCGCGTTCGCCGGCCGCCTGCCGGCGCCGATGTTCGAGTTCCTGGCCGGACGGGCCAGCGACTGGGAGAGCCCGATCGTCGGCGTGCCACATCCCGTGCCGCCGGTTCCCGCGCCGGAGGTGTTCGACCTGCGCAGCGGTCACGTCTACCCCGGGGTCGATGTCGTCACGAGCGTTCCCGCGAAAGTCGCGACGCGGGCAACGGACGGCGAGTTCCCGGCCGCTGCGCTTGTACCCTCGAATCCCGCCGCCCTGGGCGCTGCGACCTCCCTCCCGTTCTGGGCCCGCCTGCCCCGGGACGAGGAAGCCACGCTGGGCAGCAACAACTGGGCGGTGTCGGGTGCGCGCTCCACGACCGGCAGCGCCATCGTCGCCAACGACATGCACCTGCGGCTGGCGGTGCCGAACATCTGGTACCGCGCCACCTGCGTCGTTCCCGACGATCGCCGCCCGGGCGCGACGCGCACGATCTCCGGCGTCACGCTGCCCGGTGGCCCGCAGATCGCCGTGGGCACCAACGGCGACATCTCGTGGGGCTTCACGAACTCCGCCGGCGACTGGTCGGACCTGGTGATCATCGAGCCGGTGCCCGGCGATCCGACGAAGTACCAGACGCCCGCGGGCGCGCGCGCCTTCGACGTCTTCACCGAGTCGATCGCGGTGAAGGGCGGGGCGCCAGTGGCACACGAGGTGCGCTGGACCATCTGGGGGCCGGTGATGGCGCGCGATCATCGCGGTCGGCTGCTGGCCAGCAAATGGGTCGCGCACGACCCGGCGGTGCTGGCCACGGACCCGGTGCGCATCGCGGAGGCTCGCGACGTCGACGAGGCGCTGCGGCTGGCGGTGGGGGCGTCGCTCGCGGCGCAGAACCTCGTGGTGGGCGACCGCAGCGGACGCATCGCCTGGACGATCTACGGCGCGATTCCGCGGCGCGTCGGCTTCTCGGGCGACGTGCCGACGTCGTGGGCCGACGGCACCCATCGCTGGGACGGGTATCTCGGCTACGACGAGCATCCGCGCGTGGTCGATCCACCCGAGGGCCGGCTGTGGACGGCCAACGCGCGCACCGTCGACGGCGCGATGCTGGCCGCGATCGGCGATGGCGGCTACACCGACGGCATCCGCGCCTGGATGATCCACGACCGCCTGACGACGCTCGATCGGGCCGACGAGCGCGAGCTCTTCGACGTGCAGCTCGACGACCGGTCGATCTTTCTCGACCGCTGGCGCGACGTGTTCCTGCAGGCCGTGCCGGCCGGCGATACCGGCGCACCGGCGCGCGACGAGGCGCGGCGGATCGTCGCGACCATGTGGCCGGGACGCGCGTCGACCGACTCGGTGGCCTATCGCCTCGTGCGAACGTTCCGGCTGACCGTGGCCCGCATCGCGATGGAGGCGTTGACCACGCAGGTGCAGAACGACGCGTTCGCGTTCGACTACACGACCATCCGGCGGCTCGACGGGCCGGTCTGGCGGCTGGTCCACGAACGGCCCCCGCACCTGCTGGATCGGCGCTATGCGACCTGGGACGCCCTGCTCGTCGACGCCGCCGACCAGGCGATCGCCGCGCTCACCGCGTCGGGGCCGCTCGCTGGGCGCACGTGGGGTGAGCAGAACGCGTCCGACATCACCCATCCCCTTTCCGCGGCGGTGCCGTTCCTGAGCCAGTGGCTGAACATGCCGCACGTGCCCCTGGCGGGCGACGTCTACGTGCCGCGTGTGGCATCGCCACGGTCGGGGGCGAGCGAGCGTTTCGTGTCGTCGCCCGGGCACGACGCCACCGCCATCCTGCACATGCCCGGCGGCCAGAGCGGCCATCCGCTCTCGGCGCACTACGGCGACCAGCAACATGCATGGGTGAGCGGCACCCCGCTGCCGATGCTGCCCGGCACTGCCGTGCACACGCTGACACTGAGGCCCGGCGACGGAGAATCGCGCTGACGATCCTGTAAGCGCGGGGCCGGCGCGGCCGTGGTAGCCTCGTTTTCCCTCCGATTGCGCGTTAGATCGTATGAATCCGGATCAGTTCCTCTGGCTCTCCGCCGAAGCGTTGATGATGGCGACGCTCGTGCTGGCGCTGTTCAGAAGCCGCACGGTGCTCGGGCTGTCGCCGCTCTACATCGTCATCGGCGGCTTCCAGTACCTCGAGGCGTCGCTGAGCCTGCGCGTCGACGTCGCGCCGGGCTGGGCGGTGTATCCCGCGTCGATGGTGATGTTCACGGCCACCCTGCTGGCCGTGCTGCTGGTCTACGTCAAGGAAGAGACGCGCGAGGCGCGCAAGCTCGTCTACGGCCTGGTGCTCGCCAATGCCGGCCTGTCGCTGGTCTCGATGGTCGTGAGCCAGCACACGCTCATCTCCGGCAGCGAGCTTTCGGCCGAGGTCACGACCGCCGCCCTGCGCGGCAACGCGTGGGTGGCGTTCATCGGCACGATGCTGCTGCCGCTCGACGTCGTCGGCATCATCCTCGTGTACGAATTCGTCAGCGGCTACACCCGGAGCCTGTTCGTGCGGTCGGCGGCGGCGCTGCTGGCCATCGTCGCCGTCGACAACTTCCTGTTCACGCTGTTCGTGCAGTGGGGCCGCGTCGAGCTCCCGATGCTGATGGCGGCGGGCCTCGTGGGCAAGTCGGCCGCGGCGCTGTTCTACGCGGCGATGCTCACGCTCTACCTGAAGTACATCGATCCCGTCAGCGCCACCGTCGGCGCCGGCGACGTCACTGACGTCCTGCAGAAGCTCACCTACCGTCAGCTCTACGAGCAGGCGCGCACGCGGATGACCCGCGACGCGCTGACCGGGCTCTTCAATCGCGGCTACTTCGACGAGGCCCTGCCGCGCGCCGTGGCCCAGGCCGAGCGCTACCAGCACCCGCTGAGCGTGCTGCTCGTCGACACCGACCACTTCAAGGAAATCAACGACACCCACAGCCACATGGTGGGCGACCGGGTGCTGAAGCTGGTCGCAGAGCTGCTCGCCGAACACGCCCGCGCGGCCGACACCGTGTGCCGCTACGGCGGCGACGAGTTCGTGGTCATCCTGTCGAGCGCGGATGCCGCCAGCGCCGCCGCCTTCGCCGAGCGGTTCCGCCGCCGCCTCCGCGACCGCGCCCAGGTGGCCCTGTCGACCGGGACGGTGGCCATCACCGCCACGGTGGGCATCGCGACGTTCCTCGAGGACGCCGACGCGCGCACGCCCGAAGACCTGTTGCGCCTGGCGGATCTGCGCCTGTACGAGGGCAAGCGCGCTGGCCGCAACCGCGTCGTCTGGCGCGACGCCACGGTCACGCCCTAGCCCGGCCGGCCCGGCCGTTCCGGGCGTCCTGCGACACGGAGGCGGGACTACAATCAGCCCCCTGAGCCGCGTCCGCGGCTCTTCCGGAAGGAGCCTCCGATGCGCCGTCCTGTCTTCGCCGCCGTCGCGATCGTCGTGCTGCTGATGCCGTCGTGGGCGCGGGCGCAAGGGGCGGCCGACGCCACCTACAAGCTGCCGCCGAAGGCCATCGTCGACATCCTCGACGCGCCGCCGCCACCGGACGTGGTCCTGAGTCCGGCGCGCGACGTGGTCGCGGTGCTCGAACGGGCGCCGATGCCGACCATCGCGGAGCTGGCGCGGCCGATGCTGCGGGTCGCGGGCCTGCGCATCGACCCGAAGACCAACGGCCGGCACCGCGCGCGCACGGCGAAGAGCCTGGCGCTGAAGACCACCGCGGACGGCAGCGCACGGGCCGTCACGCTGCCGTCGTCGCCGCAGATCACCTGGATTGGCTTCTCGGTCGACGGCGCGCGCTTCGCGTTCACCAACACGCGCGATGCCGGCATCGACCTGTGGATCGGCGAGAGCGCCACCGGGAAGGCGCACGCCGTGAGCGGCATGGCGGTGAACGGCATCTTCGGCGCCGGCTGCTCGTGGGTGGGCACCGGCAGCCAGATCCTGTGCACGGCGATTCCGCAGGGGCGCGCCGCCGCACCGGCGGCCCCCACCGTGCCCACGGGCCCCAACGTGCAGGAGCACCGCGGTGAGGTCGCGCCGGTGCGCACGTATCAGGACCTGCTGACGTCGGCGTACGACGAGGCCCTCTTCACCTACCACGGCACCAGCCAACTGACGTTCGTCAATGCCGCGAACGACGCGCGCACGACGCTGGGACGGCCGGCGCTCTTCGCGCAGGCGCAGCCGTCGCCCGACGGCCAGTACGTGCTGGTCACCACGCTCACCGCGCCGTTCTCGCGCCTGGTGCCCTACTACGACTTCGCGAAGACCGTGGCGGTGTGGGATCGCACGGGCGCCGTCACGAAGACCGTGGCCACCCTGCCGGTGGCCGACACGGTGCCGAACGGCGGCGTGCTGCCGGGGCCGCGGTCGGTCCGCTGGCAGCCGGGCGTGCCGGCCACACTGGCATGGGCCGAGGCGCTCGATGGTGGCAATCCGAAGACCACTGCGCCGGCGCGGGATCGCGTGGTGACCAGCGCGGCGCCGTTCACCGCCACGCCGTCGGAACTCGCGAAGACCGAGTACCGCTTCAGCGGCCTGTCGTGGACCGACAAGGGCGTGGCGCTGCTCACCGAGAACGATCGCACCAGGCGCTGGACGCGCACCTGGGTCATCGATCGCGCCGGGGCCACGCCGCGCAAGCTGTGGGATCGCAGCGCCGAGGATTCGTACGGCAATCCCGGCGCGCCGGTGCGTCACGAGACGGCGTCGGGCCTGGAACTGATCGCGCAGAGCGGCGACACGATCTTCCTCGCCGGCAACGGCGCCTCGCCGCAGGGTGAGAAGCCGTTCATGGACGCACTGAACCTCACCACGCTGAAGGCCGAGCGCAAGTACCAGATGGCCGAAGGCTACGAGCCGATCGTGGGTCTCGTATCCGACGACGGATCGCGCGTCTTGACGCGGTTCGAGACCAAGTCGGCGCCGCCGACCACGCTGGTGCGCTCGGTGGCCGACGGCCGCCGCGTGACGCTCGCGACGTCGGTGGATCCGGCACCGCAGATCTCGGCCGCGAAGAAGGAGCTCATCACCTACGCGCGCGCCGACGGCGTGCAGCTCTCGGCCACCCTCTATACGCCGGCCGGATGGACGCCCGACAAGGGCCGCCTGCCGGTGATCTTCTGGGCTTACCCGCGTGAGTTCGTCGATCCGAACGCGGCCGGCCAGGTCACCGGCGCTCCGCAGAAGTTCACCGCGGTGAACGGCCCGACGCACCTGCTGCTGCTCACGCAGGGCTACGCGATTCTCGACGATCCGTCGATGCCGATCGTGGGCGCCGGCGAAACGGCCAACGACACCTACATCGAGCAGCTCGTCGCCAGCGCCAAGGCTGCGGTGGACAAGGTGGTCGCGATGGGCGTGGCCGATCCGAACCGCATCGTCGCCGGCGGCCACAGCTACGGCGGCTTCATGACCGCGAACCTGTTGGCGCACTCGGATCTCTTCCGCGCCGGCATCGCCCGCAGCGGCGCCTACAACCGCACGCTCACGCCGTTCGGCTTCCAGAACGAGCAACGCACGTTCTGGGAAGTGCCGCAGATCTACAGCCGCATGTCGCCGTTCAACCACGCCAACCTGATCAAGGAACCGGTGCTGCTGATCCACGGCGAGGCCGACGACAACAGCGGCACGTTCCCGATCCAGTCAGAGCGCTTCTACGTCGCGCTCAAGGGGCACGGCGCCACGGTGCGCTACGTCACGCTGCCGCACGAGGCGCACGGCTACGCCGCGCGCGAGTCGGTGCTGCACACGGTGGCGGAGATGCTCGACTGGGCCAACGAGTGGACCAAGCCGGGCGCGTCCACGACGCAGCAGCCGCAGCGGCAGCAGCAGTAGTGTCGACCCGGTTTCCGCAGGCGGTGCCAGAGATCCCGGTGACCAGCGTGGTCACCGCCGCCAGCTACTACGTCGACGTCCTTGGCTTCACCCTCGACTGGGGCGATGACGCCGAAGGCATCGGCGGCATCTCGCAGGGCGACTGCCGGATGTTCCTGTCGAATACCGCGTTCAGAGCCGGACGAGGGCCGAACGGCCCGGTGATCACCTGGTTGAACGTGAGCAGCCGGCCGGAGGTGGACGCGCTGTTCGAGCGCTGGAACGCTGCGGGCGCGACGATCCTCCACGGCGTCGAGGACAAGCCCTGGAAGCTGCGCGAGTTCACCGCCACGGACCCCGACGGCAATCAGCTGCGCGTGTTCTACGACTTCAGCCGGGACTGAGCACGCGTGGCGAAGCGCACCGGCGTTCGAACGGCCCGCACGGCTGATGGCCTGCCCGAGAACGCCATCTGTCCGCCGACGCGAGCGGCGTGGCGGCGCTGGCTCGCGAAGAACCACACGCGACCGAACGGCGTGTGGTGGGTCTACTACAAGAAGCACACCGGTCAGCAGCGCTACGCCTACGACGACATGGTCGAGGAAGCGCTGTGCTTCGGCTGGATCGACGGGCTCGCGAAGACCGTCGATGCCGACCGCGCCATGCTGTGGCTGTCGCCGCGCAAGCCCAGGTCGGTGTGGTCGCAGCCGAACAAGATCCGCCTGGAACGCGTGCTGGCCGCCGGACTCGTGCAGCCGGCCGGACACGCCGTCGTCGAGCGGGCCAAGGCCAACGGGTCGTGGAACGCCATGGACGCCATCGATCGCATGGACGTGCCTCCAGATCTCGCGAAGGCGCTCCGCGCGACCAAGGGCGCGACCGCCGGCTTCGACGCCTGGGCCAAGACCCTCAAGAAGGGCATGCTCGCCTGGGTCACCCAGGCCAGGCGGCCCGAGACGCGAGCGCAGCGGATTGCCGGCGTCGTCGGGCGGGCGGCCGCGAACCGCAAGCCGGTCGGTCCGTAGCCGCTGCCGCTCCGGGTCCTAGCGCGTGCTGGCCGCGGTGCCCTCCACCCGCGTGACCGTGCCGCCGTCGGCGTCGAGGCACACGCGCTCGCCCGTGCGCAGCACCTTCGTCGCGTTCCGCACGTTGGCGAGCGCCGGCAGGCCGTACTCGCGGGCGATGGTCGAGGCGTGTGACAGCACACCGCCGACTTCGACGATGACGCCCGACGCCAGGGTGAACAGCGGCGTCCACGAAGGATCGGTGGCCGGCGCCACCAGGATGGCGCCGCGCTTCATCCGTCCGAAGTCGCTGGGGTCGCGCACGACGACGACCTCCGCCTCGACACGGCCGGGGCTCACCGGAAAGCCGGAGATCGTGTCGCCGTCCACGCCGCCCGTGACGTTGGTGAGCCGCAGCAGGCGCGGCAGGTCGGACGCGCGCAGCAGGTGCGGCACGTGCACCTGGCGCCAGCGGGCCATCTCCGCCGCCCGACTGGCGATGATGCCCTTCAGCGTCGACGACGCGCGCGTGCCGGCCACCATCTCGGCGACCTCGCTGAGGTGCAGCAGGAAATACTCGTCGGCGCGGGCGATCCAGCCGCGCTCCACGAATCGGCCGGCCAGCTCGAGATGTCGCGCCCGCTCGGCCATGACCACGTGCGCGATGTCCGAGCGCACGCGCTCACGCCACACGTAGTACTGCTTCACGCGCGTGAGCGCCTTGCGCACCGATCGGCCGGTGGTCCAACGCTGCCACGACGACAGCGTCGCGTCGAACTCACGCCACGCGTCCGCGGCGGCCGCGTCCACCGCGGCGGGATCCGCAGCCGGCTGCGGCGGCGCCTGCAGATGTGCGCGCACGGCGTTGAGGATGGTCGACGGATCCTCCGCGTAGCGCGGCAGCGACCAGTCGTATTCGTAGTGCCCACGGTGACCGTAGGTGCTCAGGAAGCGCTCGAACGCCTCGAGGAATGGCGTGCCGCGAAGGCGCCGGCGAATGTTCACGGCGTCGAGAGGACCGTCGAGCATGGCCGCCGTCGCGGCCGGATCCTGCCGCGCGATGTCAGCGAGACCCACGAGATCGAACGCCTGCTGACCGCTGAGCGAGCGTTCGCCGGCCGCCAGATGCGTGAACAGCAACGCCTCCGCGGAGTGGCCGACGGCCGCGCACGCCGTCTGCACCTTGCGCTCGTGGAACAGCACGTTGCCGAGCACCAGCACGGTCTGCAGGTACTCGACCGAGACGCCTTCCCACCACGCGATCGGGCGCCACAGTTCGACGTCGTCGAGCGCCTCGAGATCGTCGGCGCGCATCCGGTCCATCACCTCGGCGTGGCGGCGGTGATGGGCGCGGATCACGGCTTCCGGGTTGAGGTGCTGCCACACGATCCGCGCGATGTCTGGCACGGCGGCCAGCGGGATGTTCGGCTTGGGCGCAACCTCGTCCTCGGGTCGGATGGCGTCGGCGTGGCCCATCGAGCGAAGCATCGCGGCCGCCGGCTGGCCGCCCAGCGCCGACAGATGCCGGAACTGCGAGAGGTTGAAGCAGAGCCGTCCGTGGAACGTCCTGGCAACCGGTCCGAGCCGTTCTTCGGATGCCAGCATCCTGCCCAGGTAGCGGCGCTGGGCATCGTTCAACGCCGTTTCGAACGAGTGCAGCGCCTGTGGTGACGTGATGTCGGGCAGCACCTCGGCGAGGTTGGCGCGCGTCCACTCGATCTCGTCGGTCGCCGCCGCGGTCGTCGTCACCGGGCGCGACTGCACGACGCAGAACCGCTCGCCGTCGTGGCACCACTCCACGTCCTGCGGCGCGCCGAACTCGCGCTCGATGCGCACGAGCAGCGCGGCGAGGTCCGAGCGCTGCGCGTCGGTCAACGCCGCCGTCGCCGCGCCGGCGGCGGCGCCCTTGTCGCCGAGTCGCTGCCAGCGCAGCGCACCGTCGGCCTTGCGCACGACGAGTTCGTCGGGATCGACCTGGCCGCTCACCAGCGCCTCGCCCAGGCCGAAGCTGGCGTTGATCACCATCTCGTCGGCGGCGCCGGTAACCGGGTTCACGGTGAAGGCGACGCCCGAGACACGCGCCCGCACCATCGGCTGGATGAGCACGCCCATCGCGATGTCGTCGACCGAGAGACCCTTGGCGCGACGGTACCCGGTCGCCTGCGCGTCGTGGCCCGATGCCAGGCACGACGCCACGGCCGCGGCGACCTGGTCGCGGGGCACGTCGAGCTCGGTGCGGTGCACGCCCGCGAACGACTGTCCGGCGCCGTCCTCGCCGATGCCCGACGAGCGCACGGCGTAGAGGGTGCCCGTCGGCTGCTCGTCGAACCACGGGTCGGCAGACAGTCCGGCCAGGGCCGCCGCGTCACTGCCGGCCAGCCACACCAGGCCGTCGGGCGCCGGGAACCCGGCACGCCGCAGACGTCCGCAGTTGGCCGCCTTGGCGCCGGCCCGGAGCTCGTCGGCAGCGGTGAGGTCGGCGAGGCGGCGGGCGGTGGTGGCGAGGGTCGCGAAAGTCATCGTCAGTCCTTGTCCGGGCCGGGACGCCATGTCCCGAGCTACCCGTCCCTGGGCAAGTTCCGGACCACCATGAAGCCGGCCAGCGGCGCGCCGCCCTCGCAGAGATTCCGCCGTTTTCCCAGCCGTTGTGAGGTCTCGGACCAGGCACGCCGCCGTGGACGCGGCCACATGCTGCGCCGATCGGGACACCCTGCGTGGAAGTGAGCACGGCCGCCGCACATAGCCGGCCCGAGTGCGGTACAACCTCGGGGCAGCACGCGGCACGAAGATCGCAGCCGCCGCGCCGCACACCATGACCGACCCGGCCTTCTGGCATCGGCTGCAGTTCGCGTTCACCATCACCTACCACTACCTGTTCCCCCAGCTCACGATGGGGCTGGCGTGGTTCCTGGTGGTCTGGAAGTGGCGCGCGCTCGTCACCGGCGACCCCCGTCACGACGCCGCGGTGCGCTTCTGGGCGCGCATCTTCGGCCTCACCTTCGCCGTCGGCGTCGTCACCGGCCTGCCGATGGAGTTCCAGTTCGGCACCAACTGGGCCGCGTTCTCCAGCTATTCGGGCGCCGTGATCGGGCAGACGCTGGCCATGGAGGGCATGTTCGCGTTCTTCCTCGAGAGCGCCTTCATCGGCGCACTGGTGTTTGGCGAGTCGCGCCTGGGACCGCGGCTGCACTTCATCGCCGCGCTGGGAGTGGCCGTCGGCAGCTGGCTCTCGGCCTACTTCATCCTCGTCACCAACGCGTTCATGCAGCATCCGGTCGGGCACGCCGTGGCCGACGACGGCACACTCGTCATCGCGAGTCTCTCGCGGTACCTGTTCAACGAGTGGGCGTTCGTGCAGTTCGCCCACAACCAGGCCGCGGCGCTCGTGACCGGCGCGTTCGTGGTGACCGCGGTGGGCGCGTTCTACGCCCTGCGCCAGCAGACGCTCGATCAGGCGCGGCTGTACCTGACGCACGGCACCGCGGTGGGACTCGTCGCCTCGCTGCTCGCCGCCTTCCCCACCGGCGACCTCCAGGCCAAGCTCGTGGCGAAGTACCAGGAGCCGGCGCTGGCGGCCATGGAAGGACGCTTCGAGACCGGTCCCGCGGCGGAACTCACGCTGATCGGTCAGCCGAACGTCGCCGAACGACGTCTCGACAACCCGATCCGCCTGCCGGGCATGCTCAGCTTCCTCGCCTACGGCACGTTCCACAGCGAGGTGCGCGGGCTCGACGCGTTTCCCGAAGAGCAGTGGCCCACCAACATCGAGCTGCTCTACTACGCCTTCCACGTGATGGCCGGCCTGGGCACGATCTTCATCGGGCTGATGGGCCTCTCGGTCGTGCTGCACCTGCGCGGGCGCCTGATGGCGTCGACGCCGCTGCTGTGGGCGCTCGCGCTCGCTTTCCCGCTGCCCTACATCGCCAACACCGCGGGCTGGATGACCGCGGAACTCGGCCGGCAGCCGTGGCTCATCTACGGCCTGTTCCGCACCAGCGCCGGAGTCAGCACGGTGGTGTCGACCGGCGATGTGATCTTCACGCTCATCGGGCTGTCCGGGCTCTACTTCGTGCTCGGCCTGCTCTATCTCGCCCTCGTCCTGCGCGAGGTACTGCACGGGCCGGCGGCGCACCCGCCGGCCTCGCCCTACGACGCGGTGGCCGCAGGAGGCGCGCATGGCTGAAACCTGGTTCGTGATCCTGGTCGCGATGCTGGCGGCGCTGGCCGTACTCGATGGCTGGAACCTGGGTGCCGGCATGCTGCATCACGTGGTCGCGCGCTCGGACGCCGAGCGCCGCCAGGTCGTGGCCGCGCTCGGCCCGCTGTGGAGCTGGCACGAGGTGTGGCTCGTGGCCGCTGGCGGCGTGATGCTGCTGGCGTTTCCGCGGGCGCTGGCGGCGGGTTTCAGCGGCTTCTACCTGCCGGCGTGGTTCCTGTTGTGGGGCCTGCTGCTGCGCGGCCTGGCGCTCGAAGTCGGCGGGCATCTCGACGATCGCCTGTGGCGCGGGTTCTGGGACGTCGTGTTCACGGCCTCGAGTACGTGGACCACGCTCGTGCTCGGCCTCGTGGCCGGCAACATCTTGCGCGGCGTGCCACTCGACGCCACCGGCACCTTTCGCGTGCCGCTGTTCACCGACTTCACGGCCGCCGGCGACGTCGGCGTGCTCGACTGGTACACCGCGCTGGTCGCGTTCGCGGCGATGACGGTGCTCGCCGCGCATGGCGCCACCTACCTGCGGATGCGTACGAGCGGCCCGCTGCGCGAGCGCAGCAGCCGCGTGGCTGGGGTCTTGTGGACGACGGCATTGCAGGCGAGCCTCGTTGCCGCGGCCGCGCTCGCCGCGGTCCGACCGGAGATACTGTCCGCCGTCGCCCGGAGTCCTGCCGCGTGGGGCGCCATCCTCGTCGTCGCCGGCGGCGGCTGGATGATCGTGACCGGCGCCCGCCACGGGCGCGACGGGCGCGCGATGGTCGGCTCGACGCTGGTCGTCGCAGGGGCGCTCGCCACTCTGGCCGCCGCCCAGTTCCCGGCGCTGCTGACCTCGACCCGCGACGCGGCGTGGTCCCTCACCGTGCACCGCGCCGCCACCAACGAGGCGGGACTGCGCGCGGCGCTGGCGTGGTGGCCACTGTCGCTGGTGCCCGCCGTCGGCTCGGCGCTGCTGGTGGCGCGGTCGTTCCGTGGCCGGGTGAAGCCGACCTAGGACACAGGCTCTCCGAGTTCACTGGCGGCGGCGCGGTCGAGCAGCCACAGCAGCCGGCCGTGAACCGGCTGCACGAGACGTCCCGGCAGCACCGGCGTCTCGGACCGCGGCTGCAGGACGTCGCGCACGGCGGCGGCCTTGCCGGCGCCGGCGACGATGCCGATGACGGCATGCGCGGCGTTCAACAACGGCAGCGTCATCGTGATGCGATACGCGTTCTGCGCAGCGACGAACGTCGCCTCGACGAGGGTGGTGCGCGCGGCCAGGGCCGTGGAGCCGGGGAAGAGCGAGGCGACGTGGCCGTCTGCGCCCAGTCCCAGCAGGACGACATCGAATCGCGGGAAGGCATCGGCCTCGCCAACCGCGCGAATCTCACGCGCGTAGTCCGCAGCGACGGCCGTCGGGTCCGCGAGCTCCGCGGCGATGCGATGCACGTGATCGCCGCGCACGTCGACGTGCCGGAGCAGCGCTTCGTGCGCCATGCGGTAGTTGCTGTCGGGATGGTCGGGCGGCACGTGTCGCTCGTCGCCCCAGAACACGTGCACCTGCCGCCACGGCACCGGCGTCGGCAGGCCATCGCCGTTGGCCAGCGCCGCGTAGACGCCGCGCGGCGTCGATCCTCCTGACAGCACGAGGCTGGCGTGACCGCGGGCGCGTGCTGCGGACGCGAGGGCCGTGGCGATCTCGGCCGCGGCCGCCGCGTGCAGCGCCGCCTCGTCGGCGACGATGCGCACCTCACCCGTCATCGCCGTTTCCACAGCCGCAGGCCACCTTGGAAGGCAAGGCTGTTGTCGCCGAGGCGGACGCCCTCGGGCAACCGGCGCAGGCGCAGCTTTCGCGCGTTGCCGCCACCGACCACGACCTCGTCGGCGACCATGGCCGCACTCAGCCGTTCGATGACGTCGGCCACGTGGCGCCGCCACTTACGCAGGCCGTTCCGCTCGAACCCGGCCTTGCCCACATAGTCCTCGAACGTGCGTCCCTTGCGATACGGCAGGTGGGCCAGCTCCATCGGCGCGACGACGCCGTCGACGACGAGCGCGGTGCCGAGGCCGGTGCCAAGCCCGAGGAACAACATGCGGCCGCCACGATAGCTGCCCAGTGCCTGCATAGCCGCATCGTTGATCACCTTGGCCGGCTTCCCGAAGGCGCGGGCGAAGTCGAAGCCCACCCAGCCGCGGCCGAGGTTGTGCGGCTCGCGTGCGGGCAGGCCGTCCTTCACCGGGCCCGGAAAGCCGATCGCCAGGCGATCCACGTCCCAGTCGGCGATGGCGTCGCGCACGGCCGCCACCATCGCGTCGGGCGTGAGCGACGAGCCCGACGGCACTTTCACCGGCGCGGCCTGGCCCTCGGCCGTCAGCTTCACCGACGAGCCGCCGATGTCGATGACGAGGACGCGGCTCATGACCGGTGCGCCAGCTCGCGATGCCCGCCGAACTGCAGCCGCATCGCCGAGAGCACGCGGTCGCCGAAATCCGCCTCGCCACGCGAGCTGAAGCGCTGGAACAGCGCCGCGCTGAGCACCGGCGCCGGCGTCGACGACTCGATCGCGGCCTGCACGGTCCAGCGGCCCTCGCCGGAATCGGAGACGCGGCCGGAGAAGTCGTCGAGAGTCGGCTGCTGCGCCAGCGCCGCCGCGGTCAGGTCCAGCAGCCACGACGCCACCACGCTGCCGCGCCGCCACAACTCGCTGATGGCCGCGAGATCGAAGTCGAACTGGAAGTGCTCGGGATGCGCGAGCGGTGACGTCTCGGCGTCGGTCGTCCGGCCCTCGCGACCGGCGCCGGCGTGCTTCAGGATGTTGAGACCCTCGGCATACGCGGCCATCAGGCCGTACTCGATGCCGTTGTGGATCATCTTGACGAAGTGCCCGGCGCCGGCCGGTCCGCAATGCAGGTAGCCGTGCTCCTCGGTGCCGGTCGCACGGTCGGCGCCGGGTGTCGGCGGCGCGGCGGCGCGCCCCGGCGCCAGCGCCGCGAAGATCGGATCGAGCCGGCGCACTGCGGCTTCGGGACCGCCGATCATCAGGCAGTAGCCGCGCTCCTTGCCCCACACGCCGCCGCTCGTGCCGACGTCGACGTAGTGCAGGCCGGTGCCATCGAGCGCGCGGGCGCGGCGGATGTCGTCGACGTAGTGCGAGTTGCCGCCGTCGATCAGGATGTCACCCGGCGAGAGCCGCGGCACCAGCTCGCCGATCACGCGATCGACCGCCGCCGCCGGCACCATCACCCAGATCGCCCGCGGTGACGCCAGCCGCGCGACGAACGCGTCGAGGGAGGTGACGCCGATGGCGCCCTCGGCGGCCAGCGCCGTCACGTTGGCCGGCTGCGTGTCGTAGACCACGCATTCGTGGCCGTGCGCCAGCAGCCGCCGCGCCATGTTGCCGCCCATGCGGCCCAGTCCGATCATCCCGAGTTGCATCGTCGTTCTCCTCGATCGTCGCAGGGGTCTCAGTCGAGCGCAGGGGCGAGCGCCGACGCGATGCGCGCCAGGCCCGTCGTGACGTCGCCCGTGATGTGGAGGCGCAGGGCCCGCCGCGCCCGCGTCGAGAGCACCTCGGCGTCGCCCAGCGCCTGCGCCGCCTGCACGGCGCCGAAGCTGAGGGGACGGCCGGGCACGTCGAGGTCCGGCCGCGGATCCGACGTGATGACCAGGAACAGGCCCGAGTTGGGCCCGCCCTTGTAGAGCTGTCCCGTCGAATGCAGGTAGCGCGGACCGAAGCCCACCGAGGTCGCGGCGTGCGTGGCGTCGCGCACCACGCGCCGCATCTGCTGCAGCACGGCGACGTGCTCGCCGGTCATCGCCACGTAGGCGAGCAGCGCCACGTAGTCGCCCGGAAGGCTCCGGCGCAGGTGTGCACCGAGATAGCCGTGCAGCGACACGTCGTGGCCGGCGAGGGCCTCTACCGCCGCCGCGTTCCAGTCGTCGGCGTAGATCGCGATGTCGCCGTCGACGATGCGCGGCGCCTCGGCCGGCACCTCGGCGCCGCGTTCCACCAGCGCCGTGCGCTTGCGGGTCGCGATCTTGCTCGCCTCCACATCGGGCTGGTCGAACGGATTGACGCCCAGCACCGCACCGGCGACCGCGGTGGCGATCTCCCAGCGGAAGAACTCCTGGCCCACGCGTTCCACGTCGCCGGCGTCGATGTGCACGACCGGGTGGCCGGCGGCGGCCAGGGCGGTGAGCAGGGCGCGCCGATCGCCGTCGGCATCGCCGGCGAGGTGGATGAACACGCGGTCGTCGCCGTAGTCGGCCGGCGACCCAAGCGGTTCGCCGCCGATTGGCACGAGCCCGGTGCCGCGCTTGCCGGTCGACTCGGCGAGCAACTGCTCGAGCCAGGCACCGAAGCCGACCCACTCGGGCGAGGTGACGATCGTCACCTTGTCGCGGCCGTGGTGCGCCAGCGTGCCCAGCACGACGCCGAGCTCCACGCCGGGATTGCGACGGGCTGGCTCCTCGGGACCGCATGCCGCCGCCATCGCCGTCGTGGCGTCGAGCAGCCGCTCGAGGTCGAGGCCGATCAGCGCCGCCGGTGCCAAGCCGAAGGGCGACAGTGCCGAGTAGCGTCCGCCGATCGATGGCTCGCCTGACACGACCGCGCGGACGCCGGCGGACTTCGCCCACGACTCCAGGGCCGATCCGGGATCCGTGATGGCCACGAAGCGGCGGCCCGGGGCGAACCCGCCGAGTGCGCCGCGCACGCGCGCGTAGAAGTACTCGAGCAGCAGCTTCGGTTCCAGCGTGCCGCCCGACTTGCTGGCCACGACCACCAGCGTGCGGGTGAGGTCGAGCCGCCGTTCGACGGCGGCGATCTGCGCCGGGTCGATCGAGTCGAGGATCACCAGCTCCGGCCGTCCTGGCACGACGCCGGCGAGATCGCGCAGCACCTCCACGCACAGGCTCGATCCGCCCATCCCGATGAGCAGCACGTGCGTGACGCCCTCGGCGGCGACCTCCGCGGCCAACCGCGAGTAGCCGGCCGCGCGCGTCCGCTCCCGCCACGGTGCGTCGAGCCAGCCCAGCCACGCGTGTTCGTCGGCGCCCGTCCACAGCGTGGCGTCACGCTGCCACAGCCGCGCGGTGTTGCGCCTCGCCTGCCAGGTGTCGAGCGCGCGATCCACCGCCGACTGCAGTGCCGGTGGCAGCTCGATGGTCTGCGCGCCGATGTCGGGCACGGTTCTCACGGTCAGCCGTTCGGCCGTCGCGGTCAGCAGTCGGTCGAAAGCGTCACGGAACTGGGCCAGGCCATCGCGCAGGAGACGCGTGGTGATGGCATCGAGCGCGACGCCGGTGGCCGCCAGCCGGCGCAGCGTGACCGCGGCGGCCCCGGCGTCGCCGTCGAGGTGATCGCGCACGACGCCGTGGTCGCGGAACGCCGCCAGCGTGGCCGGCGGCAGCGTCGTCACCGTGTCAGCGCCCACCAGGCCCTCGACGTAGACGACATCACTGAGGTCGGCCCGTTTCGTGCCGGTACTCGCCCACAGCAGCCGCTGCGGCTGCGCGCCCCTGGCCCTGAGCGCCTGCCAGCGCGGGCTCTCGATCACCGCCTGGTAGTGCCGGTACGCGAGCCGCGCATTCGCGATGGCGACGCGGCCCGAGAACTCCGCCGCCATCGGATGGCCGGCCAGCGCGGCGTCCACGGCCGTGTCGATGCGGCTCACGAACACGCTGGCCACGCTGGCGACGCCGCCGATGGTGAGGCCGCGCGACAGGCGGGCCGCGAGCCCGCTCAGCCAGGCGTCGGCCACGGCGGCGTAGGTGCCGACGGCGAAGATCAGCGTGACGTTGACGTTGATCCCGTCGGCCGCGAGCACGCGCACCGCGTCGATGCCGGCCGCGGTGGCCGGCACCTTGATCATCACGTTGCGCCGCGCGACGGCGGCCCAGAGACGGCGGGCTTCGGCCACGGTGCCGTCGGCATCGTCTGCGAGCGACGGCGACACCTCCAGACTGACGTAGCCGTCGACGCGATCGGACTCGCGGTAGACGTCGGCCAGGGCATCGGCGGCATCGCGGACGTCGCGAATGGCGATCCGTTCGTATACGGCGGTCGCGTCGTCGCCAGGCGCGGCGCCGTTGATGAGATCGGCGTAGGCGCTTCCGTCGGTGATCGCCTGCGCGAAGATCGCCGGGTTGGTCGTGACGCCGCGCACGCCGTCGTCGGCGATCAGCCGGCGCAGCGCGCCGCCGGTCAGCAGGTCGCGGTGGATGTAGTCGAGCCAGACCGACTGGCCGTGCTGCGCCAGCGTGCGCAGCGGATTGAGCGCCGTCGCCGTGGTGATCATCGTCGTGTCTCGTCGAGCGTCCGGACCTTGGCGAGGCGGCGGACGTGCCGTTCGTCGCCGCTGAAGCGCGCGCTCACGAAGGCCAGCACCAGTTCGCCGGCCAGCGCCTCGCCGATGACGCGGCCGCCCAGCACGAGCACGTTCATGTCGTCGTGCTCGACTCCCTGGTGGGCCGAGTAGGTGTCGTGGCAGAGCCCGGCGCGGATGCCGAGGATCTTGTTGGCCGCCACCGACGCGCCGACGCCGCTGCCGCAGACGATGACGCCGCGGTCGACATCGCCAGCCACGACCGCGCGCGCCACCGCGGCGGCGATGTCGGGATAGTCCACGGGGTCGCTCGTGTGCGTGCCGAGATCGGTGACGGCGATGTCGTGCGCCTCGAGCACGCCACGAATCGCCGTCTTCAGTGCCAGGCCTGCGTGATCGGCGCCCAGCGCGATGTGCATCGTCATCGTCCTGCTCCCACGAGGGCGCCGGCCGTGCGCGCCACCTGGGCCCGCGCCAGCTCGACGACCCGCGCCGTCGTGAACCCGAACTCTTCCTGCAGCGCCGCCAGCGGCGCCGACAGGCCGAAAGTCGTCATGCCGAGCACGGCGCCGTGCTGCCCGGTGTAGCGCATCCAGCCCAGCGTCGACGCCTGCTCCACCGCCACGCGCGCGGTGACGCCCGGCGGCAGCACCATGTCGCGATAGGCGGCGCCCTGCTGCTCGAACAGCTCCCACGATGGCATGCTGACGACGCGCGCGCGAATGCCCTCCTCCGCCAGGAGCGCCACGGCCGAGAGGCACAGCGAGACCTCGCTGCCGCTGGCCATGAGCAGCACGTCGGGACGTCCGCCGGGGGCGTCGGCCAGCACGTAGGCGCCGCACGCCACGCCGGAGGCCGGCGCGTAGCGCGTGCGGTCGATCGTGGGCAGCGCCTGGCGCGACAGCACCAGCGCCACCGGCTGGTGCGACCGCGTCATCGCCACACGCCACGCCTCCACCGTCTCGTTCGCGTCGGCCGGACGCAGCACCAGCAGGTGCGGGATCGCCCGGAGCGACGCGAGCTGTTCGATCGGCTGGTGCGTGGGGCCGTCTTCGCCGACGCCGATCGAGTCGTGGGTGAAGACGTGCACCACCGGCAGCTCCATCAACGCGCTCAGGCGGATGGCGCCGCGGGCGTAGTCGCTGAAGATCAGGAACCCGGCGCCGAACGGCCGCAGCTTCGACAACGCGAGCCCGTTCAGGATCGAGCCCATGGCGTGTTCGCGCACGCCGAAGTGCAGGTTGCGGCCGCCGGGCGTCGCGGCCTGGAACTCACCGGCGTCGGCCCCGGTCAGCCGGGCCTTGGTCGACGGGGCCAGGTCGGCGGAGCCGCCGACCACCCACGGCACGCGCGCGCCGATCGCGTTCAGCACCGCCGCCGAGGCATCGCGACCGGCCACGCCTTTCGCGTCGGCCGGGAACACCGGCAGGTCCGCGGCCCAGTCGTCCGGCAGATCGCGGCGCTGCATCTGGTCGATCTCGGCCGCCTGCGCGGGATACACGGCCGTGTAGTCCGCGAGCGCCTCGCGCCACGCGCGATGCGCGTTGGCGCCGCGGCGGCCGACCCCCATGGCGAAGTGCTCGCGCACGCCGTCGGGCACCAGGAACCGCGCGTCCTCGGGCCAGTCGTAGGCGCGCTTGGTCAGCCGTACCTCGTCGTCGCCCAGCGGCTCGCCGTGCGCGGCGCTGGTGTCCTGCCGGTGCGGCGCGCCGTAGCCGATGTGACTGTCGACGATGATCAATGTGGGCCGATCGGCGGTGACCTTGAAGGTGTCGAGCGCGCGGCCGATGGCCTCGAGGTCGTTCGCATCCGGCACGCGCAGCACGCGCCAGCCATAGGCCACGAAGCGCGCGGCGACGTCCTCGGTGAACGCGAGGTCGGTCGACCCTTCGATGGTGATGCGGTTGCTGTCATAGATCCAGCACAGGTTGGCGAGCTGCAGGTGGCCCGCCAGCGACGCCGCCTCGCTCGACACGCCTTCCATCAGGCAGCCGTCGCCGCACAGCGCGTAGACGTCGTAGTCGAAGAGGGCGTGTCCGGGCCGGTTGTAGCGCTCGCCCAGCCAGCGGCTGGCGATGGCCATGCCGACACTGGTCGCGACGCCCTGGCCCAGGGGCCCGGTCGTGGTCTCGACGCCGGACGTCCAGCGGTACTCGGGATGGCCGGCGCAGCGGCTCCCCCGCTGCCGGAACGTGCGGATGTCGTCGAGCGTCACCGCCGGCCGGCCGAGGATCTCGTAGTCGGCGTCGACGGCACGCGTGCCGGTGAGATGCAGCACGCTGTAGAGCAGCATCGACGCGTGCCCCGCCGACAGCACGAAACGGTCGCGGTTGGGCCACGTCGGGTCCACGGGATCGAAACGCAGCGCCCGCTGCCACAGCGCGTAGACCACCGGCGCCATGGCCATGGCGGTGCCGGGATGTCCGGACTTTGCCGCCTGCACGGCGTCGATCGCCAACGTGCGGATGGTATTCACCGAGAGGCCGTCGAGGTCGGCGGCGCCCGGCGTGGTCGTGTGGTTCGCCATGATCGCCTCATCGAGCTGCGGCATCGGCGAACTGCACGCTCGGGCGTGCCGTCGCGGCCGCTGCGGCCTGGAGCGCCGCGAACGTCAGATGGAGACCGGTGGTGACGTAGCCCATCACCAGCATGTCGGTCTCGACGAACAACTGCCAGAACACGAGGTTCGACACGCCCAGCAGCGTCACCATCGCCGCGGCGGCGAGATGCCACCCTCGCTCCGGCGCCGCGCGCCACAGCAGCGTGGCCAGGATGACGGCCAGGCCGTGCGCCTCGACGAAGCCGATGGCGGCCATGGGCGCGCGGGCCAGCACCTGGCCCTGGGGGCCGACGCCGTAGAAGGCACCGGCGAGATCGGTCACGAACCCGGCGGAGCCGGCCAGGGCGATGTAGGCGGCGTTGGCGCGCAGGATCACGTGGCGGAAGCGGGCGGACATGACGGTCTCCTTGTCCCTGAGTGACGCGCGGCGTCAGCCGCGCGCGGCCGTGGCCAGCCGGACGGCCCGGGCGTTGCGGTCGATGGTGAGGAAGTAGTAGAGCTGCAGCGCCATCCACGGCAGCATCACCACGCTGTACCACTGCGGGAACGCGAACACGAAGTCGGTCGACTGCGTGATCTGCGCGCGCAGGTGGATGGGCACGCTCAGCCAGAAGTAGCCGCAGATGATCCAGTAGGCGACGTTGCGCCAGCGCGAGTCGCTGCGGGCCTGACGCCGGAAGATCACCATGCAGATGGCGGTGAACAGCATCGGGATGAACATCGCCAGGTCCATCCGCGGCGTCATGATGCGGGCCACCATCTCCTCGGCAGAGAGGAACAGCCGCCAGCTGTGCACATAGAAGCCGGCGGTGACGACGGCGGCGCCGGCGACCGGGAAGTAGAGCAGGCGGCGCAGTGACGTGGTGTTCTCGTTCGGGCGGTCCATGATCGGGTCCTTTCGGTGGCGCGGGTCAGGAGGCCAGCGCCGGTTGCAGGTCGGGCACGAGCGGCGTCTGCCAGCCGTCGGGCGGCGCGATCGCCGCGGCCTCGGCCGGGCCCCACGTGCCGGGGGCATAGCTGAACACCGGCGTCGCGTCGTCGAGCACGGGGTCGACGATCCGCCACGCCTCTTCCACGTAGTCCTGTCGAGCGAAGCGCGCCGACACGCCGCGAATCGCGTCGTGGAGCAGTTCCTCGTAGGCCGTCATCTCGGTCGGATCGCTGTGGTCGCTCACCGTGAGCTCCACCGACTCGCCGAGCAGTGACGAGCCGGCGACCTTGACGAACGAGCTGATGGCGATGGTCTGGCCAGGCGTCACCTGGAAGCGGAACCGATTCGCCGGCGGCGCGATGTCGCCGAAGAGCGCCGGCGCCTGGCGCAGCGTCACGACGACTTCCGTGGCCGTCGTGCCCATCCGCTTGCCGGCGCGGATGTAGAACGGCACGCCCTTCCAGCGCCACGAGTTGATCCACAGGCGCAGCGCCACGAAGGTCTCCACCGTCGATCCGGGACGCACACCCGGCTCGTCGCGATAGCCGCGGAACTGTCCGCGCACGACGTCTTCCGGCCTGAGCGGCGCGATGCCCTTCAGCACCTTCGCCTTCTCGTCGCGCACCAGTTCCGGCACGGCGCCCGGCGGCGGCTCCATCGCCACGTTGGTGAGAAGCTGCAGCAGGTGGTTCTGCACCACGTCGCGGATCGCGCCGGTCTGGTCGTAGAACTGGCCGCGGCCATCGACGCCGAAACTCTCGGCCATCGTGATCTGCACGCTCTCCACGTACTGGCGATTCCAGATCGGCTCCACCCAGGCGTTGCCGAAGCGGAAGAACAGCAGGTTCTGGACGGCGTTCTTGCCCAGGTAGTGATCGATCCTGAACACGCGTTCTTCGTCGAACACGGTGTGGACGGTGGCGTTCAGCGCCTGCGCCGTGCGCAAGGTGTGCCCGAACGGCTTCTCGATCACCACGCGGCCGTCGCGCGCCGAGCCCGACGCGCCGATCTGCTCGAACACCAGGCCGAACACCTTCGGCGGGATGGCGAGGTAGTGCACCGGACGCGCCGCCGCGCCCAGCTCGGCGCCCAGCCCGGCAAACGTCGCCGGATCGCCGTAGTCGCCGTCGACGTAGCGCAGGGCGCGCAGCAGCGTGTCGAGCGCGGCGCGGTCACGATGGCCGTGACGCTCGATGCTCTCGGCGGCACGGGCGCGGAGCTGGTCGAGCGTCCAGCCCGACTTGGCCACGGCGACGACGGGCATCGCGAGATGTCCGTGCCTGGCCATGCCGTGGAGCGCCGGAAAGATCTTCTTGTAGGCGAGATCGCCGGTGGCGCCAAAGAACACCAGGGCATCCGCGGGTATCGGCGTCATCACGCCACCTCCTGCTCGACCGGCGCGGGGCTGGCGACGCGCTGGTCGAACGACAGCCGTCCGCGGTACTGCAGCAGCAGCGCCACGAGCGCGGTCCAGCCGGTCTGGTGGCTGGCGCCCAGCCCGGCGCCGGTGTCGCCGTGGAAGAACTCGTGGAAGACGACCTGGTCGCGCCAGTGCGGATCGTCGTGGAACAACGGTTCGTTGCCCAGTGCCGGCCGGCGGCCGGCGTCGTCGCGCACGAACAGGCGCGTCAGCCGGTCGGCGAGTTCGTCGGCCACCTCGGCCAGCGTGAGCCACCGCCCCGACCCCGTCGGGCACTCGAGCCTGAAATCGTCGCCGTAGTAGCGCGCACAGGTGGCGATGGCCTGGATCAGCAGGAAGTTCATGGGAAACCAGATCGGCCCGCGCCAGTTGGAGTTGCCGCCGAACATGCGGTCGGTGGACGGCCCCGGCTGGTACGACACCTCGTACTCGCGGCCACCCGCGGCGAAGCGATACGGCTCGTCGGCATGCAGGCGCGACAGCGACCGCACGCCAAACGGCGACAGGAACTGCGTCTCGTCGAGCACGCGCTCCAGGATGATCCGCAGCTGGTGGCGGTCCACCACCGAGAGCATGCGCGTCCCGTCCTTGCCGGGCTCGACGAACGACGGCAGCAGCGCCTTCAGGTAATCGCGGCTGTTCAGCACGACGTTGGTCTGCTGCATCAGCTGCGGCAGTCGCGCCAGCGTCGCCGGCTCGACGACCGTGGCGGCGAACAGCGGCACCAGGCCGACCATCGAGTAGATCCGCAGCGGCAGCCGATCGGCGCCATCGCGGATGACGTCGAAGAAGAACCCGCCGGCTTCGTCCCACAGCCCGGCGCCGTTGCTGCCGCCCTGCCGCAGCACCTTCGACACCATCACCAGGTCCTGGCCGAAGCGGTGCACCATCGGCTCGTAGCGCGGCTCGTGCAGCGCCAGCTCGAACGCGATGGCCGACATGTTCTGCTGGAACACCGCCATCCAGCCGGTGGCGTCGCCCTGCTCGAGCGCACCGCCGGTGGGCAGCGGCTGGTCGCGGTCGAAGACGCCGATGTTGTCGAGGCCGAGGGAGCCGCCGCCGAAGATGCCCTTGCCCTCCCTGTCCTTGCGGTGCAGCCACCACCCGAGCATCAGCAGCAGCGGCTCGAACATCTCCTCGAGGAAGGCGAGGTCGCCGTGGCCGTGCTTCAGCCGTTCGAGCTGGTAGATCTGCCACACCGCCCAGGCGATCACCGGCGGGTTCACGGCATTGAAGTCCCACTCGAACGCCGGCACCGCGCCGTACGGATGCTGCGTGCGCGGCAGCGTCAACAGCCGCATCTGGCCCTTGGCGAAGGCCGGATCGATCTCTGCCATCACCACCGCCTGGAACGCCAGGTCCCACGACGCGAACCACGGATATTCCCACTTGTCGGGCATCAGCACGACGTCGTGGGTGTGGAAGTGCAGCGCCCAGTCGGCGTTGCGGCCCTTCCAGCGCCCGGCCGGCGGCGCCGGCTGCGACGGATCACCGGCCAGCCAGTGATGCACGTCGTAGTGGTAGAACTGTTTCGACCACAACAGCCCGGCGAACGCCTGCCGCTGCACCAGCCGTTCATCGGCGGTGAGGTGCGGCGCGTGCACCGCGTCGTAGAACTCGTCGGCTTCGCGGCGGCGTTTCGCGAACAGCGCCTCGACGCGCGCGAACGGCCGCGCCATCGACGACGGGGCCAGGCGCACGTAGGTCACGAACACACCGCCAGGCGCGACGACGGTGGTGCAGTGCGCCGCGGCCTTGCTGCCCTGCTGCCGGTTCACCCGATCCCACTGGCCGTAGACGACCGCGTCGTTGATCGAGTCCTTCACGTAGGGCGAGGGATTCGGCGCGCCGAACAGCCGCTCGGTATTGGTGTCGTTCTCGGTGAACCAGATCGGCGGCGTGCGGCCGTCCTCGCCCTGCACGTACCAGTGCCGGGCGCCGACGATCGCGTGCGTCGTCGTGGCCGCACCGGGTCCCGCGGCGCAGATGACGTGCCGTGGACGCTGCTGGTCCCACGACCAGTTGTTGCGGTACCACAAGTGCGGCAGCACGTGGATGGGTGCCGGCTCCGGGCCGCGGTTGACCACTTCGATGCGGCACAGCAGGTCTTCCGGGCCGGCCTTCGCGTACTCGATGGCCACATCGAAGTAGCGGCCGTCGCGGAAGGCCGGGCCTGCCGCGTCGGCGAGTTCGAACTCCGGCGCATCGCCGCCGCGCTTCGCGTTCTCGTCGACCAGCGTGGCGTAGGGGAACGCCACCTGCGGGTACTTGTAGAGCATCCGCGCATAGGCGTGCGAGGGGACGTTGTCGACGTAGACGTAGTGTTCCTTCACGTCCTCGCCGTGGTTGCCCTCGCGATTCGAGAGCCCGAACAGGCGCTCCTTGAGGATCGGGTCCTGCTGATTCCACAGCACGACGCCCAGGCACAGCGCCTGGTCGCGATCGCAGAAGCCGGCCAGGCCGTCCTCGTTCCAGCGATAGGCCCGGCTGCGCGCGTGGTCGTGCGGGAAGTAGTCCCAGGCGTTGCCGTCGGCGCTGTAGTCCTCGCGCACGGTGCCCCACGCGCGATCGCTCACGTACGGGCCCCAGCGCTGCCAGTCGGCCGTGCCCGAGGCGGTCTCGGCGAGCCGGCGGTGTTCGGCGGTGGTCGACATGATCGTGGTCCGGGTCGATGACGTAAGTCGGTGGTGGACTAGGAATGTGACGGCTCGACGGCGGCCTCGGGCAGCACGGCGGCGGCGTGCGCCTCCCACTTCACGAGCTTGAGGTCGAGCACGAACACCGAGTAGATGACCGGCACGAGCAGCAGCGTCACGAAGGTGGCGATGGTGAGGCCGCCGATCTGCGCGTAGCAGAGCGCCTCCCAGAGCGGGCCGCCGTGCGCGGCCAGCGGGAACAGCGCGGTGACCGTCGCCGCCACGGTGATGAGCACCGGGCGCAGGCGGATGATGCCGGCGTCGAGCAGCGCCTGCACCAGCGGCTCACCGGCCTCGTGCCGCTCTTCGATGAAGTCGAACAGCACGATGATGTGGCTGACGATGACGCCGATCAGGCTGATGATGCCGAGGAAGGCCATGAAGCCGAACGGCGTGTTCATGACCCGCAGGGCCGCCAGCGCGCCCATCACGCCGAACGGAATCGCCGCGAAGACGATGACCGGCTTGATGGCGTGCGCGAACTGGAACACCAGCGCCAGGTAGATGAGCGCGATGCAGATGACGAGCACCATCGTCAGGTTCTTGAAGCCCTTGACCTGCTCCTCGTACTCGCCGCCGATCTCCATCCGGTAGCCCACCGGCAGGCGGCTCTCGAACTCGCGCAGTTTCGGCAGCGCCGCCGTCAGCACCTCCGAGGTATAGGCGCCGGGCCCGGCGAACGCCGAGATGGTCACGGTGCGGAACTGGTTGCGGCGCTGCAGCTTCTCGGTCTGCATCTCGTAGACGATCGAGGAGATCGACTGCAGCGGCACCTTCTGCGTGCCCTGGCCGGCGTAGACGTAGAGGCTCTTCATGTCCGAGAGCTGCGAGCGGTCGGCGTTGCGCATCCGCGCCACCACCGGAATCTGCTCGTCGCCATCACGCAGCACGCCGACCTTCGCGCCCGAGATGGCCGACGCCGACGCGGCGGCCACGTCCTGGTTGGTCAGGCCCGAGAGGTTGGCCTTGTCGGAGTCGGTGCGCAGGCGCACGGCGAAGCTCTCGGGGCCCCAGTTGTCGCGCACGCGCGCTGCCGACGGGGTGGCGCGGAGGACGCCGGCGACGTCGTCCGCAAGACGGCGCAGCGTCTTGATGTCCTCACCCGACACGCGCACCGACAGCGGAATGCCCACCGGGGCGCCCGTCTCGAGCTGGCGGACGTCGAGGCGCGCGCCTGGGATGGTGCGATCGAGTTCGGACTGGATCTCCCCCACCAGATGCGTGGTGTCGTGCTTGTCGAACACCTCGATCACGACCTGGGCGTAGTTCGGCTGCCGCTGTTCGGGCGCGACCGAGTACCAGAAGCGCGGACCGCCGCCGCCGAGGAACGTGGTGAGCGACTTCAGCACCTTCTTCGGAGCGCCCGCTTCGGCGTGGGCCTTGCCGTACTCGTCGGTCACGTGGCGCACCGCGGCTTCCACCTGCATGGCCATGCGGTTGGTGGCCGAGAGCGGCGCGTCTTCGGGCAGCCACACGTCGACGTAGGACAAGTACTGCAGGTCGGCCGGGAAGAACTGCGTCTTGAGCTGGCGGACGAACCCGCCACACAGCACCAGCACCGCGAACGAGGCTGCCAGGAAGGCCCACCGGTGATTGATGGCGGCGGTGCCGACGCGGTAGTACCACGCGGCGAAGCCGGCCGTGCGGCGCTCTTCGAGCGACGGCTCGGCCTTGGGCCGCAGCAGGTAGTAGCCGAGCAGCGGGATGAAGGTCATCGACACGATGCGCGACGCCACGAGCGAGGCACCGATCACGACCGGCAGGCTGTAGACGAACTGGCCGGGGTCGCCGGGCAGCGCGACGAAGGGCACGTAGGCGACGATGTTGGTGATGGTGGCGAAGAGAATCGCCTTGGCGAGCTTGGTCGGTCCCCACCACGCCGCCACCATCCGCGAGTGGCCGGCGGCGAGGTCGCGTTTGATGGCGTCGCCAGCGACGACGGGGTCGTCCACCAGCAGGCCGAGGGCGATGATGAGTGACGCGATCGACACCTGCTGCAGGTCGATGCCGAACATGAACATCAGGCCGAAGGTCATGGCCAGCGTGATCGGAATCGACAGCGCCATCAGCAGCGCCGAGCGCCATTCCCAGAAGCCGATGAGCGACACCAGCACCACCAGGGCGACTGCCTCGTAGAGGCTGCCCATGAACAAACCGATGTTCTCCTCGACCTGGCGCGGCTGATCGGACGTGCGCGCCATCACGAGGTCGGTGGGCAGCTGCGCGCGCAGGCCCTCGAGCTCGCGGTCGACTGCCTGGCCGAAGTCGCCGATCTTCATGCCGGCGCGCATCTGCACTGCCAGCGTCACGGCGCGCGACCGGCGCCACGAGCCGTCGTCGGTGCGGCTGCCGTAGAAGTTCAGGTAGCGGGCGGTCTCGTAGCCGCGGGCGACGGTGGCGACGTCGCGCAGGTAGAGCGACCCGGAGCCGGCGGTGCCGATGAGGACGTCGCCGATCTCCTGTTCGTTCTTGAATTCGCCCGACGGATCGACGGTGAGGTTCTTGTCGCCCGACTCGATGACGCCGCCGGGCATGGTGATGTTGCGCGCGCCCAGCGTGCGCTCGAGCGAGCCCACCTTGATGCCGTAGGCGGCGAGCCGCTCCTGCGAGTACTCGAGGTAGACACGCTCTTCGAGCAGACCGGCGCGCGTCACCTTCGACACGATCGGCAGGGTCTTGAGCGTGCGGGTGATGAGGTCGGTGTACTCGTCGAGCTCGCGGAAGCTGTACTTGTCGCCCGCCACCGCCTCGAGCCGGGCCGCGGTGTCGGCCGGGTCGCGCACGATGGCCACCGGCCACGCGTCGGGGTGGAATTCGGCGGCGCGAACGCGCTCGCGGACGAAGCGGTCGGCGAAGGCCCCCAGGGCGGCGTCGTCCTTGTCGGTCGCGACGTCGATGGCGATGTAGCCGGCGCCGATGAGCACGGTGGCGTCGCGGAACACGCCCTCCGCCTCGCCGACCTCGGTGAGCATCCGCAGCGGGCGCTTGAGCATCTCGGCCGGCACCGACGACGGCAGGCCCTGGGCCAGCGTCACGCGGGCGCCGGTCGACGTGCCGGAGGCCGCCCGCGCCGACTCGATGGCCGCGCGCAGCGACTGGGCCCGCGCCGCGACTTCTGCGGCCTCGGCCCGCGGGCTGGCCACGGTGAGCATCAGCGCCGTGGTGTCGCCGAAGTCCTTCACGAACTCGATCGGCCCGGCGCCGTCCGGCAGGTCGGTCAGCGTGTCGAGCTTGAGCTTGATGTCGTCGAGCTCCTTGCCGGTGTCCTTCGTGCCCTCGATGAGGGTGATGTAGACCGCGGTGACACCGGTGCGGGTGTTCGACTCGACCTTCTCGACGCGGACGTTCTCGGCGATCTTCTCTTCCATCCGCCGCGTCACGAGCTGTTCGATCTTCTCGGCGCTGGCGCCCGGCCACGGGGCCAGCGCGAGCGCCTGGCGCACCGGGATGTCCGGGTCCTTGCGCTGCGGCATCCCGAGGTAGCCGTAGATGCCCCAGAGCACGGTGCCGACGAGCAGCACCCATGCGACGTGGCGCGTCTCGGTGAAGAAACGAGCGGTGTTGTGCGTCCGCTCGATGGCCTGCTGTTCGTTGGCGTGGTGCGACATGGTCGTGTGTCCCTGATCCCCGGTCCCTGGTCCCTACTCGATCACTTTGATTTCCGCGCCGTCGACCAGCAGCGTCGCGCCGCTGACGACCACGGTCTCGCCGTCGGTCAGGCCGTCGCGCACGGCGATGCCGTTGCCGATGACCTCGCCGAGCTGGACCCTGCGGGCGCGCGCGGTCTCGGTGCCGTTGTGGCGCTCGACCACGAACACCGCGAACTGGGCGCCGTTGTCGCGCGACCGCACGATGGCGGTGAGCGGCACGGTCAGGGGCCGCGGCGCCTTCGCCGCGACGGCGTCGCCACCGATGGCGACGGTGCCGATCATCCCGGGGCGCAGCGAGCCGGCGCCGTTGGGAATCGTGACTTCGACGTCGAACACGCGGCTCTGCGCGTCGGCGACCGGCGCGATGGCCGTGAGCCGGCCGGTCAGGGTCTGCGCGCCGATGGCCTCGACGGTGACGTCGATGGGGTCGCCGAGGCGCACCGACTGGATGGCGCTGTCGGGGATGCCGAAGCGCGCCTTCACCGACTGCACGTCGCCGATGACGAAGCTGGCAGCGCCGGGCGACGCCAGGCTGCCGACTTCGACGGTGCGATCGAGCACCACGCCGCTCGACGGAGCGATGAGCAGGCAATCGCGCAGGGCGCTCTCCGCCAGCTCGAGGTCGGCCCTGGCCGAGCGCACGCGCGCTTCGGCGCCATCGAACGCCGCCTGCGCGGCATCGAGTTCCGGCTTGATGAGGCTCTCGGCGCGGTAGAGCGCCTGCGCCCGGTCGAGATCGAGACGCGCCTTCGTGAGCGACGCATCGCTCTCGGCCAGCCGCGACCGGCCCTGCGCGACCTTCTCGCGGGCATCGGTCTCGCGGATGCGCGCCAGCACCGTGCCGCGCGTCACCGTGTCGCCGGGCTGCGCGGTGCGCATCCGGCCATCCGCGCCGCGCCGCACCAGCACCTGGTCGACATAGCCGCTGGTCTTGAAGGCCAGCGTCACCTGCTCGTAGGGCTCGATCGTCGCCGAGTAGCGGACGCCCGCGGGCGCCGGGGCCTCGGCCACGGCGGCGGCGCGCACCGGCTGCGGCGCCTTCGCCTCTTCGCCTTCGACCTTCGAGCACCCGGCGGCCAGGCCGGCCACCAGCAGCACACCACACACCGTCGTCTTCGCGTTCATGGGATCACGTCCTCTCCAACCGCCTGTTCGAAATCCGCTTTGGCCGTCCAGAAGGCCATCAGGGCCTGCTGGTAGTCGTCGTCCGTGTTGGCCACGTCGGCGCGCAGCTTGAGCACGTCGGGCAGCAGCGCTGCCTGCACCTGGTACTGGTTGCTGGCGACGCGCAGCTTTTCCTTGGCCGCGCCCTGCGACAGCTGCGCCACGTTCAGCAGCGCGCGCTTCTCCGCCAGCGTGCGCAGACGGCTGTTGACCTCGATCACCGTCTTGTCCTCGGCGTCGCGGACGCCGAGCTTTGCCTGCTGCACGGTGTGGGCCTTGACGGCCAGCTCGCGCGAGCGGCGGCCCCAGTCGAAGGGTTCCCACTTCACCTGCACGCCGAGGCTGGCCATGTTGGCCGGCAGGAGATCGATGTTGAAGTTCGAGGTGTAAGAGAGCGCCAGGCTCACCTCGGGCAGGCGATCGGCCTTGGCGATGCGACGGTCGAACTCGGCCCGCTCGAGCGTGAGACGCGCCTCCCGCACATCGGGGCGGCTGGCCAGAGCGGCCGCACGCGACGACGCCGCGTCGAACTCGAGCGCGGCCAGCTCGGTCACGGGCTCCACCGTGAACGCCGTCTGCACGTCGCGGCCGAGCAGCTGGTTGAGCTGTTCCTTCTGCGAGGCCGCCGTGTTCTCGTAGGTGGTGCGCGTCAGCTCGGCCTGGGCGAGGCGCAGTTGCACGTCGAGCGAGTCGCCCTTGAGCGCGACCTTCTGGGCCACGCGCACGAGCAGCGTCCGATCGAGCTCGCGGTAGAGCGTGATCGCCTCGTCGTTGGCGGCCATCGCGCTCTCGGTCTGCAGGATGGCGAAGTAGAGCCGCTTCACCGCGTTGACCGTCGCGAGCCTGGCGGCGCGCACGCGCTCCTCGCCGATGGCGCGGCCGGCCTGGGCGCTCTTCACGCCGAGGCCGATCTGCACGAGCTGCGTGAGCGGCTGCGCGACCTGCGACGAGACGTAAGCGGTGGGCTGGCGCGGCACGCTCACCGTGGTGTCCGTCGACGGAATCGGCCCGGTGCCGGGGAAGGTGCCGAACGCGCCCTGCGGGAACGCAAAGTCGACGCCGGTGAGCAGCTGCGACGCGCTCACCTCGGTCTGGAACGTCGGCAGCCGGCGGCTCCGCGCCGTCGCGACCTCGGCGTCGGCCTTCTGCACCTCCAGAACGGCCGTCTGCACCTGGGTGTTCTGCCCGGTGGCCAGGCGCACGGCCTCGGCCAGGGTCAGGCGCCCCCCGGGCGCGTCGCCCGTCATCGACTGCGCCCCGACCGCGGCGGGCGCCAGGGCGGCCAGCAGCAGGCCGCAGATTGCAACTCGACTCGTCATGACATCCTCGCTTCGCCAGTCAGGCTGACCTTCTGCAGTCGGGGGTCCAGGGCGTCGGCCGCGCGCGTCCACACCGCGGGGTCGGTGTTCACCAGGGCCGCGATCTCGGTCCGGCTGAGTTCGAGGCCGTGGTCGGCGAGGTCGAGCAGGGTCTGTTCCGGATTGCCGAGGAACTCGGCCCGGAATCGTTCGTCGGTGATGAGCCGCCCGATGAGCATCTCGATTACGCGTTGCGCCACAGTCGTTGTCCCTTCGCGGGCCTCACAGGGCAAGTTCCGGACCAGCCGCGGCAATTCGCTCGAGATCGGCGGAATTTCGAGGAAATCAGGCCGGAATCACCCGCGGATGGTGTGGACGTGCGACGCGGGCGGGGCCTGCCGCACCCTGTGTCCCGCCGCGCACCCTGCGCCGATCCGCACACCTTGCCGGTGCTGCCTGTACACCTCGCCAGCTGTCGCGGCACAGCGGATGACGCCGGCGTCACCAGCCGCCAGGCGCGGATTTCCCGCGGATTTCGGCGCAGAACCGCGGTGAGACCTCGTCGACCGCGCGGCTGTCGCGCCGTACGGCACGCGCCTCGCAGTAGGGCGGCGCCGAGACCGTTCACGCCGGAACGGACACAGGTGGAGGTCAGGCTGGTGAAACCAAACGTCGTCGTCGCTCCGCATCAGGGATCGAGCGCATCACGCTCGACGATCGGCGGCGCCACACTGCCCGCCGACCTGCAGCACGAGCAGTCGATCCGCGTGCAGCTCCTCTACCTGGTGGGCGCGGGCATCTGGGCGCTCAACTTCGTGATGGACGCGTGGCTGGCGCCGCACGGCAACCGCGGCCCCTACCACGGGCTGATCGAGGCCAGCGCGTTCGTGTTGTCGGTGGCGTCGGTGCTGTTCGTCCGCTACGCCCCGGTGCGTCACTCGGTGAAGGTGGAGATCGGCACCGCGCTGATCGTGCCGCACGCCATCGGGCTGGCCCTGATGAACAGCTGGGTGGCGCAGCCCACGACCCAGCGTCCGCTCTCGGGCATCACGGTGCTGATCCTGTTCGTCGGCATGCTCGCGCCGGTGCGGCCGCGCAAGATGCTGATCTCGGGTCTCATCGCCGCGGCGATGGACCCGCTGGCGGTGTGGCTCGCCCACCTGCGCGGGCTGCCGGTGCCGGCGCCGGTCACCACGCTGTTGATGTTCTACCCGAACTTCGTCTGCGCCTTCATGGCCGTGATTCCGGCGCAGGTGCTCTATCGCCTCGGCAGCAAGATCCGCGAGGCCCGCGCGCTTGGCAGCTACGAGCTGGTCGAGCGCCTTGGCGAAGGCGGCATGGGCGAGGTGTGGCGCGCCAAGCACCGCCTGCTGGCCAGCGGCTCGGCCATCAAGCTGATTCGCCCGGAGATGCTCAGCGACGGCGGCGGCGCCGTGGCCACGCTGGCGCGCTTCGAACGCGAGGCACAGGCGACCGCGGCGCTCAGTTCGCCGCACACCATCCGCCTCTTCGACTTCGGCCTCACCGAGGGCGGCACCTTCTACTACGTGATGGAGCTGCTCGACGGCCGCGACCTCGAGTCGCTGGTGCGCGAGTTCGGTCCGCTGCCTCCGGCTCGCGCGCTGCACTTCGTGCGGCAGATCTGCCGCTCGCTCGGCGAGGCGCACGCGGCCGGCCTCATCCACCGCGACATCAAGCCGGCCAACGTCTACGTCTGCCGGATGGGCCTCGAGTACGACTTCGTGAAGGTGCTCGACTTCGGCCTGGTGCGCCAGGAGAACCCCGAGCACGGCGCGACGATGCTGACCCGCGACGCCGGCATCCTCGGCACGCCGGCCTACATGGCACCCGAGGCCATCGTCGGCAACGACGTCGATCGCCGCGCCGACGTCTACGCCGTCGGCTGCGTCGCCTACTTCCTGCTCACCGGCCAGCCGGTGTTCGGGGACGAGACCGGCATGCGCCAGTTGATGCGCCACGTGCAGGACACGCCGGTGCCGCCGTCGCGCAAGGCGAAGCACCACGTGCCGCGCGCCGTCGACGACCTGGTGATGGCGTGCCTGCAGAAGGACCCGCGCGATCGGCCCGACAGCGCCGAGGCGCTCTTCGACATGGCGGCGGTGTGCCTGACCCGCGACTCGTGGGACCAGGCCGATGCGCGGCGCTGGTGGACATCACATGCGCCGGGCACACAGGAGGCCGTCGCGGTGGCGGCGTCCGCCGCCACGACGCTGGTCGCCTCGCACTCCGCCTGACGACCGTGGTTTCCGACGACTCGACCTGGAGGACTCGAATGCGACGCTCACTCTTCTCCCGACTGGCGCTCTTCGGCGCGCTGCTCATGCCGGGCCTGCCGACGACGGCGGCGGCGCAGCAGGATTCCGCACCGGCCACGCGCAGCGAGCGGCTCGACGCCGAACGCGACGCCAAGGCCGCCACGGCCGCGCCGCCCGAGCGCACGACGATCGAGCGCGCGCTCACCTGGTACGACAACCAGCAGGTGATGGCACGCCTGATGGGCGGCTGGCACGGCTTCCACGGCGTGGGCGGCAGCTTCCCCGCCGGCGCCGGCGGCGGTGTGGGCATCGGCTACTCGGCCGGCGGCACCCGGGGGCCGGGCATCGAGCTGACGGCGGCGACCACGTCGCGCGGCTACAAGCGCGGAGCGGTGGTGATGGACATCCGCCGGCTCGGCGGCGCCCCGGTGGACGTCGCCGTGCGCGGGCAGATGTACGAGTTCCCGCAGCAGGACTTCTTCGGGCTGGGCATGGACAGCGCCCAGGGCGCCCGCGCGAACTACCTGCTCTCGAACGCCGAGTTCGGCACCGACGTCACCTGGCGGCCGCTGGCGGGCCTGGCCGTACAGGCCGGCGCCGCGTGGGTGAGCCCGCGCACCGGCGCGGGCACCGACACGCGGATGCCGACGACGGAAGCCGGCTTCAGTCCCTCCGCCACGCCCGGCTACGGCGCCTCGGTCGACTACCTGCGCACGGCCATCGGCATCGACTACGACCGCCGCGACAACCCGCGGCACCCGCACGCCGGCGGCCGCTACGCCGTGAGCATCGCCGACTACCGCGACCTCGACAGCGCCGGGTTCCATCGCGCCGACGTCGACGTGCAGCAGTACGTGCCGATCCCCGACCGCTACCGCACGCTGGCGCTCCGCGCGATGGCCACGTTCACGAGCGCCCACGACGGCGACGACGTGCCGTTCTTCTACCAGCCCACGCTGGGCGGCGCCTCGATGCTGCGCGGCTTCCGCGAGTTCCGGTACCAGGATCGCAACGCCGTCGGCGTCTCCGCCGAATACCGCTGGGAGGCGTGGTGGGCGCTCGACGGCGCGGTGTTCGTCGACGCCGGCACGGTGGCTCCCGAGCGGCGCTCGCTCAACCTGCGCGACGTCGCCGTGTCCTACGGCGTGGGGTTGCGCCTGCACAGCAACGACGCGTTCGTCGCCCGGCTCGACTTCGCCTTCAGCAAGGAAGGCTTCATTCCCCTCCTGAGGTTCGAACATGTCTTCTAAGGCCGTCGTCGCATCCCTCGCCGCAGTGTTCGCGGTCACCCTGGCCGCCGGCGTCATCGTCGATGCGCAGCGCGTCGAGCGCTGGCACGGCGAAGGCGAGCCCCGCTTCTACACCGACGATCCGATCTGGATCGACGACGACCGGCGCGACATCCCGCCGGTGGCGCCGTTCGAGCTCTCGAAGAGCTACGAGTTCGTCAACGAGACCTTCGGCGGCTCGGCCAGCTCGTTCGGCCCGGCGCTGAACGTCAACACGCTGGGCGAAGTGCCCGACTCGAGCTGGTTCACCAATCGCCTCGGGCGTCACGACATGACGATCGAGGAAGTGCTGCGTGGACCCGACACGGTCGACGGCCCGGTCGACGGCCCGTGGCTGGTCACCGGGCGGCCCGACGCCGGCCTCACGCCCAAGTTCACGATCCAGGACGGGCGTGGCGACACGTATCTCATCAAGCTCGATCCGGCGGGGGCGCCGGAGCTGCCGTCGTCGGTGGAGCTCATCTCCACGAAGATCTTCCACGCCATCGGCTACCAAGTGCCCGAGGACTACCTGGTCACGTTCGATCGGGCGCAGTTGTCCATCGCTCCCGGCGCGCGCATGCGCACCGCGTCGGGCGGCAAGCGGGCGATGAAGGCCGCCGACCTCGACGCGTGGCTCGCCGACACGCCGCGCACGCCTTCGGGCACGATCCGCGCGCTGGCGAGCCGCTACGTCCCCGGCCGGGTGGTGGGACAGTTCCGCTACAGCGGCACCCGCTCCGACGACCCGAACGATCTCTATCCCCACGAGCGGCGGCGTGAACTGCGCGGCATGCGCGTGTTCGCGGCGTGGCTGCATCACGACGACGCCCGCTCGATCAACAGCCTCGACAGCTACGTCACCGACAACGGCCGCCGCTACCTGCGTCACTACCTGCAGGACTTCGGCTCGAACCTGGGCAGCGGCAGCACCTCGGCGCAGCAGCCGCGCGGCGGCTACGAGTACCTGATCGAAGGCGACAAGATCGCCAAGGGCCTGTTCTCGTTCGGGCTGTGGACGCGCGACTGGACGCGGGCCCGCTACCCGGCCAACGCGTCGCTCGGCAACGTCGAGGCGGCGTACTTCGAACCGTGGAAGTGGAAGACGGAGTACCCGCAGCCGGCGTTCGACCAGATGGACGCCGCCGACGCGTTCTGGGCGGCACGCATCGCCGCGCGATTCAGCGACCAGATGCTGAGGTCGATCGTCGAGATCGGCCGGCTGTCGGATCTCGAGGCCTCGCGTTACCTCGCCGACGTCCTCATCGCCCGGCGCGACAAGGTCGTGGCCTACTGGCTCACGCGGACGACGCCGCTCGACGCCTTCGCCATCGTCGAGACCGGCGGCGGCACCGCCCTGACCTTCGAGAACGCCGCGGTGAAGGCGGGCGTGGCGTCGTCACGCGCCACCTCGCGCGTCCGCTGGACGGCGCTCGACAACCAGACCGGGCGGCAGACGCCGATCGGCGAGGAGACCGCGGCTGCGGGTGACGTGGCGCTGGTGCCGGCCTCGGCCTGGGGACCGCGCGACGCCAGCGGCGCGCGCTACGCAGTGGCGTGGATCGCCAGCAGCCATCCCGATTTCACGCACTGGGCCCGGCCGGTGCAGGTCACGCTGCGCCAGCGCGCCGGCGGCATCGACGTGGTCGGCGTGGAACGCCCGACGGGAGCGACCGATGATCGCCGGTAGCTGGATGCGGCGGGCGACGGCCGTGGCGCTGGGCAGCATGCTGCTCGCGGCCCCGGCCGCCGCACAGCCGGCGGTCCGCCAGGCCGTTGTCAGCGCCGACGTGGGCACGGCGATCGAGACCACGGCCAGGACCGGCGGCGCGGCGGTGGTCGAGATCTTCACCACCGCCTACGTCGCCAGCGACAGCCAGTCGCCGCGCGCGCGCGACCTCGTCTCGACGCAGCGCGGGTCGGGGTCGGGCGTGGTGGTCGACGGCGCCGGCTACATCCTGACCAACGCCCATGTCGTCCGTGGCGCCCAGCGGCTGCGGGTCGAGATTCCGGCGCCGCCCGGCGGCAGGTCAATCCTCGGCAGCGGCACGCGCAGCGTCACCGGCGAGGTCGTCGGCATCGATCTCGAGACCGACCTGGCGGTGATCAAGGTCGACGCCGGCCCCCTGCCGGCGCTCGCCTTCGGCGACTCCGACGCCTTGCGGCGCGGTCAACTGGTGCTCGCCTTCGGGAACCCGCTGGGCCTGCAGAACACCGTGTCGCTGGGCGTGGTGAGCGCCGTGGCGCGCCAGCTCGAGACCGACTCGCCCATGATCTACGTCCAGACCGATGCGCCAATCAACGAGGGCAGCAGCGGCGGCCCGCTCGTCGACCTGCAGGGCCGCATCGTCGGCATCAACACGCTGATGCTGTCGCGCGGCGGCGGCTACGAAGGCATCGGTTTCGCGGCGCCGAGCAACATCGCGCGCACGGTCTACGAGCAGATCCGCGCCCATGGCCGCGTCAAGCGCGGCGACATCGGCGTCCGCGCCCAGACGATCACGGCGGAGCTCGCGGCCGGACTCGGCCTGGGCCGCCACAGCGGCGTAGTGCTCGCCGACGTGCTGCCACGCAGTCCGGCGGCACGCGCCGGACTCGCCGTGGGCGACGTCGTGCTGGCCCTCGACGGCAAGCCGATGGAAAACGGCCGGCAGTTGCAGGTCGGCCTCTACCGGCACGTGGTCGGCGACGTCGTGACGCTCGACGTGCTGCGCAACGGCACGGCGACGTCGTTCCCGGTGGCGATGACGGAGCGCCTCGAGATGATGACCGGCGAGACCGCGGTGGACCCCCGCCGCAACCTGGTTCCGCGCCTCGGCATCCTGGCCGTGCCCCTCGATCCGCGCGTGGCGCGGCTGCTGCCGGCGGGCGTGCGTGGGCCGCAGGGCGTGGTGGTGTTGTCGACGCTGGCGGGCGCCCTGGAAGCGAAGGACGGCGGCCTCGAGGCGGGCGACGTGATCTATGCCGTGAACCGCACGCCGGTCACGGAACTGGGCGGACTGCGCACGACCCTCGACGGGCTGCACGCGGGTGAGCCGCTGGTGCTGCAGGTCGAGCGCAAGGGCGAGTTGATGTATCTGGCGTTTCTGGCGGAGTAACGGCACGATCGACGCCCGAGCGCGTCACGGAGAGGATGATGACGACGGACGTACTCATCGTCGGCGCGGGGCCTACGGGCCTGATGCTGGCCAACCAACTGGGGCGCCGCGGCGTACGCGCTGTGATCATCGATCGCCATCAGGGCCCGGCCGAGCAGACGCGGGCGATGGCGGTGCACGCGCGCACGCTCGAGATCTTCGCGCAGCTCGGCGTCGCCGAGCGCGCGGTGAGTCTGGGCCGGCGCGGTACCGGCGCCAACATGTGGATCGGCGGTCGCCGGGTCACGCGCATCCCCTTGCAGGAGATGGGACAGGGGCTGAGCCCGTACCCATACGTGCTGATGCTCGGCCAGGACGACACCGAGCGTCTCCTCGGCGCGCGCCTGCGTGACTGGGGCCTCGATGTGCGCTGGAACACCGAGCTGGTCGCGTTCGAGCAGCACGCCACCGGCGTGACCGCCACGATCCGCACGGCGGATGGTGCGACGGAGACGGTGACCGCCGCCTACGTGGCCGGTTGCGACGGCAGCAGAAGCTCCGTGCGCGAGTTGAACGGCATCGGCTTCCCCGGCGAGCCCTACGAGCACACCTTCTTCGTGGCCGATACCGTGGCCACCGGCGCGATGGTGCCCGACGAGCTCAACGTCTTCTTGTGGCGCGACGGCTTCACGCTGCTGTTCCCGATGGCCGGCGTCAACCGCTGGCGCGTCATCGGCATCCTGCCCGAGGCGCTGCGCGGCCAGCCGGGGGTGACGTTCGACGCGGTGATTCCGTCGCTGCGCCGCGAAGGCGGTGAGCAGCTCACGTTCGCGTCGTGCGACTGGTTCTCGACCTACCGCATCCACCACCGCTGCACCGAGCGCTTCCGCGACCGCCGCTGCTTCCTGCTCGGCGACGCCGCGCACGTCCACAGCCCGATGGGCGGCCAGGGGATGAACACCGGCCTGCAGGACGCTTACAACCTGGCATGGAAGCTGGCGCTGGTGGTGGGCGGCCGCGCCGACGACGCCCTGCTCGACACCTACGAGGCCGAGCGCATGCCGGTGGCGCACCGTCTGCTCGAGACCACCGACCGTGCCTTCCGCTTCGTCGTCTCGAACTCGTGGCTGGCCGGCATCGTGCGCACGCGCATCGCCGCGCGCGCGGCCGCCTTCGCCATGCGCCACGCCCGCGTGCGCCGCACCGCGTTCCTGACGCTGTCGCAGATCGGGATCCGCTATGCCGCGAGTCCATTGTCGCGGGCGCTCGACGGCCTTCCGGCGACGGCGCCCCAGCCGGGCGCGCGGTTCCCGTGGCTGCAGGTGGCGCTCACGCCAGGCGGACCGAGACGCGATCTGTTCGAGGCACTCGACGACACGCGCTTCAGCCTGATCGTGGTGGGCCAGCCAGCGCCCTCGGCCGGCGAACTCGGGCTCGGCGACCTGCTGCAGGTGCACACCATCCCTGGTGACGGCGACGACGCCGCGACGCTGGCCGCCGCGGGCGTGCCGGCGCCGTCCTTCTACCTGCTGCGGCCCGACGGGCACGTCGGCCTGGCGGGGACCGGCGTCGACGTCGCCGCCGTGCGCCGCTGGTTCGCGGATGCCCGCGTGCACGACGCGGCGGAGCCCGCGATGCCGATGCTGGCGGCAGCCATCGCACCCGCCCACGGGTAGTGACGCGGCCCTGCGTCTCAGGCCTCGAAGCCGTACTTGCGCATGCGCTGATAGAGCTGGTGCCGGGTCAGGCCCAGGGCACGGGCCGCCTTCGACTTGTTGAAGCGCGCCGCCGCCAGCGCCTGCTCGATCATCGTGCGTTCCATCGTGGAGAGATCGCCCGCCGGCGCCGGCGGCGGTGACGAGGCGGCGAACGACGCCGCGGGCTGGGCCTGCAGCGCGGTCTCGACGGGCGCGCTCAGCGGCGCGGCCGGCACCGCGGCAATCGACGTCAGGTGCTCGGTGGTGATGAGACCACCGTCGCACAGGATGGCCGCGCGCTCGACGATGTTGCGGAGCTCGCGGACGTTGCCGGGCCACGCGTAGTCGATCAGCACCTGCCGCGCGTCGCGCGACACGCCGGCCGGTGGCCGGCCGAGGCCGCGGCCGATCTCGGCGAGGAACGCGTCGCACAGCGGCAGGATGTCGTCGCGGCGTTCGCGCAGCGCCGGCAGACGGATGGCGAAGACGTCGAGACGGTAGTACAGGTCCTCGCGGAACTGCCCGAGAGAGACGGCCTTCTTCAGATCGCGGTTGGTGGCGGCGACGACGCGGGCGTCGGACGTGATGGTGCGCGTGCCGCCGAGCCGTTTGAACTCTCGTTCCTGTAGCACCCGCAGGAACTTGGCCTGCGCCGACGGGCTCATCTCGCCCACCTCGTCGAGAAGCAGCGTGCCGCCGGCCGCCTGTTCGAGCTGGCCGGGCTTGGCCTGCATCGCGCCAGTGAAGGCGCCTCGTTCGTAGCCGAAGAGCTCGGCCTCGAGAAGCTGCTCCGGCAGGGCGGCACAGTTCAGCGCCACGAACGGACCGTGACTGCGCGGCGAGGCGCGGTGCACGAACCGCGCGACCACTTCCTTGCCGGTGCCCGATTCGCCCAGCAGCAGCACCGTGGTGTCGGTGGCGGCGACGCGGGTCGCCTGCAGCAGCACGTCGCGCCAGCGCGGCGACTCGCCGACGACGCGGCGGTAGCCGGTGCGGGCGTCGAGCTCGTCGGTGAGTGCGCGCACGCGATCCTCGAGCCGCTGGGCTCGTTCCCGCGCCTCGTCGGCCAGCCGCGACGCCTCGAGCTCACGATCGCGGGCCAGGGTCACGGCCATGCGATCGGCGATGCGCCGGCCCATCGGGAAGTCGGCCGCGGAGAACGCCGCCACGGTCTTCGAATAGAAGAGGAGCGCGCCCGCGAAGCGTTCGTCGTGACGGATGGAGACGCGGAACATCGACCGGAAGCCGGTGGCCGCCAGCCGGTCGTAGGGCGGGTCGGTGCGGGTCCTGACGTCGTCGACGAGGCCGTACTCCCAGTCGGGGTCGTCCAGCAGTTCCTTCGGCACCGGGATGATCTCCGGCGGCGGCGGGTCGAAGCCGACACTGGCATAGCGCCGCGCCCGCTGGCCGTCGGGCAGCCGCACCATGAGTGCTGCGGCGTCGTGCGGCAGCACCGCCTGGGCGAGGGCCGAGAAGCGGCCGAAGACGCCCGCGAGTCCGCCGGAGTCGGTGAGCGCGGCCAGCGAGTTGTCGAGCAGGTCGAGGCTGGCAGCCCGCGCTTTCAACTCGCCGTGCAGGCGGGCCTCGGCCGCGAGGCGTTCCGCCATGCGCTGGTGCGAGAGCGCCACGGCGACGATGTCGGCGAGACGGCGGCCAACGGCCACGTCCTCGGTCGTGTAGGCGCCGGCGACACGGCGGTTGAAGCCGAGACCGCCGATCACCTGGTCGTCGACGCGCAGGGGCAGCCGCAGCGACGAGCGCATGCCGAGGTCGGTCGGTGTCCGCGAGCGCTCGACTGGATGCGTCGTGCGATCGTCGAGGATGTCGAAGTCGAAGGCGCGGCTGGCGGCGAGCGGATACCGCTCGATGGCCACGTGGTCGATGGTGGTGCTCTCGGCCGTGACCGTGTGCACCGTCATCGCCGTGAGGGTGTCGTCGAACAGACCGAGTGTCAGCAGGTCGTGCGGCAGCGACGTCGCGCTCGTCGCCGACAGCCGCGTGAAGACCTCGCGCACGTCGAGCACGCCGAGCAGCGCCGGCAGCAGGCCGGCGGCGGCCTCGAGGCGCGTCAGCGCCGTCACGTCGAGCGACCCCGGCGTGGTCGCGACGATCGCGGCGACGCGTGCCGCCACGTCGTCCACACCGCGCCTGATCTCTGCCGACAGCGCGTCGGGATCGGCGAGCCCGATCCACAGGCGCGTCGGGATCGGCGCGCTTTGCAGATCGACCGCGACGACGCGTCGCACGCCGGCAGACTGCCACGTCCACTCGATCGGCTGGTCCTCGGTGGCCGGACCGATCACGGCGTCGACCACGCCGGCAGCGGACGAGGGACGCAGCACGGCGGGGACGTCCGGAGCGGACATCACGTGCGCCCCGAGGCCGTGCGGCGACACGTGCAGCACGCGCAGGCGGCCGTCGCGCACGTCCATGGCGAGCCCGAACGTCGCCGCCGGGGTCACGGCGTCGACCTGGGCGGCGATCGCGGTCAGCGTCTCGCGGGAAGGTAGCGGCGTCACTACTCGAGCCCGTGTTTGCGCATCCGGATGTAGAGCTGATGGCGCGTCATGCCGAGCGCCTTCGCGGCCTTCGACTTGTTGAAGCGGGCGTTCTGCAGCGCCGTCTCGATCATCGTCTTCTCGATCGAGGCGAGGTCCTCGGCCGACGAGGGCGGCGTGGCCATCGGCGCGGCTGCGGCCGGCGACGCGGCCGCCGGGGCCGCAGGTCCGGATCCGGCCGCGACCGCCACCGGCGCCGGCACGGGCGCGAAGCGCGGCGACGCGGTCAGGTTCAGCCCGAGATACTCGGCGGTGATGAGGCCGCCCTCGCACAGGATGGCGGCCCGCTCGAGGATGTTGCGCAGCTCGCGGACGTTGCCCGGCCAGTGGTAGGCGACGAGCATCTCCCGCGCGTCCTTCGAGATGCCGCCGGGCGGACGTCCGAGCCCGCGGCCGACCTCCGTCAGGAAGGCCTCGGCCAGCGGCAGGATGTCGTCGGGCCGATCGCGCAGCGCCGGCAGACGGATGGCGAAGACGTTGAGGCGGTAATAGAGGTCTTCGCGGAACTGGCCGTTGGCGATGGCCCGCGGCAGGTCGCGGTTGGTGGCGGCGACGATGCGGGCGTCGCTGCGCAGCACGCGGGTGCCACCGAGCCGCTGGAACTCGCGCTCCTGCAGCACGCGCAGGAACTTGGCCTGCGCCGGCAGGCTCATCTCGCCCACCTCGTCGAGGAAGAGCGTGCCGCCGCCGGCTTGTTCGAGCTGGCCCGGCTTGCTCTGCACGGCGCCGGTGAAGGCGCCACGCTCGTAGCCGAAGAGCTCGGCTTCGAGCAGCTGTTCGGGCAGCGCCGCGCAGTTCAGCGCGACGAACGGGCCGCCGCTGCGCGGCGAGGCGCGATGGATGAATCGCGACACGACTTCCTTGCCGGTGCCCGACTCGCCGAGGAGCAACGCCGTCGTCTCGGTGGCGGCAACCTGCGCCGCCTGGGTCAGCACCTGCCGCCACGGCTTCGACTCGCCGACGACGCGCCGGTAGCCGGTGCGGGCGTCGAGTTCGTCGGTGAGGGCGCGGACGCGCGCCTCGAGGCGCGACGCCCGTTCGGTCGCTTCGTCGGCCCGCCGTTCGGCGTTGACCTCGCGGTCGCGGGCCAGCGTCACCGCCAGGCGGTCGGCGACCCGGCGGGCCAGCGGCACGTCGGCGGCCGTGAACGCGGCCGTCGTCTTCTTCAGGAAGATGAGCGCGCCGGCGAACTTGCCATCGAGGCGGATGGGGACTCGCAGGAACGAGCGGAAGCCCAGGTCCACCAGCCGGTCGTAGCGGCCCGCCATCGTCTGGAGGTCGTCGAAGATGTGGAACTCCCAGTCAGGATTCTGGAGCAGCTCGTCGGGCACCTTCGAGATCGTCGGCAGCGGGAAGGTGCTGTTGCTGCTGGCATACAACCGCGCCTGCACGCCGTCGGGCAGCCGCACCATCAGCAACACCGCGTCGTGCGGCAGGACGGTGGCGGCGACGGCGGAGATGCCGGTGAAGACGTCGGCGATCTCGCCGGCGCTCATCAGCAAGGTCAGCGACGCGTCGAGCAACTCGAGGTTGGTGGCCCGGGCTCGCAGTTCCTCGGTGATGCGGACCTGCTCGGCCAGGCGGCTGTGCGACAGCGCCAGCGCGATGTGGTCGGCGATGCGGCGGGCGACGTGCGCGTCGTCGGGCGAGAAGCGCCCCGGCTGGCGCGAATAGAAGTTCACCCCGCCCCAGGTCTTGCCGTCGAGGCGAATCGTCACGAACAGGCTCGAGCGCATGCCGGCGCGCACCCCGGGGCCGGTCGCGTACTCGGGCCGTTCGAGGTAGTCGGGAATGATCCGCACCTCGTGGCGTTCGAGCGACAGCGTCGGCACAGGCAACGGCACGTCGAACGGGAGGTCGGGGTCGCCCAGGCCGTGGCTGGCGTGCATGCGCGCCGTGGCCCCACGCACTTCGAGGATCGAGATGCCGTCGTGCGGCAGCACGTCGCGCGTCACCTCCGACACGCGCGCGAACACATCGCGGACGTCGAGCACGCCGGTGAGCGTGTCGAGCAGGCCGTCGAGCATGTCGAGGCTGTCGGCGCGGGCGCGCAACGCCGCCGTCCGCCGGCTCTCTTCCGCGAGGTGATGGTGCGACAGCGCCGACGCGACGTGATCCGCCAGTCGCCGTCCGACAGCCAGGTCGGTGCTCTCGTACCGGCCGGGCTCGTAGGCCAGGAACGCCAGCCCGGCGATGACACGGCCGCCGAACCTGATCGGCAGACGCAGCGTGGAGCGGGCCCCCGTGGCGGCGAGCGGGCCGTCGGCCTCGGCGGTGTGCCGGGCCATGTCGTCGATGATCGAGTACTCCCACGCGCGGATCACGGCCGGCGGGTAGACGTGGCTCACCGGCGGCCCGGCGACCGGCGCCTCACCCGATCCGGCGAAGATCGTGTTCAACCTCAGGTCCTCGCTGAACATCCGCAGCACCAGCAGGTCGTGCGGCAGGGCGCGGTTGGCCGCGGCCGAGATGCGATTGAACACCTCCCGGACGTCGAGTACGTGGAGGAGGGTGGGAAGCAGCTCCGCGGCGAGGTCGAGCCGGCGATAGCGCTCGGCCGCGGCGTCGGCCGACAGCGGCACATCGAGCATGCCGGCCGCGGCAGCGGCGACGTCGGCCACCGCGGCGATCTCACCGCTCGTCGGCGGCGTCGCGTCGCCCGTGCCGATCCAGAACCGGGTGGGCTGCGCATCCGGCAGCGACGTCGCGACCACCTGTCGGATATCGAGGCTCGCGAGCTGCCACTCGATGGCATTCCCGTCGTGCCGCTGCAGCACCTCGACCTCGACGCCGCTGGCGTCGGGACGCAGGGCGCGCGGCAGACTGGCCTGCGGCACGACGTGCGTCGAGACGCCATTCGGCGCGACTTGCAGCACCCACGCCCGCGCGTCCTCGAGCGCCCGTACGAAGCCGACGGCGCGGCAGGGCAGGGCCGCGGCGGCACGGTCACTGAGCGCGGTGAGCGCGGTGCGGGACGGCAGGTCCAGCATCGGACAGGAAGTGTAGTGCGCGAATCAGCCCCGCCGCCATCAGGCGCCGGCCGGCGCGGGGGCGGAGGCGGTGGCGGGGGCGTAGCGCGGCAGGGTGAGCATCAGGACGACCCCGATCGCCAGGCCGGCCATCAGGACGACCAGCTGCGAGACGTACGACCCGGTCGCGTCGTGGGTACGGCCCATCAGCGTCGGGCCGATCGCCCAGGCCACCGCGTTCACGGCGAACATCGCGCCGTAGAGCGTCGAGAACGACCGCAGTCCGAAGTACCGCGACAGGAGATATGGCGTGATGTCGCCTTCGCCGCCCATTCCGAACCCGACCAGCACGGCGCCGGAGACGCCCAGGGCCAGCGTGTCGGCCGTGGTCAGCACGTAGAGCCCGAGCGCCGACGCCACCAGCAGCGCCACCGAGATGTAGGGGGCGAAGATCCGGTCGATGGCCCAGCCCGTCACCAGGCGTCCGGCGACGGCGGCGGCGCCCATCGCCGAGAGCGCCAGCGCACCCTGGGCCGACGCCAGGCCGCGGTCACCGAGCATCGCCGGCAAGTGAATGGTGACGCTGCTATTGGCCAGCGAGTCCACGAGCAGGACGGCCGCCAGCACCCAGAAGAGTCGCGAACCGAGCCCCTCTGTCACGGTGGCGCCGGCCACCGGCGCCACGGGCGCCGTCACGCCCGGCATCGCGCGCGGACGTGCGAACGCGGCCACCACCGGCACGCCGACGAACAGCATGAACGCGCCGAGCAGCAGGTGGGCGCGGCGCCAGCCGGCGAGATCGATGAGGGCCTGCGCGACCGGCGGATGCATCATGCTGCCCAACGCCGATCCGGCGATGGCGATGCCCAGCGCCTGGCCGCGGCGCCGATCGAACCATCCTGAGACCATCCGCAGATAGCCGAGCGGCGACGCCCCGCTGCCGGCGACGCCGCTCAGCGCGAACAACACGACGACGTGCCAGAACGGCGGCTCGATGAAGGCGCGACCCAGGAACGCGAGCGCGCCGACGAGCAGGCACGGCACCACGACACGGCGCGGCCCTACGCGATCGATGAGCACGCCGGCGGCAATGGAGCAGACCGCGGCCGTCATCGCCGCGATGCCGAACACCGCCGACACCGACTGACGCGACCAGCCGAACTCCTCGGTCAGCGGCCGCAGGAAGACCGCGAACGAATACGGCGGAATGGCCCAGCAGAAGATGCCGAGGGCTGCGGCTCCGGCGACACGCCACCCCGGGTAGCGGGGATCGGCCTCGGACATCGTCGCGGTCGCGGCCATGGGCAGCCGATTATTCCTCAACGTGACGACACCCGAGCGGCGGCGGGCGCGCCCCGTGCCTTCGCCGCCGGGACGAACGGCCGGGTGGACTATCCTCGCCGGATGACTCGCCAGGCGGTCCCATCGACGGCGACGGTCGGAGACGTCGCGCGCGGTCGGACCTCGTGAGCGCCGACGTGATCATTCGTCGCGGCACCCGCGCCGACGCCGCGCGGCTGGCCGACATCGGCGCCCGCACCTTCAGCGAGACGTTCGCCGCCGACAACCGGCCCGAGGACATGGCCGTCCATCTCGCGACGACGTTCGGCGTCGCGCAGCAGACCGCCGAACTCGACGACGCCGGCTACGTGACGCTCTTCGCCGAGATCGACGGCAGCGCCGCCGGCTTCGCGCAGGTGCGCCGTCACGCGGCCCCGGCGTGCGTCGAGGGACCCGCGCCGATCGAGGTCCACCGCTTCTACGTCGAGCGGGCGTGGCACGGGCGCGGCGTGGCCGCGGCGCTGATGGCGTCGTGCCTCGCGGTCGTGCGCGAGATGGACGGCCGCACCGCCTGGCTCAGCGTGTGGGAACGCAACCCGCGCGCGCTCGCGTTCTACCGCAAGCAGGGCTTCGCGCAGGTCGGTACCACGGATTTCTGGGTGGGCCCAGACCGGCAGACCGACCACGTGATGGCGCGGCCGGTCGAGTGACCGGCGGCCTCGCCTGCGCCGCGGCCGCCCTGCGTATACTGCGACGGTGTCGGCGCCGCCCCCCGATGTCACCGACCTCCTGCTGCGCTGGAGCGCGGGCGATCGCACGGCACTCGAGGCACTGACGCCGGTCATCTACGACGACCTCCGGCGTCTGGCCCGCGCCCTCCTGAGCCGCGAGTCGCCGGGGCACACGCTATCGGCGACGGCCCTCGTCCACGAAACCTACCTGCACCTCATCGACCAGCGGCGCGTGCAGTGGCAGAACCGCGCCCACTTCTTCGGCGCCGCGGCGACCATCATGCGGCGCGTGCTCGTGGACCACGCGCGCGCCAAGCTGGCCGACAAACGAGGGGGATCGGTCCTGAAGATCGCGATTGAGGACGATGTCGCCCTCGTCGACGCCCTGGCCGAGGACATCCTGGACCTCGATGCCGCCCTCGATGCTCTCGCCGCGATGGACCCGCGCAAGGCGGACGTCGTGCAGATGAAGTTCTTCGCGGGCATGACCATGCCCGAGATCGCGGCGGCGCTGCATCTGTCGGACGCCACGGTGGAGCGCGACTGGACCATGGCGCGCGCCTGGCTGATCCGCTATCTCCGCGGCGGCCCAGCGCCCGCGCCGGCGGACTGACCGCGATGGACCACCGCTGGTCGCGCCTCGAGTCGATCTTCCACGACGCGCTCGACGTGCCGGCCGCCGATCGGGCCGCGCGGGTCACGGCGGCGTGCGCCGGCGACGCCGCGCTCGCGGCCGAGGTGCTGGCGCTGCTCGAGGCGCACGACGCCGGCAATCCGCTGCTCGATGCGCCGTCGGTGCGTGCACTGCCGGCCGGCATGCGCCTCGGCCCCTACGCCATCGATCGCGTGCTCGCCGCCGGCGGCATGGCCACCGTCTACCTCGGTCATCGCGCCGACCGCCGCTTCGACAAGCAGGTGGCGATCAAGCTCGTGAACCAGGGGCTCGCCGCCGAGATCTCCGGCGATCGCTTCGAGCAGGAACGCCGCATCCTGGCGCGGCTCGAGCATCCCCACGTGGCGCGCCTGCTCGACGCCGGCCTCAGCGACTTCGGCCAGCCGTATCTGGTGATGGAGTGGATCGACGGCCAGCCGCTCGATGTCTGGCGGCGCGAGGCGCGGCCGACCCGCGAGCAGGGACTGACCTTGTGGCTCGACGTCGCTGGTGCGGTCGCCTATGCGCACCGCAATCTCGTCGTGCATCGCGATCTGAAGCCGTCGAACGTGCTCGTGACACGCGACGGCGTCGCCAAGCTGGTCGACTTCGGCATCGCCAAGCTGCTCGACGACGGCCAGGGCGCCTCGACGAAGACACAGCACTTCACGCCGCTCTACGCCAGCCCCGAGCAGATTCGTGGCCAGGCCGTGAGCACGTCCACCGACATCTTCGGGCTCGGCGTGCTGCTGCACGAGCTCGTGTGCGGCGGACCACCGTTTGGCGCGGCAGGGCTCGCCGCGCACGATCAGGCGCGCGCGGTCCTCGACGACGAGCCCGCCATCACCGACGGTGTGCCCGCGGACCTCGCGGCGATCCTGCGCGTCTCGTTGCGCAAGGAGCCCGAGCGGCGCTACGCCACCGTGGAGCAGATGGCGGAGGACGTCCGCCGCTTCCAGAGCGGCTGGCCGGTCACGGCACAGCCCGAGACGTGGGCCTATCAGGCGCGGCGCTTCGCCGGTCGCCATCGCATGGCCGTCGGCGTGGGCGCGGTGGCGGCGGGCGCGCTGATCGCGGCCACCGGCTTCTCGCTGTATCAGGCCCGACTCGCCGACGACCAGCGGGCGCGCGCCGAGCAGGTCACCACGTTCCTCACCGGCTTCCTGGGCGCGACACCCAGCGGTCCCGACTGGACGCTGCAGAACAAGGGCGTGTCCCTGCGCGTCGTCGAGCTCGCCGATCGCATCGGCGATCGGATCGGCGGCGAGTTCGGCAGCCAGCCGGAGGCGGAAGCCACGGTGCGCTCGGTGCTGGCGATGACCTACTTCCAGATGGGTGAGATCGCCAAGTCGCAGGCTCATGCCGAGCGCGCGCTCGTGCTCTACGACCAGCTCTATCCCGCCGACGATCGGCGCCGTCTCGGCGTGGAGGTCGTGCAGTCGGCGGTGGAGTTCTCGCAGGGCGAGTTCGCGAAGGCCGAGCGCCGCGCCCTCGACGTCGCCGCGAAGTGGCCCGATGCCTCGCCGGTGGAGATGGCGGCGCTGACGTCGCAGCTCGGGAATGCGCAGGTGCGGCTGGGGAGGGTCGCCGAGGCGGAAGCGACGTATAGCCACGGGGTCGCGCTGGTCGAGCGGACGCTCGGCGCCAGCCATCCGAGCCTGGCGCTGCTGGCGTCGAACTTTTCCCTCGTGTTCCTGGAACGCGGCGACTACGCCGAAGCCACGCGCTGGCTCGAGCGCGCCGCGGCCGTGTCGCGCGCGTCGTTCAAGGAAGCGTCGGTGCCACTGGCCTGGGCGCTCGTGAACCTCTCGAACGTCTACCGCTACCAAGGCGATCTCGACCGCTCACTGGCCGCCGCCACCGAGAGCCTGGCGCAGTTCGAAGGCGCGCTGGGCGTCAACCACTACTCGACCATCCACGCGCTGGCGTCGGTGGCGTACGCGAAGGCGCTGCAGGGCGACACCGCGGGCGCCGAAACGGCGATCCGTCGCGGCATCGCCAACCAGGCGTCGCTGGCGGCCGATCACTACGAGCGTGCCGTGGGCATGAACTTCCTGGGCGTGGTCTTGCTGCATGCGGGCCGGCTGGGCGAGGCGCGCGACGCCCTCGGCCAGGCGCTCGCGGTACGCCGTCGCGTCTTCAGCGCGCCGAACTGGCGGATCGCCGAAACGGCGGGCTGGCTGGGCGAGACAATGACCCGGCAGGGACAACGCGCCGCCGGACGCACGCTGCTCGAGGAGAGCGCGGCCATGTTCGAAGCGCTGTATGGACCGTCGAATGCACGCACCGTCGAGGCGCGCGAGCGGCTGGCGCGTCTGGGGACTGGCACCCCGTAAGGGGACAGGCACCCTATGCGGTGCCTGTCCCCACGGTCATTGCAGACACGTCAGACCCCTCAGGGAATCGTGACGGTGGTCGACGCCGTCGCCGTGCCCACACCGCACGGATTCGCCCCCGCCACGCTGAGCGTGTAGCCGCCCGGCGGCACCGGCGCGCTGAGCGCCCGCACCGTCAGCGGCAGACTGCCGGTGAACGCGCCCGTCACGTTCAGGACGTAGCCCGTGGGGGCCGGTCCCGCCGCCGGCGGATTCCAGGCGATCGAGATCACGTTGCCGGCCTTGGTCGCGGTGAACCCCGTCGGCGCCTGCGGCGCGCCGGAGCAGGCCGTCGGGAACGTCAATGTGACGGCGTTCGACGCCGCGCTCGTGCCTGCAGCATTGGCGGCGCGCACTGCGAACGTATAGCTGCCGGCCGGCACGACCGGGAACGAGAAGCTCTCCGACAGGCCGAGCGGGATCGAGCCGCTTATGGCGCCCGACACGTCGAGCACGAGGCCCGTGGGCGCACCGGCCGACAGCGTGTTCTGCCAGGTCAGCGTGAGCGCGTTGCCCACGACGAGCCCGAGGAGGTTCGTCGGCGCTGCCGGCGCGACCGGCACGTTGACGTAGGCGACGACTTCGTTCGACGTCGCGCTCGTGGAGGCGCCGGCCAGGGTCCGCACGCGCAGGTACAACACACCCGACGGCAGCGGCGCCGTCAGTCCCGGCGCAAGCCCCAACGGCACGCTGCCAATCACCTGGCCCGGGCCGAATCCGCCTTCGAGCAGGTAGCCGGTGGGCGTCAAGCCCGCCGACGGCGGCGACCACGCCAGCGTGACGGTGCTGCCGACCACGCTGACGACCTGCAGGTTGGTCGGCGGCAGCGCCGTGTTCGACGCGGTCACGGTCATGCTCACGGTGGCGAGGGCGCCGGCGCCGTTGGACGTCACCGGGCGATAGGTCCACGCGTCGGGCCCCGAGTAGCCGCCCGCCGGGGTGTACTGGAAGCTGCCGCTGGCCGAAAGCGTCACCGTGCCGTGCGCCGGCTGACCGACGAGCGCGGCGCGCAGCGTCTGGCCGTTGCCGGCGTCGTTGCCGAGCACGCCCGGCGCCGGCACCGTGATCGGCGAACCGGCGGCGGTCGTGTAGCCGTCGGCCGTGGGTACCGGCGCCACGCCCTGCGCGGTCTCGGGGAAGCCGTTGGCGCGGAACGAGTTCAGGCCCGGCGTCAGCCAGTTGATCGGCGGCCGCGGCGGCACGGTGCCGTTGCTGCGCGTGTGCGTGACGTGGAAGCCGAACTGGTTCCAGATCGGCCGCGTCTGCGCCCACGTGCCGGTGTTCGCCCTGTAGACGCGGAACAGGTTGTTCTCGTTGTAGCCGCGGACGACGATCTCGGCGGAGCCGTCGCCGTCGATGTCGGCGACGATCGGACCGCGCTGATCGTCGCCGCCATTGCGCGGCGCGAAGATCGCGTGCTGCGTGCGGCTCTGGCCGTCGACGATGATGATCGCGCCCTTCTGCGACGCGGTATCGAACGGCCCGATGGCGCTGTGGAAGATGATCTCGGCGCGGCCGTCGGCGTTCAGATCGAAGAGGGTGACGTTGCCGCCGTATGTCAGCGCCGCCATCGGCACGGAGAACAGCGGCGTGCCGGCGCCGGTGAGCACCTCGATCGACTGCCAGCGCACGACCACGATCTCCGGCACGCCGTCGCCGGTGACGTCGCCAATGGCCGGCAGCCCCAGCCCTGATTGCGGGCCCGGTGGCGCAACCGGCCCCCAGGCCGCGGTGCCGTCGTGCTGCGTCAGCCACAGCCGTCCGAAGGCGTCGAGGTAGAGGATCTCCGGGTACGGATCGTCGTCGAAGTTCGCGACCGAGACGTCGGCCACGCGCAGGTTCACGTTGTTGATGCTGCGTCGCAACGTCCCGTTGGCATTGAAGACGTCGTCGGAGAACAGGACCTCGAGCGTGCCGTCGAGATCGATGTCGGCCACGACCGGCGCGTTCGACGTCGGGCTGGCGCCTTGCGACGTGCCGCCGCCTCGCGCGGTCCAGCGGATGTGGCCGAGGTTGTCGAACACGGTCACGTAGTCCTCGCTCGCGACGTTCTGCGGCGTCTGCGGGCCCTTCGCCGCGTAGCCGACGACGATCTCGGGTGCGCCATCGGCGTCGAGATCGGCGATGACCGGGCGCGTGAAGCCCGACGTGGAGTCGATCAGCGGATCGGACACGACGTCGTCGCTCATCCACAGCGGCGTGCCATTGGGGCGTAGCGCCAGCACCGATCGGCGGAACGGGTCGGGCGCGGTGCCGTCGTGCGCATCGACCGCCACGATCTCGGCGTAGCCGTCGCCGTCGAGGTCGCCGGCCGCCAGCTCCGAGAACGCATCGCCGAGGACGATCGGCACCGCGAGTCCCGGCTGGAACGCGTCGAGATTGAACGCCACGGTGGCGCTGCCGCCATGGATGGCCATGAGCCGGCGGCTGCCGAATCCGCTGCCGGCCAGCGCGATGATCTCGGGCTCGCCGTTGCGGTCGAGATCGACGACGATCGGCTGCCCGCCCGACGGCACCCACGGGGCCTGCAGCGGGTAGGCGTAGCGCAGCGCCGGCTGTGTCGCGGGCGCGGGCCCCTGTGCACTGGTGGACACGGCGAAGGCCACGACGGCAAGCGCCGCCAGGCGCCCGACGAGACGCCGAGGGGATGGAGAGCACGGGGTGGGAGAAAGCCGGAACCGTGGGGGGAACATCGTGATGCCTCCTGCGCGGTGGAGGCCACTCCCCCGCTCGAAGGACATCGCGGAGTGCGCGCACGAACCCCCTCATGGGGCGTCGGCAGGCGTCAGTTCCCGAGGTCGCGCCGCACGAACACCCCGATCTCCGGGTTGATCTTGTCGAGGTTGGTCGTGGGGTCTTCCTGGCCGTTGCGAAAGACGTCGAAGTAGGCGAGCAGCGCCAGCCCCGGCGGCGATTTGAACCGGGCCACCGGCTCGTAGTGGCTCTCGGTGCCGTCGAGCAGCGGCGCGAAGAACGCACGATCGCGCGGCCGCCGCGCGTGCTCCAGGTTCACCACCAGGTACTCGGGCGGCGCCGTCGCGATCTCCGACCAGTCGAGGTGCACGTCGATGGTGGGCAGCGGATAGGTGCGCGGCAGGTAGGCGCGGGGCCCGGCCATGCCCACGACTTGACCCGGGCGGACGTGCTCGAGCAGCCAGGCCTCGGCGGCGAAGCGCGAGTCGCGCGCCATCATCTGGTTCACCGACACGCCCTGCGCCAGCGAGTAGAGGGCCACGATGCCCACGACCGCGGAGGCCCAGAGGGTGCGGCGCTCGGCCAACCGCGCCAGCGCCAGGCCCGCCAGCATCGTCAGCAACACGGCTGGCCCGAGATAGAACCGGTCGTACTGGTAGCCGATGAGGGTGATGAACGTGACGTAGTACGACACGATCGGCAGCAGCAGGGCGAGCGTGGCCTCGCGGCGTCTCCGCCACGCGATTGGCAGGCCGATCGCCACCATCACCGTGGCCGGCCAGCCGAGCATCCACGGGATCTGCGCCAGCCCTTCGGAGAGCAGTGCCGCGTGTCCGGCCAGCGAGCCATCGAAGGTGCGGAATGCACCGCTGCCCCGCGCCATCATGTCGACGTGCGCGAGGAAGCCGCCGAGGTTGAAGATCAGGTTGTTGCTGACGATCGCGGTCAGGATCGTGATCGCGGCGGCGCGTACCAGCGCGGGATCGGTGACGAGGCCGATCGCCCCGTTCCGCCGCCGGTCGGTGGCCACTGCGCGCAGCCACACCAGATGCAGCGCCGGCAGCACGTAGAGCCCGTAGGCCTGGTCTTTCAGGCAGATGGCAATCGCGCCGCCCAGCGCGAACGCCTGGTAGTTGGCCACTGACGGATCGCGCAGCGCGCGCAGGTAGTACAGCAGCGACGCCACGAAGGCCGCCACGTAGGGCAGATCGGGCTTGGCGAACTTCCCGAAATAGACCATGAGCGGCATCACCGCGCACAGGAAGGCCGCCCACAGCGCCGCCCGCCGGTTGTCGAACGCCTCGTAGGCGCAGCGATATGCGAAGTACACGATCGACAGCCCGCAGGCGGCGGTGGCGACACGGTAGACCACCACCTGCAGCATCTCGGTGGAGTTGCTCCAGAGATCCACGGCGCCGACGGTCGCGGCGGCCATGAAGGGCCACGAGAACACGCTCAGCCAGGCGAGATACAGCGTCGGGTAGAGATGGAACCAGCCGCCCGAGAACCACCGCTGCGCCCCGGGTACGACGTCGCCGGCCATCAACTCGTCGACTTCCCAGTGCGCCGGCAGGCCGAACCCGATCTGCCAGACCAGCAGCGCCGAGGCGAGCGCGAGCACGGCCGCCAGCCAGCGGCGCTCGCTGGCCGTGGCGTTGGACGAGTCGAGGTGGCGAGCCACGGCCTGCGCGCCGGCGGCCGCGGCCAGGCCAATCAGGCCGAGCGAGGCGAGGGTCGCGAGCAGGGCGCCGATCCGCCACGTCGAGCTCAGGTAGTAGGCCGGGCGTGACGGGAACAGGATCTCCTGGCCGAGATCGTGGAGCGGGTTGCCGGCGCGCGCCCACTGCACCTTCAGCCCGACGCTCGGGCCGCTCCTGAAGTCGATCTGCACCGGGTGCAGCCCGGCCTCGAGCGCGACCTGTCCGCGCCTGGCGCCGTTCACCACGGCCTGGTTGCCGCCGATCACCTCGGTGTCGCCGATGTAGAGCCAGGCGTGGCCATCCGACTCGATGGCGAGGTCGAACGTGCTGGCGTTGCCGACGGCGAGCCAGCCGCGCCAGCTCACGCTGAACGGCTGGCGGTCGAACTCCGGCGCGCGTTCCTCCACCCAGTCGCCGCGGCCTACGTGCTCGATCGCCGTCCGGACCGCGGGCGCCGTCCAGTCGTGCCCGGGATAGTAGGTGGCGACGAGACCGGTCGACGTCAGCAGCGGACCCCAGGCGACGGCGGCCGCGGCCACCAGCCACACGGCGAGCAGCGGCAACACGAGACGGCGGACGATGGGCGGCAGCAGTGACACGGTGACCGGCGGGCTCGGCCGCAGTATCGCAGACGGGCCCGGGCCTGCGCGACCCGGAATCGCCGCTGCCCGCGGTCAGATCGCGGTCGAAGAGGTACCGCGAGCCGTCGCGCAGCGGCTCAGTCGCCGACGATCCAGGCCACCGGGCCGATCAGGCGCGTGCGATCCACGGTGCCCATCGTGTGCTGCGCCATCGGCATGCCGCGGTTGTCGCCGACGACGAAGTACTGGTCGCCCGTCATCGTCGACGGCGCCATGTTCCAGCGGGCGCGTTGCCGCACGTAGGGCTCGGCGAGCTCGACGCCGTTCACGACGACGACGCCGTTGACGATGGCGATCGTGTCGCCCGGGCCGGCCAGGACGCGCTTGATCAGCACCTCGCGATCCTCGACCCAGGTCACGGCCGTCAGCTCGCCACGCCGCGGGCGGCGGAGCTTGTAGGCGAGCTTGTTCACGATCATGAGCTGCCCGTCCTTCACGGTGGGCGCCATGCTCGGCCCTTGCCCGCGTACGGGCAGGATGCCGTAGCCGATCAGCAGGTAACCGGCGGCGATCAGCACTCCGGCGCGCAGCAGCGTGCGCTTCGGATCGCGGCCGACGACGAGGCGGGCGACGCCCGTGGCCATGCGCGGCCAGTGTAGCCGCGGCGCCGTCCGTCCCGCTGCCGTCGTCCGTCGCCGCGATCACTTCGTGCGCAGGGTCCAGCCGTCATGGCGATCGGTCCACAGCCGCTTCAGCATGTAGCCGTGGTCGCCCTTGACGAACGTCATCGCCGGGTCATCGCCCGACGGGTCGGTGCCCTGCGTCGGGACGGCCAGCACGATGGTGCCGACGCGCTGCTGCACGTCGCGGATGGTCAGTGCCGATGGGTCCTCGGCGAGGCGCTCGACCTGGTAGCGGCCGGCCGGCAACGACACGCCGTCGACCGTGAACGGGAACGGCACGCTGATGTCGGCGAGCGTGGTGGCGCGGGCGGTGCCGGCGCCGGCCAGGGACACGGCCGCCGCGAACGCCAGACGGGTGATTCGCTGATTCATGATGCTCTCCTTCGTGAGCCGCACCGGCGGCTCTGTCTGGTAGGACGGCGGGCCGGCTTGCGCGGTGCTGTCCCGGGGATGACACCTTGGTCAGGTCGCGGCAGCCGTCGCCGGGCCTCCGCACTCAAGTGCTCCGGCGGCCGGCCGATTCCCGACACAGGGCACCGTCCCTGCCATGACATCGACGCACACCGTTCTCTCGTTGTCGGGGTCGCCGCGGGCTCGCGCCGAGGCGCTCTTCACGCTCACCGATCGTCTCCTGGCGCTGGTGGCCGACCACGCCCCCGGCGATGCCTCGCTGCAGCCGCACCAGTTCCGTGCGCAGGTGGAGACGTGGCGGGAGGCGCTCGATGACGAGGACCATCCGGCGCGCCTCGCGCCGATCGTCGACGAGGTCGCCGAGGGCGTCGCCGAGTTCCTCGGCCGCGTCCGCGCCTACGGCGGCGATCGCGAGGCGGAGTTGCTCGACGTGGTGCGGGTGCTGCGCGACGTCGTCGAGGCGGTGAAGGGCGACGCACTGCACTTCGAGCACGAGCTGATGCGCTCCACCACCGCGCTCGACCGCATGGTGGAGATCGAGGATCTGCGCGAGCTGAGGCGGTCGCTCACCCGTGAGGTGCAGGCCCTGCGCGAGACCGTCGCGGAACATCGCGCGCACCAGGCGCGGCGCCACGAGTCGCTGACCGTCCGTGTGCAAGCGCTCGAGCAGTCGCTGGTGCAGGCGCAGGCCGAAGCCGCCACCGACGCCCTCACGACGCTGCCCAACCGCGGCGCCTTCGACGTCGAGCTGCACGCCTGGGTCGATCGCGCGGCCCACGACGCCGGCCCGTTCGTGCTGGCCATGGTGGATCTCGACGACTTCAAGCGCATCAACGACACCTACGGCCATCCGGTGGGCGATCGCGTCATCGTCGCCGCGGCGCAGGTGCTGCAGGCCGGCCTCGGGCCGGGCGAAGTCGCGGCGCGCTACGGCGGCGAGGAGTTCGCGCTGCTGCTGAAGGCGCCCTCGGCGCAGCGTGGCCGGCAGCGCGTGACGGCGATGCTCGAGAGCGTGCCGTCGTCGTACGAGTACGAAGTCGACGGCCATCCCGGCCGGTTGTCGTTCGCCTTCAGCGGGGGCGTCACGGCCTGGACCAACGGCGACACGGCGGCGTCGATCGTGAAGCGCGCCGACGAGGCCCTCTACGACGCCAAGCGGAAGGGCAAGCGGCGGGTAGAGTCGCGGCCTCAGGCATTCCTGCGCGGGCTGATCGGCTGAAGCCGCCCGCGGCTCACAGATCCGTCAGGCACGAATGCGTCGGGGCGTGTCGCCCAATCGGCACGGACACGGGCTCAACGACCTGTGCGGACGCGGTAGCCGTTGGCGTAGCGCAGCAGGTCGCGATTCTCGAGAATCGTGCTCGACGGCACCTGCGGGCCGCGCGCCGTCACTTCGAGCATCGCCCGGCCGATGCCCGTCGGCTCGATGGCGCGCTTGATCGGTTTCAGCACCCAGAGCGGCGCGCTGTACCAACGCGCCCGCGCGCCCTCGCGCAACACGCCGCCGGGCCGATGCGACACGACGCGCAGGCCGGTGCCCTGCGCGAGCTGGAACAGCGTCTGCTCGGCCCGCGCCTTCTCGCGCGCCCAGTGGAACCACGCGCTGGCGGAGGTCCCGCCGCCGCTCACGAGATGGAACGAGAGGGGCGTCTGCGCGCCGCGCGCGGCGAGCCACGCCGTGACGAACCGCGCCGGGTAGTCGACGTGGATGGCCGAGTATTCCTCGTTGGTCACGTTCCAGGTGCTCGTGCCCAGCGCCCAGTAGACGGCGTCGACGTCGGCGAGCATCGGCGCCAGCGCGGCGTAGTCGAGATAGTCGGTGTGCAGCCAGAGCCGGGCGCGGCCGGTGGCCACGGCGGCGTCGAGCTCGGGCGTCCGCCGCCGTGCGACGACGTGGACGATCTGCACGCCCGGGTCGCGCAGCGTCGCGGCCAGGACGCCCTCGCCCACGAGTCCCGTGGCCCCGAACACGGCGACGCGGGCGTGGCGGGCCGGCTCGATGGACGTCGCGGGCTCTGGCACCTCGTCCCCCAGTCGCGGATACACATAGGCGCCGAGAACGACGGCGACAGCCAGGAGGGCGATCGTGAGGCGGCGCAGCATGGGTTGCCGTGTATGACGCACTGGCCCGGCGATCAGTTCGGCGGCGTCCGGTCGACAGCCCGGCGCGTCCCCCGATCAGGGTCCTGGCCGGACCTCGTGGGTCATGTAGACGCTCTGGCCGACATCGACGTAGTCGCCGAACGCCGCGCAGTCGGTGAAGCCCATCGACCGGTAGAGCGCGTGGGCCGGCGCGAACGCCGGATGCCGCCCGGTCTCGAGGAAGAGCCGCCTGTAGCCGCGCGCGCGGGCTTCGTCCTGGAGGTGCGCCAGTAGTGCCCGCCCGGCGCCGGTGCGGCGCGCCGCCGCCGGCGTACGCATCGACTTCACCTCGCCGGTGGTCGGCGAAAGCTGCTTCAGGGCGGCGCAGCCCATCAGACGTCCGTCCCGCCACGCCGACCAGAACGTCACGCCGGGCGCGCGCAGCTTCGCGGCGTCGAAGGCAAACACCTGGTCGGGCGGTGTCAGCTCGTACATGTTCCGCAGGTGCTCTTCGAGCAGCGCCAGCACCTCGGGCCGGGTGACGTCGTCGACTTCGATGTGGAACGGCGTCCCGCTCATCGCGGCGCCGGCGCCGCGGCGGGGTTGAGCACGGCGTTGAAGATCACCCGGAACGTGCCGAACGGCTGTCCACGCCACTGCGGCCGGAACCCGATCAGCACGACCTTGCCCTTGTCGAGCGGCGCCGCCAGCGCGGCTGCCTTGCCGTTCATGAACTTCTCGCCCACGAGATAGCCCGAGAGCAGCGGTGAGCCCGCGGCCTGATAGCGCGCGAGCACGTCGCCCTTGAAGCTTTCGGCCGGCTCGAACACCGGGCTGGCGTCCACGAACACCGGCGCGCGCTCGGGCATGCCGGCCATCAGCGGCTGCGTGGTGTCGACCTCGACCCGCACGATCGACCCGCCGGTGAAGAACTCCTGCCGTTTCACCCCCGCGACCACGTTCTTCACGGGCAAGTGCAGCTGTTCGATGGCGAACAGCGCGCCGCGGTTGAAGGCGACCAGCGTGCCGCCGCCGCGCACGAACGCATCGAGTGCGCGGACGCCGTCGGCGCCGAGCCCACCCACGTACTGCGGCGGCACCACGCCCTCGGCGAAGCCGTCCATCAGGCCGCGGCCTTCGTCGGCGATGACGACGACGTCGAGGCGATCGGCCAGCGGCGTGGCGGCGTGGAAGTCGGCCGGCGTGAGGTTCACGAACGCGAAGCCATAGCGTTCGAGCACCCAGCGCGTCCAGCCTTCGTCCATGCTCGGCATCCACGGCCGGTAGAGGCCGATGCGCGGTTTCTTCACCTCGGCGCCGGCAGCCGTGGCCGCCCGTTCGGCCTGCAAGGCCAGCGACGTCACCAGGTCGTTCATGGCCGCGTCGTTCAGGCCGCTGATGGCATAGCGCGCCGGCCTCGCGGCCGTGCCGGCGACGAAGCGCACGGTGCCGTTGAGGCCCCAGGCGCGGTTGATCGCCTTGAACGCGTTGTTCTGCGCCGGATCGACGAGCAGCACGGCGCCGGCGCCGGTGGCCTTGCCGGCGGGCGGCACGATGGCTGCGGCGACCGGACTCGCTTCGAATCCCAGGCCCGGCAGGCTGTCGAACGGGGCCTTGTCGGCGCTGCCGGTGACGTAGGGCGCGGGCGGGGCGTCCAGCGCCTGGGGGGTGCCGAGCGCCTTCAGCGCCGCCTTCGCGTCCGCCGAGAGCGGCGTCGTCGACGCGGCGACCTCGACGCCCATCTGGTACGGCAGCGTCCAGCCGGCGGCGTCGTAGGGCTGCTCGAGCGGCCCATCGGGCGACTCGCGCAGCTCGGGGTATTTCTGCACCTCGAGCACTTGCCGCACGGTCTCGGCGAACTCCTGGTCCATCGGCACGACCCACGTGCCGGCGGCGTAGCTCACGCCGTCGATGGTGGCCGCGGACGAGAGCTGCGACACGCGCACGCCCTGGAACGCGAGCCGCCGCAGCAACTCCACCGCCGCGACCGGATCGCGCTGCTGTTGCGGCACGACGAACGCATACGGCGGGCCGTTCCTGAACTGCGCGATCTGCTGCCGGCCCGCGCGATAGCGGTTCAGCAGCAGCGACTCCTTGTAGCGCGCGGCCCAGTCGATCACCGAGAGCGACGCCGTCTCCATGTACTCGACGGCATCGCGCAGCCGCCACCAGCCGCCCGGCCACGGGCTGCTGTAGAGACTCTGCGGCCGGAGATCGCGCATGTCGGGCGGGAAGTCGTTGGGCGTGTAGAAGCGCGGCGTCGCGTACTGGTAGAGCGCCGTCTCGGTCCAGAACGACGCGATGTTCTGGAGCATCGGCTTGTAGTCGATGTAGCCCGGGTACCACGCGTCGAAGCCGGTGCCCATGTGCGTGGCGCCCACCTGGCCGCGCTCCTCCAGGCCCTTCGCCATCGCCATGCCGATCATGTTCACCTGGCGCGACAGCAGGTAGGGGACGCGCGAGGCGATCGGCTCGGCGAACGGTGGCAGCCAGATGCGCGTCGGGAACGGCGCCGTCTGGTGGTGCACGTGGATGATCTGCGGCTCCCACGTGCGCCACGCATGCTCCATCACGCGCGACTCGATCATGTTGAGCATGTAGCCGTCGCGGTTGTTGTCGTGGCCGACGTATTCCTGATAGAGCTTCGGCAGCGGCGCGACCTCGTAGGGCCCGCCGACGTTGGCGCGATACCACTCGGTCACCATCGTCTGGCCGTCGGGATTGATCGTCGGCCACAGCATCAGCACGACGTTGTCGAGCGCGAGCTGCATGTCGGGCTCGTCGGCGCGGCTGAGGATGTCGTAGGCGAGCTGCGGCGTGTGCTGCGGGCCGGCGACCTCGGTGGCGTGGAGCCCGCCGTCGATGTGCACGAA
>CADEDM010000006.1 GCA_902826065.1 uncultured Acidobacteriota bacterium | reverse complement strand
CAGGGCTGGCCGCGGCCGGGACCCGCACCTGGCTGGCGGGACGCGGTGGCCTCGTCGCCATCGACGGCGACACCGTCCACCCGATCGCGGGCATCGACGAGGACACCCTCGGCGTCGTACGCGGGGTGACCGTCGAGCGTGACGGCACGCTGTGGCTCAACGGCGGCCGGGGCATCGTGCGCATCGCGGCCGACGAGATCGCGCGCGCCGCCGCCGATGCGACCGTGACGCCTCGCTACCGCGTGTTCGATCATCTCGACGGCGTCGTGGGCGGTGCGGCGCCACGTCCGTCGTTCTCGGCCCTCGTCGCGCCCGGGGGCGAGCTGTGGTTCGTGGGCTACGACGCGGTCCATGCCATCGACCCGCGGCGCCTGTCCACCGCCTCGCAGCCGCCGCCGGTGCGTGTGACGTTCGTTCGCACCGGCACGCAGGACTTCCCCGCTGCCGACGGGCTCTCGCTGCCGGTGGGCAGCTCGAATCTCCGGATCGCCTACACCGGCCTCAGCCTCACGATGCCGGACCGGGTGCGCTTCCGCTACCAGCTCGAAGGCGTCGATCAGGACTGGCAGGACGCCGGGGACCGGCGCGAGGCGACGTATACGAACCTGGCGCCTGGTGCGTACACGTTCCAGGTCATCGCCTCCAACAACAACGGCGTCTGGCCCGAGACCGGCGCCACCACGACCTTCGTGGTGCCACCGGCCCTGCACCAGACGCTGGGGTTCCGCGTCGGCGCAGTCGTCGTCGCATTCGGCCTGGTGTGGGCGGCGTTCCGCCTGCGGGTGCGCCAGGTGACGGCCGCCGTGTACGGCCGTCTCGAGGCGCGCGTCGCCGAACGCGAACGCATTGCCCGCGAGTTGCACGACACCTTGCTGCAGGGCGTCCAAGGCCTGATCCTGCGCTTCCAGGCGATCGCGTCGCGACTGCCGGCCGCCGATCCCGCGGCGGTGCAGATGGAGGACGCGCTCTCGCGCGCCGACGACGTCCTCGCCGAGGGCCGGGCGCGGGTGCGCGATCTGCGGCGGTCGGCCGACGTCGCGGCGGACCTGCCCGAGGCCATCGCGCGCACCGGCGACGAGCTCACTGCCGACACCGGTCACGGGTTCATGCTGACGGTCGAAGGCGATCCACGCCCGCTGCATCCGATCGTGCAGGACGAGACGTTCTGGGTCGTGCGTGAGGCCCTCACGAACGCCGTGCGCCACGGCCACGGCCATCGCGTCGAGGCCGAGATCGCCTACAGCGCCGACGCGCTGCGGGTACGCTGCCGCGACGACGGTCGCGGCATCCCGGAGGACGTGCTGACGGCCGGCCGAGCCGAGCACTACGGGCTGCGCGGCATGCGTGAGCGCGCCGCCCGCATCGGCGCGAAGTTCCATGTCTGGAGCCGGCCGGGGGCCGGCACGGAAGTCGAGCTCCGCGTGCCGGCGGCGACGGCGTTCGCGGATGCCGCCACGCCGCGCTGGTCCTGGCTGCGGCGGGCGTGGTCCGGGAGCAGCCGATGACCGCGCCGATCCGCGTGCTGACGGTGGACGATCATCCCCTGCTGCGCGAGGGGATCGCGGCGGTGCTGCACGGGCAGGACGACATGACCCTCGCTGGCGAAGCCGCAAACGGGATCGACGCGGTGGCGCAGTACCGGGCGCTCCGCCCGGACGTGACGCTGATGGACGTGCAGATGCCGGGCATGGGCGGCATCGAGGCTATCGCCGCCATCCGCGCCGAGTTCCCCGACGCCCGCATCATCGTCCTGACCACCTACGAGGGCGACGTGCTGGCGTCGCGGGCCATCAGAGCCGGCGCCGCGGGCTACCTGCTGAAGGGCATGCTGCGGAAGGAGCTGCTCGAGACGATCCGCGCGGTGCACGCCGGCCGGCGCCACATTCCGGAAGCCATCGCCGTCGAGTTGGCGCAGCACCATGCCGACGACGTGCTGACCGCCCGCGAGGTCGACGTGCTGCAACGCGTTGCCGCCGGCCAGGCGAACAAGATCGTCGCCGACGGCCTCGCCATCAGCGAGGAGACGGTGAAGTCGCACATGAAGAGCATCATGGCGAAGCTGGCGGCCAACGACCGCACTCACGCCGTCACGATCGCTCTGCGCCGGGGCATCCTGCCGAGCTGAGCTGGCGCTGGCACGAGCGCTGCAACGAACCGGCTCGCAGGCCGGCTGCGATGTCCGTGTGAGCGCCGGCGCGCACAGTCGGCAATCCATTGCTCACACGAGGGCGTCGCCATGCCATTCATCACCGCGGAAGACGGAACCGAGCTGTACGTGAAGGAATGGGGGTCGGGGCGCCCGGTGGTGCTGCTGCACGGCTGGCCGCTGTCGTCGGACACGTTCGACGATCTGGCCCTGGCGCTTGCCGACGCGGGCTTCCGGGCCATCGCCTACGACCGCCGCGGATTCGGCCGCTCGGGGCAGCCCTGGGGCGGCTACGACTACGACACGCTGGCCGATGATCTCGGCGCGGTGCTCGACGCGACGGGCGCAGATGGCGCGACGCTGGTGGGCTTCTCGATGGGTGGTGGCGAGGTCGCGCGCTACCTCCGGCGTCGCCAGGGCACGCGCGTCGACCGCGCCGTGTTCATCTCCGCCGTGGTGCCAGGCATGATGAAGTCGGCAGCCAACCCCGAGGGAGTGCCGCCGGACGTCTTCGACGAGATGGCCGCCGCCATCGAACGGGATCGGGCGGCCTTCTGGCCGAAGTTCTTCCGCGACTTCTACGGCATGGGCATGATCTCGCAGCCGGTCAGCGACGAGGTCATCAGCTGGTCGTGCGCGATCGCCATGCAGGCCGGCCTGCACCCCACCCTGGCGTGCGCCCGCGCGTTCGCCACCACCGACTTCAGCGCCGACGTCGCCGCGATCAGCGTGCCCACGTTGATCCTGCACGGCACTGCCGACAAGACGGTGCCCATCGCCGCCACCGGACGCCGCGCCGCCGCGGCCATCGCCGGCAGTCAGCTGGTCGAGTACGACACCGCGCCGCACGGGTTGCTGGCGTCGCACAAGGCGCAGGTGATCGCGGACGTGCTGGCGTTCGTGACTGACGGGCGCGTGGCGACTCCGGCGTCCGACGAGCCCGAACAAGTGATCCAGACGGTGCTCGATCCAGTGCCGGGCCAGGCGACGCTGATCTAGCGCGACCTGACACGCCGGTCGTCGCGGTGCGCCGACACGGTCAGGCCGCGCGCCTGGTCGTGGCGCCGCGGCGACGCTGCAGCAGCGCGAGCACCGCGGTCTCGATCCGCCGCCGTGCGACGTGGCCACCCCTCGGTCGCACCTTGAGCGACGAGGCCAGCGTGCCTCCGAGGTAGGCATCGATGACGACCGGGTGAATGTAGCTCTTGCGCGAAATCGCCCGCGTGTTGCCGAGCGCCTGCGCCACCGTGTCGACGGCGCGAACGACATCCTGCCTTGTTGGTTCGTGTTCGGGGTCGTGCGCCGTCTCCGTCAGCGCACGGGCGGCCAGGACCGTGCCGGCCCACGTGCGGAAGTCCTTCGCCGTGAACGCCTCGCCCATGACGCCGCGGAGGTAGTCGTTGACATCCGACGACGTGAGGTCGCAGACGCGTCCGTCGTCGTCGACATACTGGAACAGGCGGCTGCCCGGCAGCTCCTGGCACTGCTTCACCAGCCGCGCCAGGCGCCGGTCGTTGACCTCGATGTCGTGGGTCTTGCCGCTCTTGCCGGCGAACTTGAACCGCACCGTGCGCCCCCGCACCGTGACGTGGCGATCGCGCAGCGTCGTCAACCCGAACGAGTGGTTGTCGCGGGCGTATTCGTCGTTGCCCACGCGAATCAGCGACACATCGAGCAGGCGGGCGACGAGCGCGACCACCTTGCGATGTGAGAGGCCCGGGGCGCGCAGGTCGCGGCTCACGCGCCGGCGAAGGCGCGGCAGGGCGCGGCCGAACTCCACCAGCCGCGCGTACTTCGCGTCGTCACGCCTGGCGGTCCACGACGCGTGATAGCGATGCTGCTTGCGGCCGCGGGCGTCGCGTCCCGTGGCCTGGATGTGCCCGTTGGGCCAGGGCGAGATCCAGACGTCCTTCCACGCCGGCGGAATGGCCAGCGCGCGAATGCGATCCAATTCGCGGCGATCGCGCACCACGCTGCCGTCGGGCCGCCGGTACGTGGCGCGGCCACTGCGCAGGGCTACGCGCGCGATCCCGGGGACGTGGTCGGACGCATGGCGCAGCCGCGTCAGGCGGTGAGGCGTCGACGTGCTCATGATCGATTGGTCGCTTCAAGGTGTGTGCCAGCCCGTCGCGGTCCACGACGCGAAAGAGACGTGTGCGCTCCGTACGCGCAGAGGCCGGTGCCTCACGGCACCGGCCTCGTTGCCGTCCTGCCGCGCCGTCCGCTAGAACCGCACGCGGAGGCCGCCCCAGAACTGGTAGTTGTTGTCGAAGTCGTCGATGCCGTCGAGGAACGAGCGGGCCTCGATCAGGAAGTAGATCGGGAAGCGCACGTTGGGTGCCAGCGGCAGTCCGGCGTGCACCATCAGGGTCGGCGTCAGCGTGTCGCTGCGGGTGAGGTCCCACAGCCCGACGCCGCCGCCGACGAAGGCGCGGTTGCCGAACCACTTGTTGGCCTCGGCCTCGACGAACAGCGCGTGCTCGCGCACCTTCTCGTCCTCGTCGACCAGGCTGAACGCCACGCCGACCGTGCCGGCGAGCTCCCAGTCGTTGCTGAAGCGGCGGCCCACGCCGATCTTCACGCCCAGCAGCGGGGTGCACTGCGCGAACTCGCCGTCAGCGGCCGGCAGCAACGCGTCGTCATCGAGCGGACGCGAGCGGCGTTCCTTGCCGAACGCGCCGTCCATGAAGAAGCGGATCGGTGACGCCACGGGAGCGGGCGCGGGCGGCGGTACCTGCACCTCGGCTGCGGCGGCCGGCTCGGGCGCGGCCACGGGTGGCGGCGGCGGTGGCGGTGGCGGTGGTGGAGGGGGCGGCGCCGGGGCGGGCGCAGGTTCCGGTGCGGGCGGGGGCGGCACGATGGCGGCGGCGACCGGCGCATCGGCGCTACGCAGCAGCGAGACGTTGCCGCATTCCACGGGCACCACGAAGGTGTGCGTGCGGCCGGCGTCGTTCACCGTGAAGAGGTAGGCGCGGAAGGGGGCACGCCCGGCCCAACGCACATTGCGCAGGACCGTCGTCTGGCTGCCGCGGCGGAAGGCCATCCACTGCAGCGTCTGACCGGGTCGGACGTCGCATTCGATGACACTGCCAGGCTGCGGCGTGGCGTCGACGCACGCGGCTCCCGAGTACGTGGTCTGTGTCGTCGACAGTGTATTGAGCACGCTGTCGGCGAGCGCCGGCATGCCGGCATCGTCGAACGCCGCCCGCACACGGCGGGCCAAGGCGGGATCGGTCGACAGGCGGCGCAGCGCGGCGACGTTGCTCACGCGCGCGCCGGCCAGTGCCGTCGATCCGCCGAGCCGGCGGACGTCGTGGACACTCGACGCCTCTGCATCACTGACGGGTCGGACAGTCTGTCCCTGGGCCGCATCCGTCACCGCCATCGTCACGACGACCGCGAGTGGGAGCGCCCAGGATCTGGTAGAACATCGCATCGGACACCTCTGCCGCTCGAGCCACTGCAAGGCGGATGCCCGGGACTCACCGTCCCGCGATCCGCGCAGCGGGCACGCCGATGCCACATGTGGGTAACGCCTGACATGGTGTCTGTGAACCGCGGGTGCGCGTCGCGCCGCCAACAGGCTCCCGAGCCGACTTCTGCGGTACGGCGGATACCGTCGATGTGGCAGTCGGGTTGCACTGCGCGTGGCGACCCACGATGCAGGACGTCGCCCAGATCGGCCAGCACGTCTGGCAGCTCGCCATCGCCTTCCTGCTCGCGCTGCCGATCGCCTGGGATCGCGAGACGCGGGAGCGGACGGCCGGCCTGCGGACCTTCACGCTGGTGTCGATCGCGACCTGCGGCTTCCTGATCGCCGCGCGCAGCTCGTTCGGCGCGTCGGTGGATGCCGAGTCGCGCGTGTGGCAGGGCCTGCTGGCCGGCATCGGCTTCATCGGCAGTGGCGCCATCCTGAAGACCGGCGACAGCGTGAAAGGCACGGCGACGGCGGCAAGCATCTGGACCACCGCGGCCGTGGGTGCCGCGGTCGCGTATCGCAACTACGACATCGCCGTGGTGCTGAGCCTCGCCAACTTCGCCGTGCTGCGGGCGCTCGGCCCCATCAAGGACGCAGAACGCAGCGCCGACGCAACCGGGCCCCAGCGCCCGTAGCGAGCGTCAGTCGTCGAGGCGGATCGCCTCATGCCCGGTCGAACGGCGTCGCTCGTGAGGCGAGGCGCGCGAACCGGCGCTGCACGGCTACACTGTCCGGGCAGGTGGCACTGACGCTGCCTGGCGAGCGCCCGCTACTGACCCTGGTTGCCGGCCATGGCTGTGCCGCAGTCCCGTCTTCGTGCCGTCCTGGGATTGGCGATCGTGCTGTCGAGCGTCGCAGCCGCGATGGCGCGACAACCGCAGACCGACGGTGAGTACCTGCGTCTCGTCGAGCGCTACCTCGGCGGCGACAACGTGACGGCGATCGTGGACCTCGTACGCCTTCGCGCGACCGACCTCGAGGCGAATGCCGTCGAGATCCTGCGCGAGCGGACGAGGCAGTACGAGAGCGCCGTCGCCGCCAACCGGGCGGCCAAGGTCGTCGACGGCGCACCGGCACGTCTCTACCTGCAGCAGCTTCGCGCCACGGCGGCGCTGCATCTGGAGGCGGCGATTGCCTTGCCACCCGGCCGCCAGTCCGAGCGTGACAGGCACGTCCGCATCGCAGAGACGGCCTTCCGCGCGCTGGCGCCTTCGCGCTACACGCCCTGGAGTCGCGACACCAGCGTCGATGCGGCGGCCCGGCTCGAGGTCACGCGCTTCCGGCAGGACTGGTGGCTGATCGCCGCGACCCACTTCCAGCGTCGAGGCGCCCTGGCGGAAGCGAGCCGGGTCGTCAGGCAGGCCCTGGACGAATTCAGCGACCAGGCCGTGTTCCACGTCATCGATGGTTCGATCCTGGAGACCCTGGGCTCGCCGATCGCCGTCTTCGACAGGGCCAGAGTGCTGGCGGGCCTGCCGCCGGATGCCACCATGGCCTCGCGGACGGCGCTGCAGCGCGCCGCACGCAGCTATGAACGCGCGCTGGTGCTGCAACCCGCCGACGCCGAAGCGCGGGTGCGCCTGGCGCGGGTCTTCGTGCGGCTCGGCGCCTTCGACGCCGCGCGGACGCACCTCGCCGTCGAGGCCCCGCCAGGACGCCTGGCGTACCTGCTCGCGCTCACGAGGGGCCAGGCTGCGGACGCGCAACGTCGGTACGACGAGGCGGTGGGCCACTTCCGCGCCGCGCGCACGGCGCACGAACGCTGGCAGAGCGGCTGTCTGGCGCTGGCCCACGCGCTGGTGAAGGCCGGGCGCCAGGGGGAGGCGCGAGGAACCGTCCAGGAGTGCCTGTCGCGCGAACCCGCTGCGGACGATCCGTGGCCGGCGTATCCCATGGGCCTCGAGTGGCTCGTCGATCCCACCGTGCGCCAGCTGCGCGCCCGCGTGAGCGGCCCCGCCGAGACGCCGCATGACTAGACACGCCGGCGCTGGGGCGCTGCTCGCGCTGCTCGCCGTGGCGTCGTCGACCGGCGGCGCCGCGCAGTTCACGGCGTCGACCAGCGGCGTGCGCCTCGACGTCCTCGCCCTCGACGGGCGCCTGCCGCGAGCCGGTCTCACCGCCGAGCACTTCGAGGTGCGCGACAACGGCGTCGTGCAGCGGGTCGACTCCGTGGCCACGACGGACGCCGCGCACGTCGTGGTGGTGCTCGACCTCTCGGGCAGCGTGCAGGGCGCGCCACTGCAGCGCCTGGTGACCGCAGCCAATGCGCTGCTGGCGCGGTTGACCGAGAGGGACCGCCTGACCGTGGTGGGATTCGCACACCACGTGCGCCTGCTGACACCCCCCAGCGGCGTGCTGCATCCCGATCTGTTGCCCCTCGGCGGCTCGACCGCCCTGCACGATGCCGTGTTCGCCAGCCTGCTCCTGGCGGGCGCGGATCCGCGGCCGGCGCTGATGGTCCTGCTCACCGACGGCCTCGACTCGGCGAGCTGGCTCAGTCAGGCGCAGGCCCTGGAGATGGCGACGCGCGCCGATGTCGTGATCTACCCGGTCGTCGCCGGCTACGACGCGGTGCGGTTCTCGCGCAGTCCCGGAGGCCGCCAGGCCATGCGGGATCTGCAGGACCTCGCCGCGGAGACCGGCGGCCGGGTCTTCCCCGTGGATGCCCGGCGCCCGATGGAAGACGCGTTCGTGCGGATCCTCGACGAGTACCGTCATCGCTACGTGCTGACCTATACGGCTCAGGGGGTAGAACGTCGCGGCTGGCACAGCGTGGACGTGCGGCTGAAGGGCGTACGCGGCACGGTCCACACCCGCCGGGGCTACGACGTGCCCTGACACGCGATCGATTGCGGTCACGAGCAGGACGGATGCAGTGCTGATAGGATGCACGGGCCTTGCGCCGCGTCGGTCTCGCGCTCGGCATGGACGTCGGCTCGTGGGATGCCGCCAACGTCGGCGAGCGGCCTCAGCGTGACCCACGGCGACACGGCACAAGACGAGGGCCTCACGACTCGCACGCATGACCGAGCCTCACCAGCCCCATCGCCACGGACCCTGGGCACGCCTCTACGCCCGAAGTCTGTGGCTCGCCGGGTGGCTCGATGGCCATCGCCTGCTCGTCGCGGCGCTCGGCGGCCCGCTCGTCGTCGCGGGACTGGCGCTCCTCAACCAGCGCATCCTGCTCGGCTTCCCGAACTCCGGCGATGAGTACATGTATCTCTTCCAGGCGCGCACGCTGAGCGCCGGCCGGTTGTGGTGGCCTGCCCCGCCCTCGCCGGAGCTCTTCGACCTGAACTACATCGGCCTGCAGAGCGGCCGGACGTTCGGGACGTTCCCGCCGGGATGGCCGCTGGCGCTGGCGCTCGCGATGTTCGCCGGCATCCCGGCGTGGCTGGTGAATCCCCTCCTTGGCGCCGCCACGCTGGCGCTCGTGTGGACGCTGGGCTCACAGCTCTACGGCGCGCCGGCGGGCGCCCTCGCGGCCCTCGTCCTGGCGGCCTCGCCGTTCTTCGCGTTCAACGCCGCGTCGTACTTCTCGCATCCGCTGTGCGGCGCGCTGGTCCTCGCTGCGGCCTGCCTCGCGGCCCGCGAGGATCGCCGGCCGGCGTGGGTGCCGCTGCTGCTCGGTGCGCTCATCGGGTGGGCCGTGCTGACGCGGTACTTCACGGGCGCGATCTGCGCCGTGCCCGTGGTGGCGTGGCTGCTGCGACCGGGCGTGGCCCGCGCGCGCACGCTGGCGCTGGTGGCGCTGGGCGGCCTGCCGTGGGCGGTCGGCCTGATGGCCTACAACATCGTGCTCACGGGCGTCGCGTGGCAGCTCACGACGACCGACGTCACCAGGTCGCGCTGGTTCGCCGACGGGTTCGTGCTGCGCGGCGTGGACATCATGGCCAGCCACGTCGTCCGGCACCTGCTGTGGACACCGCCCGTGCTGATCGCGGCCTACGTCGTCTACCTGCGCCGCGCGCCGTCCGCAGCACGGCGCGGCCCCTTCACCTGGCTGCCCGCCGTCATGGCGTCGATGTTGTTCTTCTACATGGAACGCGGCGGCAATCAGTACGGCGCGCGCTTCCACTACGAGGTGTTCCTGTTCCTTGTCATCTTCGTGACCGCGCAGGTGTTTCGCACCGCGGACTTCGCCACGCTCCCGGCAGGCGACCGGACGATGTTCAAGTGGCTCACCGCCAGCATCACCCTGATGCCGATGGCGTTCGTGGTCCACGCGATGATCGAACGCGGCGTCATCCGGGAGCGCATGAATCCGTTCATGCAGGCGTCGGCACTGGGCCTCAATGGCGCGCTCGTCCTGATCGCCGGACGCGTGGGCACGCGGCGATCGATGGCGGCGGAAGATCTGGCCCGCAACGGCGCGCTGCTCGACGACGCGGTGATCTTCGGCATCGACCCCGGTCCCGATCGCCGGTGCGGGGCTGTGTCGCGACTGCCCGGACGCGCCGCCTATCTCTATCGCTGGGACCCGGTGGCCAGCGACGGCCGCGTCACTCCGCTGGCGTGCCCGTAGCGCGCGGGGCGCGCCGGCCGTTCCCGCGCGTCCATTTGCCGAGCCCGGCGGAGGTACGGCGGTATACTCACGGCGTCTGCTTTTCTGAGCTCTGAGGCGGTTCCCGCCCTGGCCCTCACCAAAGCCCGTTTCCGGGGAGGGTCACATGTCCATCGCGCAGTCATCCGTGTCGCCGGCGTTGCCGTCAGGCGTCATGCCACCGCCGATCATCAGCCTCACGCGCGAGGCGCTCCGCCACGATGCGGGCATCGACATGCACTGGTCGGTCGGGCAGGCGCGCGACCGGGGGCACGACTCCGTCAGGCGCGATCGCCTGCAGACGGCGGGGATCATGGCCGTCGCCGCCGCGGCCGTCGCCGGCATCCTGCGGCCGTCTTTCGGATGGTTCCAGTGAGTGCGCCCCCGAACGGGACTTTCCACTTCGTCGTGGTCGCAGCCATGCGCGCGAAGCAACTCGCGCGCGGGTGTGTCCCGCGGGTGGAGGGCAAGAGGCCGTGCACCGTCCTCGCGCGCATCGAAGTCGCCGAGGGGAAGGTCATGGCGGTGGATGGGAACGAGGCAGGGGCCGCCCCCGGGCCGGATGCGAACGGACGCCTCGCATGACGGGCCGCGTCGGCTAGCAGGTCGGATGCCGGCGGTGAGTGGTGAGCCCGGAAGGAATCGAACCTTCAACCAACAGATTAAGAGTCTGCTGCTCTGCCAGTTGAGCTACGGGCCCAGAGGAGTGCTGGCGGCGCGGGGCGCCACCGGACGCTCGCTGGTCGCGTACGGCGGGCGCCGCGACGCGACTGGCAAACCCAGACTATAGCATCGGCTCTCCGCGGGGCGCAACGATCGGCTGGCGGCGCGTGGGGCGCCTCCGTGCGACACGTGCCGCGAACCGCGAGAGCCGCCGACGATGTCGCCGCCGCTACTCCGCGCGCATCACGTCGACCGGCTGCACGCGTGTGGCGCGCCGCGCCGGCACCAGCGAGGCGAACAACGCCGCCGTCACGAGCGCGCCGCCCACCAGCCACGGCAACGCCGCCGGCACGCCGGCGACTTCCGTCGTCACCGAGCGCAGCGCGCGCACGGCGCCGACGCTGAGCGCCGCTCCGGCCAGCAGTCCCACGGCCGCGAGCGTGCCGCCGTCGCGCAGGACCATCACCACCACGTCGCGAGGCCGGGCTCCCAGCGCCTGCCGGATGCCGAACTCGCGCGCCCGCGCCGAGACCAGGTACGCGAGCACGCCGTAGGTGCCGAGCGCGGCCAGCAGCAGTCCGCTGACACCGAACAGCGCGGACACGAGCGCCCCCATGCGCTGCGGCGTCTGGGCCTCGGTCCACAACGTGGTCATCACGGCCGCCTCGGGCACCGGCAGCAGCGGGTCGATCGCGGCCGCGGCCGTGCGCAATGACGCGACCATCGCCGTCGCATCCACCTGCGAGCGCACCATCAAGTGCACGGTGCCGGCGGCAAGCGTCGACGCATGCTGCTCGTACGGCACGTACCAGGTCTCGGCCCACTCTCCGGAGTCGCGCACGTCGCCGACGACACCCACGACCGTCAGCCACGGATTCTCGGGACGTGCCTGCCGCAGTCGCTTCCCCACCGCGTCCTGCCCTGGCCAGAGACGATTCGCCAGGCGCTGGCTCACGATGGCCACCGGCTGGCTGCCGGCGGCGTCGGTCGCGGCGAACGTCCGCCCGCGCCGCACCGACACGCCGGCCGTCTCCATCCAGTCGGCGGTGACGAGACGGTGGTTGACGATGAGGCCGCTCTGCCCCGGCGCCAGCCGCTGCTCCTCGGTTTCGAGTGCCGCACCGAAGCTGCCGCGTGCGAGCGGGTTCCACGAGGTGAGCCCGGCGCGCTCCACGCCCGGCAAGGCGCGCGCAGCGTCGTGCAGGCGCCGCACGAGTTGGACGCGCGGTTCGGCGTCGGCGTAGCGCGGCGGCAGCGGCAACGCCACGGCGTAGAGCGCGTCGGCGCGCAGACCCAGGTCGGCGCCGAGCAGACGCTGCAGGTTCTCGACCATCAGGCCGGCGCTGACCAGCAGCACGACCGCCAGCGCGACCTCGCCGATGACGAGGCCGCGCATCAGGCGATGTCCCGTCGACCCGCCGCGCGTGTGCTGGCGCAGCGTGTCGCTCACATCGGCGCGCACCAGCTTGAGTGCGGGCACGAGCCCGGCCAGCACGCCCACCGTGGCGGTCACGGCGGCCGCGAACAGCGCGGCCCGCATGTCGACGGTGGTGCCGGTGAGGCCGAGCTGATCGCGAAGCGTGTTCGGCACGAGTCCGACGAGCAGGCGGCTGGTCGGGTGCGCGATCGCCAGGCCGACGCCCGTGCCGATGCCAGCGAAGACGAGGCTCTCCACCAGCATCTGCCGCACCTGGCGTCCGCGCTGCGCCCCCAGCGCGGCCCGCACCGCGATCTCCCGGGCGCGCCGGACACCGCGCGCCAGCAGCAGGTTGGCGACGTTCGCCGAGGCAAGGATCAGCAGCAGCGCCGCGGCCGCCAGCAGCGCCAGCGAGGTGCGCGCGCTCGTGCCCACGAGCGACTCGCGGATCGGCGTCATCGCGAAGCGGACGCCACGGTTCGCGACCGGACGCGCCTCCTCGGCCCGCACGGCGATGGCCTCGAGCTCGGCCTGCGCCGCGGCGGGCAACGCGCCGGGAGCCAGGCGCGCAAAGACGGCCAGCGACGCCTCGCTGCGCGGGTCGACCCGCTCGGGGAGCCACGCCTCGACGTCGTACGGGAACCGGAACCCGGCCGGGGCCACGCCCACGATCGTGACGACCCGGTCTTCGAGCCGCACCGCGCGATTCAGCACGTCCGCGCGTCCGCTGAACTGGCGCTGCCACAGCGCGTGACTGATCACCATCACGGCGGCATCGAGCCCCGACGCCTCCTCGTCGTGGGTGAACAACCGGCCGTGGTCGGCGCGCACCCCGAGCAGCGCGAACGACCCGGGCGACACGAGGCCCACCGACACCGGCACCGGCGTGCCGCCGTCGACGAGGGACCACTGCAGGCTGCGCATGCCGGCCACCGCCGAGAACGCGCGGGCGTCGGCGGCGATGTCGAGGAAGTTGGGCACGCGATTCGAGCGCCGCACCTGGCTGCCGTCGGCCCCGGTGGTGTAGTCCTGCAGCCGGAAGACGCGCGCCTCGTCGGGGATTGGCAGCGGCCGCAGCAACGTGGCGTTCACCACGTTGAAGAGCGCGCCGCTGGCGGCGATGCCGATGGCGAGCGTGGCCACCAGCGTGGTTGAAAAACGCCAATCGGCGTGGACGAGGCGGAGCGCGAATCGGAGGTCGGCGGCGAGACCACGAAGAGGCATGGCCCTTCATACGCTCCGGGCCATCGGGCGGCCGGGTGGAAGACGGTGCTTTCCGCAGTTGGACGTGACCAACGGCGTGACGAGTGCACGCCGCGCGCGCCCGTCACGGCGCTTCCGCGGCCGCGTCTTCGGGCACCTCCGCTACGGGGTCAGGATCAGGCGGGCCGTCGTCCAGAAGCGCCGGAAGTCCGAATAGATGGCCGTCGCGGTCACCTCTTCCGAGCGGTGGGCACTGTAGGACTCTCGCATCTCGCCCGGCACCAGCACGTCGAACGCGACGTGCGGCCGGTAGTCCACGGCCATCCGTCCGGTGAGGGTCGGCAGGGCTTCGCCGATGGCCAGCGGTTCGGATAACTCGATGGTGCTGGCCAGCACTTCGCCGGTGGCGCTGTCGAGGTCGAACGTCCCGCGCACGGGCATGTCGCGGTCGCCGCTGCGAATCAGCGTCGGACGTCCCTGCTCGGTGAACGCATACGTCGCCACGACGCGCCCGTCGGCGCGCCGCTGGCCCTTGCGCGACCACGCCACGCGGGCACGGTGGCGTTCGGTGAGGAACAGCAGCGCCAGCGTGGGCTCGTTGAACGTGCGGACGATGGTGCCGATGTTGAAGCGTCCGTTCTCGCGCGCCAACTCCCGCAGCTCCAGCACGGACACGGAGCCGCGCGCCGCCAGGGCGGCCAGGCGGCGGTCGCCGGCCGGCCGCGCCTTGCCGTCGACCGCCATCACATCGCGCACCGCGATCCACGTCCCGTCCTTCGGCAGCCACGCGAAGTAGAGCTCTGACTCCAGCGTGCGACGGCCGTCGAGGTTCCATCGCGTCTCGCCGGAACTCGAGAACCGTTGCCACACGCGCACTTCCTGCTCGTACCGCTCGTGCCAGACCACTTCGGTGAACGTCCGCTCGAAGCGGGCGACGTAGGCGGCGGCCCGGCGCAGCGTCGCGTCGTCGTTGGCCGGCGCAGCGACCGGTGGGTCGGCCGCCGGCGATGTCGATGGCCCGACGGCCTGCGCGGGACTCTCCGGACCAGGCGTCGCTCCAAGGGCGAAGGACGCTGATGCTCCCGCGGACGTCGTGATCGCGGCGGTCGTCTGCGCCGGAGAGGCGACGCCGACGAGGGTCGCCGCCGCGGACACGTCGGCGTCGCCGGCCAGCGTCGCGTAGCGCGCCGGCAGCCGGGCCGCCAGGCTCTCGCTGGCATCACGCACGAGGCCCCGATAGGGCTCGCGTGACGGCACGTGCACGACGGTCAGCGACACGGCGTGCTCACGCAGCGGCGCGAGCGCGCGGTCGAGACGCACGCGGGCCTCGTCACGCGTCGGCCATCCGGAGGTCACCAGGACCACCCGGGCTCCGCGCCACGACGTCGCCTGCGCGGCGAGATGCTGGAGCTTGCGGGCACTCTCTCCCTCGGTGCGCTTGACCTCGGCCTCGACCGCCGCGCGCACGCGCCCGCCGCAGCCGCTCGAGCACTCGCGCGCGATGACGGCCTCGCGCACCGCCTCGTTGCCACGCAGGATCTCGGTGCTCTCGGAGAACGTGACCTTCACGCCCGAGTAGCTCGGCGGCGTCACGGTGAACACGGTGCGGCGGAACGACGCCGCGTCGGTGGGTGCCACCGGGTGGATGCCACTGGCGGTGAGCTCGTAGTACTTCGCGACGGCGCCGGGGTCCAGTTGTTCGAGCAGCGCCACGCGTCGCCGCGCCGTGTCTTCCGGCGCCGCGACAGCGCTGTCGCCGTCGATCACGACGATCAGCGGACCGGCCGGGCGACCGCCCTGGCCCGAGAGCGCAGCCGCAAGCGCGAGAACGAGCAGGCGCATGCGGCTAGTCTACGTCTCCGCATCGGGCGCCGGACCTGCCTCGCCTCGCCACCTGTCCTCGCCGGTAGCGGCGAGCTGGCGGGGTCAGTCAGCCGGCACGCGTACACTCTGGACGCTTCGGATCCCGACTGGAGGAGTCATGGCCAGATTCTGCACGGTGACGTCAGCACGGCTCGGCTTGGTGCTGTTGGTAATCTGCGCGGGCCGCGACGCCGCTGCGCAGACCATCCTGGGCCCCGTGCCGTGGCAGATGCTGCCCTACTGCAACGTCGTCACGCTGACCCTGACCAACACGCCGGCCGGGTTCAGACTCGACGGCACCGAAGATCAATGCGGTGCAGTCAAAAAGGCGAGCGTGGTCGGCATCGCCTCGCCGAACGCCGACGGCAGCTTCACGATGAACTTCAGCATCGTGACGCCGTGGGCGAAGGCCGTGCACGTGTCGGCGGTCGTGAGTCCGGCCACTGGTCATGGCACGTGGCTCGACAGCATCGGGCACGGCGGCACGTTCGCCTTCTTCCAGACCGTTGCCGGCCTGCCGGTGCGTCCGCTGCCGCCGAGCAGCGTGGCCCCAGGCACGATCACGCAGGTCGAACTCGCAGGGGGATCCGTGGGCGCCACCGAAGTCCTCGCCAGCCAGGTGCAGCTTCGTGTCTCGGGCGCGTGCGGCGCCGGCTCCGCCATCAGCGCCGTGCTCACCAGCGGCGGCGTGACCTGCGTGCCGATCCGCGCCGACGTCCGCTTCAGATCGGCGTCGCTGGCCGATCAGACCCTCGGCCCTGGTACGACATCGATCACCGGCTGGGGGTCCCTGACCAACGTCGGCGGCGGCAGCTACGACCCCGCGACGGGCGAGTACTCCGTACCGTCGGCGGGCACGTACATGGTGTCGGCGGCGGTCGGACTCCTGCCCAACGGCGGTGCGCCCGGGAATCGCTGCGTGGTCATCTTTCTCAACGGCGTGGCGGAAGTCGGCGAGTGCCAGGACGCGGCGGCGGTGTTCGAGTCGCAGTCGGCGACGGCCGTCCTCGCGCTGGCCGCCGGCGACGTCGTCGGTGTTCGCATTCTGAACAACACCGGCGCATCGTTCACTGCGAGCGACGGGGCGGTCACGGGCTTCTACGTGGCCCGACTGCACTGACGCGCCAGGACAGCACGGCTCAGGCCGTGACGCCTCGGGCGAAGCCACGGCCACGGCGTCGACGGTCTGGTCGTGGCGCCCTGGCTGCGGTAGAGTGAGCCCGCTTCGATCTGCCCGGCCCGCGAACCTCGGACGGAGGTGTGGAGTGCCACGACGGTTGGTCGCCTCGGCTCCGCTCGGTCTGGCCCTCGGCGGCCTCGCCCTGATTCGTCTCTCGGCCGTTCTTCCGGCGCTCTCGGCCCAGGCCCCGGTCCCCGCCGATCCGGAGATCCACGCCCTGCTCGTGGGCAAGTGCCTGGGCTGCCACGGCGAGAAGCTGAGGCTCTCGAAACTCGACCTGCGCACGCGCGAGGCCGCGATCGACGGCGGCGCGAAGGGGCCCGCGCTGGTGCCCGGCAATGCCGAGCAGAGCCGGATGTACCGCCTGGCCGCCGGCCTCGACGTCCCGGCGATGCCGATGCGCGGCGCGCCGCTGACGCCGGCCGAGGTCGCGGCGATGAAGCGCTGGATCGACGGCGGCGCCACCTGGCCCGCGGGACTGGCCGCAGCCGCCACCACCGCCGCCGCCGCCGCGGCCGCCAGCGCCGAAATCGAAGAGCGGCCGCTCACCGCCGAGGAGCGTGGACGCTGGGCGTTCACGCGGCCGGTGCAGACGGTGCCGCCGGCGCCCGCACGGGCGGGCCTGACCAGCGTCATCGATCGCTTCCTCGACGCCGAGCGATCGGCGCGAGGCCTGCGGGCGGCGCCGCGTGCCGACCGGGCCACGCTGGTGCGGCGGGCGTATCTCGATCTTCTCGGTCTGCCGCCTTCGCCCGACGAAGTCGATCGCTTCGTCGCCGACGATCGGCCCGATGCCTGGGAGCGGCTCGTCGATCAGTTGCTCGCCTCACCGCACTACGGCGAGCGCTACGGCCGCCATTGGCTCGACGTGGCCCGCTACGCGGACTCGGGCGGGTTCGAGTACGACGTGCACCGCCCGAATGCGTGGCGCTATCGCGACTACGTCATCCGCGCCTTCAACGACGACAAGCCGTACGACGTCTTCCTGACCGAGCAGATCGCCGGTGACGAAGTCGACGACCGCACGTTCGACAGCCTGATCGCCACCGGGTTCCTGCGCGCCGGCCCGCGCGTCCTGTTCCGCGAGAAGGACAACCCGGAGCGCCGCTTCGACTACCTGGACGACGTGCTGAGCGCCATCGGCAAGGGCACGATGGGGCTCACGGTCGGCTGTGCACGCTGCCATGACCACAAGTTCGATCCGATCCGGCAGAAGGACTACTACGCCCTGCAGGCGTCGATCTTCGGCTACGTCGAGACCGAGGTGCCGCTGGCGCCGCCGGCGGAGGCCGACGCCTACCTCGCGACGCAGGAAGCGCTGAACGCACGGCGTGATGCATTGCGCACGAAGATCGCGGCCATCGAGAAGCCGCAGCGCGACCGCATCGAGCTGGCCTTGATCAAGGCACGCTTCCCCGACGCGATCTATCAAGCCGCGGCAAAACCCGAGGCCGACCGCACGCCTGGCGAGCGGTTGCTCGCCATCCAGGTGTTCGAGGCGGTGAACGCGCCGGCCGCGCAGATCGACGCGGCGTTGTCACCCGGCGACCTCGCCGCGAAAAAGGGCCTGCTCGCGGACCTCGCCGCGGTCGAGAAGGCACGACCAGCGCCGCTGCCGATGGCCGAGATCGTCACCGACGGCGACCATCGCTTCTCGCCGCTCGGCGAAGGCGACGAGGTCGTCAGTTGCCCGAAGTGCCGTATCCCGCCGCCATTCCCGGGCAGCTACCTGCACAAGGGCCCGGGGCGCTACGAGACGCCGCCGTCGTACTTCCTGATCCGCGGCGACGTCGAGAGCCACGGGCCGCAGATGGCGCCGGGCTTCGTCGGCGTGGCGACGGCCGGCACGCCGCCCACCGCGATTCCGCGACCCGACGGCCGCACCTCCGGCCGTCGCCTGGCGCTGGCGAAGTGGATCACCTCGCCGGACCATCCGCTCACGGCGCGGGTGATCGTGAATCGCCTGTGGCAGAAGCACTTCGGCCGCGGCATCGTCAGCACACTCGAGAACTTCGGGAAGATGGGCGACACGCCCACGCATCCGCAGTTGCTCGACTGGCTGGCGATCGAACTCGTGAACCAGGGCTGGCGGCTGAAGCCGATCCAGAAGGAGATGATGTTGTCGGAGGCCTACCAGATGGCCTCGAGCTTCGCGAGCGACGACAACGCGACCCGCGATCCCGAGAACCGCTACCTGTGGCGCTTCCGTCCGCAGCGGCTCGAGGCCGAGATCGTGCGCGACAGCATGCTGGTCGCCGGCGGCAACCTGAACCGGGCGGTGGGCGGCGAGCCGATCTTCCCGTTCATGCCGAAGGACATCCTCCAGGGGCAGTTCCGCGGCAAGTGGGAGAACACGCCCGAGGGGCCGGCGGCGTGGCGGCGTGGCGTCTACGTCTACCGCCGCCGTTCCCTGCCCTATCCGATGTTCGACACCTTCGACCATCCCGACATGAACGTCGTCGCCGGCGCGCGCAACGTCTCGACGGTGCCGACGCAGGCGCTGACGCTGCTCAACAACCCGTTCGTCCTGGCGCAGGCCGACCGCCTGGCGGCGCGCGTCGCCGCGGTTTCCGGCGAACCCGACGCCCAGATCGATCTCGCGTATCGCATCGCCCTCGGACGAGGGCCGGTGGCGGCGGAGCGCGACGTGGCCCGCTTCCTCGTGCGCCGGCAGTCGCTCGCGGCGTTCACGCACGTGCTGCTGAATCTCGACGAGTTCCTCTACCTGAGGTGAGCCGTGTCGCACCGCTGCAGCAAGAACTTCTGGGATCGGCGCGAGTTCCTGTTCTCGTCGGGCGGCGGCATCAGCGGCCTCGCGCTCGCCTGGCTGCTCGATCGCGAGGGGCTGCTGTCGACGACCGCCCTGGCGCAGCAGGACGCGTGCAGCGCCGCCGCCGTCGGATCGAATCCGTACGCGCCCAGGGCGCCGCACTTCGCGCCGCGCGCCACCAGCGTGATCTCCCTGTTCATGGGCGGCGGCTGGAGCCAGATGGACACCTTCGATCCGAAGCCGGCGCTGATGAAGTACGCCGGCCAGCCGATCGACGACAAGGTGAAGGGCGACGTCATCGTGCGCCAGGGCTCGCCCGGCCCGCTGATGCCCAGCCCGTTCGCGTTCAAGCAGCACGGCCAGAGCGGCATCGAGATCTCGGAGATCTTCCCGTTCCTCAGCCAGCACGTCGACGAGATCGCGTTCCTGCGCTCGGTCTACGGCCGTTCGAACGACCACGTGCAGGGCACCTACGAGATGCAGACGGGCCAGATCAACCTGGGCTTCCCGAGCGTCGGCGCCTGGGTCACCTACGGGCTGGGCTCGGTGTCGTCGAGCCTGCCGGCCTACGTCGTGATGACCGACGCGCGCGGCGGACCGCTGGGCGGGCCCAACGACTGGAGCGCCGGCTACATGCCCGCGGCCTTCCAGGGCACGCTGTTCCGCTCGACCGGTGATCCCATCGTCGACCTCAAGCCGCCGGCCGGCATCTCGGCCGAGGACCAGCGGCTGCGCCTCGACACGCTGGCGAAGCTCAACGAACTCGACATGCAGAAATACCCGGGCAACTCGGAGCTGGCGGCGCGCATCTCGTCATACGAGCTCGCCTACCGCATGCAGGGCTGCGCGCCGAGCGCCATCGACCTCGCCGGGGAGTCGGACGCGACGCGCGCGCTCTACGGGCTCGACGAGAAGGTCACCGAGCCGTTCGGGCGGCAGTGCCTGATGGCGCGGCGACTGGTGGAACGTGGGGTGCGCTTCGTGCAGATCTACTCGGGCGGCGTCGGCAACCAGAACGTCGACACCTGGGACGCGCACGGCGACGTGAAGGCGAACCACACGCAGCACGCAGCCGAGACCGACCGGCCGGCTGCGGCGCTGCTGCGCGACCTGAAGGCGCGCGGACTGCTCGATTCGACGCTCGTGATCATGCACTCCGAGTTCGGGCGCATGCCGATCTCACAGCGCGGCGTCGGACGCGATCACAATCCGGGGACGCAGACGGTGCTGATGGCCGGCGCCGGCATCAAGGGCGGGCAGGTGATCGGCGCGAGCGACGACTTCGGGTACAAGGCGCTCGAGCAGCCGATCTCGTACCACGACCTGCACGCCACGGTGCTGCACCTGCTCGGACTCGACCACACGAAGCTGACCTACCGGTTCAACGGCCGCGACATGCGGCTGACCGACGTCTACGGCACGCTGGTGCCGCAGATCGTCGCCGCCTAGCGCTTGCCGCCGGCCTTCTCTTCGCGGCGCGCACCCGCGAGGATGCCGGTCATGGCGTAGTTGCCTTCGTGGCAGGCGTACTCGTAGATCAGGCCGTCGGTCTTCTTCAGCCGGATCATGAACGTGTACGGCGTGGTCCACGTGGCGGGGTCGTCGACCGTGACCTTCCACTCGATGAAGTCCGGGCTCACCCGCGTATAGCGCTCGGTGAGCGTGACGTCGTTGGTCGAGCCCTGGAAGCCGTTGACGTAGTTGGTCGTCTCGACGACCAGCGTGTCGCCCTCCCAGCGGCCGCGGGGGTCGCCGTGGAGCTGGCGGATGGTCTTCGGCAGGTGCGCCGTGCCGGTCATGTCGACCACGCGCGCGTCGTGAATCATCTCCTGCATCAGCACCACGGTCTTCGGCGACTGCAGGATCTGGACGTAGCTGTTGTAGTTGGCGCCGATGCGCGGCGCGCCGTAGGAGATGCAGCGCTCCGAAAGCGGGCGGTCCTCGGGGCCGTCTGACGGACCGCGCGTGCTGGCCTTCGCGGCGGCCAGGCGCGCGTCGCGGCGGGCGATGCCGGCCGGCGTCATCGGCGGGAACTGGCCCTCGGGCGGGTCGACGATGAGCGAGGAGCGATTGTCCCACTCACGATCGGCCATCCAGAACTGGTTGTAGTTGCCGGTGGTCGGGTCGTACGACACCTGCTTGAAGGCGCCCTTGTCCTTCGCGTCGAGCATCTGCTGGACGAAGTTGCCGAAGATGGCATCGCCCCCCTGATCGACGAACTGCTGCGCGTACTGCTTCAGCTCGTTGACCTCGGCGTCCGTGAGCGACACCTTGTCCTTCCACTGCGTCGGGCGCGTCATGGGCGTCACGCTGTTGTTGCCCCAGACGCCCTGCAGGTCGGGCTTGCCGTCGGCGGTGCGCGGCACCGTCCAGCCGGCGGGCGCCGCGGCGCCTGGCTGGGCGGCGGGCGCCGACTGCCGTGCCCCGATCGGCCCTACGAGCCACGAACCCGCGACAACGGCAACCACGACGGCGAATGGCAGCTGTCTCATGCGGCGTAGTGTGCGCCCAGTCGGGCCCGGCCGTCCAGACCTCCGGCAAGTGTTATGCTCCGCACGTTTCGAGGAGGCGTGGAATGGCACGAGTAATTCGGCTCGCCGCGCTGGGCCTGTTCCTGGCCACGGCGACGGCCCCGGGGCGGGCGCACCATGCGTTTTCCGCAGAGTTCGACGCCAAGGCGCCGGTCACGCTGAAGGGACCGATCGTGAAGGTGGAGTGGATCAATCCCCACGCCTGGATCCACATGGAGGTCCCGCGGCCCGACGGCAAGAAGGACGTCTGGATGGTCGAGGGCGGCACGCCCAACACCCTGCAGCGCGGCGGCATCACCCGAGACTCGGTGAAGATCGGCACCCAGATCGTCGTCGCCGGCTACAAGGCGAAGGACGGCAGCCTCAAGGCCAACGGCCGCGACATCACCTTCCCCGATGGCCGCACGCTGTTCATGGGCTCGTCGGGTACCGGGGCGCCGCGGGATGGCAAGGACCCGCGCGACGGCAAGAGGCCCGGTCAGTGACAGCGGCGCGCACGGTCACCCGCGCCGCCGGGGTCGCGGTCGTGAGCCTGCTCGTGGCCGCCTGTTCGGCGCCGCCGCCAGCGGCCCCGGCGGCCTATCGCGCCCCGCGCACGCCGGACGGCGCGCCCGATCTCAGCGGCATCTGGCAGGCGAACAACACGGCCAACTGGGACATCGAGGCGCACCCGGCCAAGTCGGGCCCGATGTTCCAGCTGGGCGCCGCGTTCAGCGTGCCGCCCGGCATCGGCGTCGTCGAAGGCGGCGCGTTGCCCTACCTGCCCGAGGCGCTGGCGAAAAAGCAGGCCAACGCCGCGTCGTGGACCACGCTGGACCCCGAGGTGAAGTGCTTCATGCCCGGGATCCCGCGGGCGACCTACCAGCCGTTCCCGTTCCAGATCGTGCAGTCGGCCGACAACGTCCTGATGACCTACGAGTTCGCCAGCGCCAGCCGGATGATCCGGATGAACAGCCAGGAGAAGAGCCCGGCACCGGCCTGGATGGGTTGGTCGGTAGGCCGCTGGGACGGCGAGACGCTGGTCGTCGACGTCGTCGACCACATGGAAGAGACGTGGTTCGACCGCGCCGGCAATTACCACAGCGACGCGCTGAAGGTGACCGAGCGCTACACCGCGCTCGACGCCAACACGCTGCAGTACCAGGCGACCATCGACGATCCGAAGGTCTACTCGCGCGCCTGGACGATGTCGATGCCGCTCTACCGGCGCCGCGAGGCCAACGCGCAGCTGATGGAATACAAGTGCGTCGAGTTCGCCGAGGAGCTGATGTACGGGCACCTCCGCAAGACGCCGCGCCGGCCTACCGAGTAGGCACGAGCGCCAAGACTCCGGTCCTAAGCCGGCCGGCCGCAAGTGTGAGAACATTGGATACGCGAATCGGATGACATCCCATCCGGCGGCGCATACATCCCATGACCTCAACGCTTCCGTTCGGTCTTGCCGGCGCGTCCAGCCGCCGGGCGTTCCTCCATCGTCTCGGCACCATCGGCGGGTCGTCCCTCGTGATGTCGGCCATGAACGCGTGGGATCTGATGGCCGCGCCGGCCGGTCCGCGGCCGGTGTTGTCGGGCCGTCCGGCGAAGAACCGCGTGCTGGTGCTGGGCGCCGGCACCTCCGGGCTGGTCGTGGCCTATGAGCTGAACAAGCTCGGCTACGACGTCCACGTCCTGGAGGCGCGGAGCCGCGTCGGCGGCATCGTGTGGAGCGTGCGCAAGGGCGACACGCACAGCGAGATCGACGGCGAGCGTCAGACCTGCACCTGGGACGACGGCCTCTACGTCAACGCCGGCGCGTGGCGCATCCCGCACTCGCACGAAGGCGTGCTGGGGTATTGCCGCGAGCTCGGCGTGCCGCTCGAGGTCTTCCTCAACGACTCCGACGCCAACTATTTCTACGGCGAGGGCGCCGCAGCCGGTCAGCTCGCCGGCAAGCGCATCCGGATGCGCGAGGTGAAGGCCGACCTCACCGGCCACATCAACGAGCTGCTCGTGAAAGCCGTCGATGCGCACCAGCTCGATGCCGCGCTGACCGCCGACGACCAGAAGCGGCTGACGGAGTTCCTCATCCGTCAGGGCTACCTGGATTCGACCACGCGTACCTACAAGGCGTTCGCCGATCGCGGCGAAGGCGATCCGATCGCGCTGACCCGGCTGCTCGAAGCCGGCTTCGGCAACCGCCTCCGCTCCGTGCCGCCGATGGAAGGCACCATGGCGGCGCCGATGTTCCAGCCGGTGGGTGGCATGGACCAGATCTGCAAGGCGTTCCAGCGCGCCCTCGGCCCGCAGCGGCTGACCTTCAACGCCGAGATCCAGTCGGTGCATCAGGACGAGGACGGCGTGACGGTGCGGTATCGCGACACCGGTGCCGATACGCCCGTCGAGATGAAGGGCGACTTCGTGGTCGCGTGCGTGCCGCTGTCGGTGCTGAGCGGCCTCGACATCGCGCTGTCGGACACGATGATGCAGGCCGTGAAGCGCGTCACTTACAGCGACAGCGCCAAGATCGGCATGTCGATGAAGCGCCGGTTCTGGGAAGAAGACGACCAGATCTTCGGCGGCCACCTCTACTCGAACCTGCCGATCGGCGAGTTCTCGTATCCGTCGAACGACTACTTCGCGAAGAAGGGCGTGCTGCTCGGCCTCTATTCGAACGGCCCGATCAGCGACCTCAGCACCCGGCCGATCGCGGCCCGCGTCGAGCACGTGCTGATGCACGCCAGCAAGGTGCACCCGCAGATCCGCGACGAGTTCGAGAGCGCCTACGCCGTCTACTGGCGCCGCGTGCAGTACAGCCTTGGCGGCTACGCCACGGTGCGTGGCGCGGCGTTGCGCGAGCAGATCTCGAAGGTCGAGAACCGCATCCTCATCGGCTCGGCGGCCACCGCGCCACGCTCGCTGCCCGACTGGCAGGAAGGCGCCGTCTCCGCCGGCTGGCAGGCGCTGGAATCGCTGCACGCGCGCGCGATGCGGACGTAGGTGCTCCGGCATCCGGTCACGCCGGCCTGCCCGGCACGACGATCGCTCAGCGCGGCACGCGCTTGAGCGACAGCGCGATGCCCGTGCTGACGATCGCGGCGTTGGTCGGGTTGCAGACGACGTAGCCGAACCGGCCATCGGCGCCGGCCACCGCCGCCAGCGTGAACACGCCGGGCGGGCCGGTCTGGATGCGCGCCAGCAGCAGGTCGCCCTCCTGCACGGTCTCGGTGAACGAGGTCGTCTGGCGCGCCACGCAGCCTCCGGCCGGGATCGACCACGTGCTGTTGGTGCCCACGCTGAGCTGCTGGTTCAGGTCGCTCAGCTCGATCGTCCCGGGCGCGATGAGCGTGCTGTCGTTGATGCCGTCGTTGGCGATCTTGCTGGCCGACACGGCGCCGTTGGCGAGATTGAGAGTGCCGACGGCATTGGTGGCGAGGTGCGACGCCGTGACGCTACCGGGGCGAAGACCCGCCGGCGATACCGGCCGTTTGCCGCCGGCGACCGCGCCGGGCGCGAACACGAACGTGCCGCTGTTGCCGACGCTGTCGCGCCACGTGCCGTGCAGGGTGGCGAGGCTCAGCGTCACGTCGGTGTGCACCGGCGTGGCTGACGGGGCCAGCACCGTGGTCAGGCTCATGCCGACGTCGCCGGAGGGCATGGGGTAGGCCAGGCCGATGACGCCGGACGGCGCCGCACCGGCGCCGCACTGGTCGTCGACACCCTGCAATCCGTACTGCCCGCCAGAGGGCGTCACCGTGATCGTCACCACGTTGCAGTACGGCGCGAGTTGCCAGCGCAGCGGGCCGATGACCTGCGCCCCGGCAATGGGAGCGACCGTGAACGTGAGCAGCAAGGCCGCGAGCGAACGTGAGAACGGCATGGCAGACGACTCCTGCCTGGACTAGCGGCAAAGTCGTCTCCGAGCCACCATCGTGGCGCAATGGCGCAATGCATGGCCGCGCCATTGGCCCTTCCCGTCCCTCCGGCGCCAGCCTACGCTCTCCACGTGCGAGATCCGGCCGCCGTGTCCCGGCTGACGCTGGCGGCGCCACCGCTGGCGGCGCTGGTCTACCCCGCGATCATCTGGGCCGGCCCGGCGATCTCACCCCTGTTCCTCGCGATGGCACTGGCGGTGCCGGCGATCGGTGTGACCGCCGCGCACGCGTTGGGACCGGCGTCCCCACGGGCCCGCGCCGTCGCGCTCGCCGTCGTCGCTGCGCCGCCGCTCTACTCGTGGCTCGGCGGTCTGCTGGACTTCCAGACGACGGTGCCGCTGCACGGCCTCGCTGTCTGGATCCTCCTGTGGCTCACGCTGACGGTCGTCGCGACGACCGGCGGCCAGACGGCGCGCGCGGCGCGGCCCCGGCCGGCGAGACTGGCGTTCGCGCATGGGTGCAGCGCCGCCATCATCACGGTGTTCGCGCTGGCGCACCTCACCAACCATCTCGCGGCCCTCGCCGGCGGCGAGCGACACATCGCCGTGATGTCCGCGCTGCGAACCGTCTATCGTGCGCCGGGCGTCGAGCTCGTGCTGCTCGCCGCGGTCGCGTTCCAGACGCTGAGCGGACTGCGGTTGCTGCGCGACCACGTCGAACGGACGCGGTCGTGGTGGCACACCGCGCAGGTCGCGTCGGGCGCCTACCTGGCCGCCTTCTTCCTGTCGCATCTCACGGCGGCGCTGCGGGCGCGATGGCTGCGCGACATCGACACCAACTGGCAGTGGCTCACGGCCGACAGCATGCTGACCGACCCGTGGAGCGCGCGGCTCGCGCCCTACTACGCATTGAGCGTCGTGGCCGTGGGTGTCCACGCCGCCCTGGGCCTGCGCTACGTGCTGCGCGCCCGCGGTTGGTCACCGCCGGTCTCTGATCGCCTGGCCGTAGCGGCCGCGGCTGCGGCCACGGCGGCCTCGGCCCTGATCATGACGGCGCTGCTCCGCGCCTGACGCGCGAGCATCACGCCAACGCCTGCTCGAACGCCGTCAGCAACTCCGCCCCGGTGCGCCGGGTCCACGTCTCGTTCACGCCCAGCGTCACCTGGCCCTGGGCCGACGGCGCCGGCATCCGGATGCCGGCGTCGCGCAGGCGCGCTCTGGCCGTCGCCGCGTCGCCGTGCAGCGTGAGGCGCGTCAGGTTCGTGCCGTTCGGAATGCGCTCGATGGCGACGCGTGGATGGCGCGCCAGGCCGGCGTAGAGATGCTCGGACGCGCGCACCGCCGCCTTCAGGCGATCGACGAAGCCGTCCTGGTAGTGCCGGCTCACGAGCGCGGCCGGCCAGCCCACCGCGAGGTTGCCGCCGAACATCCGGCGCGCGTGGAACATGTCGGCGAGCAGGCGCTTCGGTCCGGCCAGGATCGCGCCCTGACCGGCGTTGAAGTACTTCCACAACGACACGTAGACGGTGTCGAACGGCGCCGCGTAGTCGCGCGGCGAGACGCCCGTGTAGGCCGAGGCGATGAACAGCCGGGCGCCGTCGAGATGCGTACCGATTCCCTTCTCGCGCGCGAACGCGCAGACGCGCTGCGCTTCGGCCCAGTCGAACATCTGCCCCGACAGGCGCCGAATCGGGCTCTCGATGACCAGCGCGCCCACGGGGGCCGAGACGCGTCCGCCGGCGGTGCGAGACAGCACGGCCTCGACGTCCTTCACCGTGAACGTCGCCGCGTTCGCAGCCAGGGGCAGGAGCGTGAGCGCCGACAGCGTCTGGCAGGCATCGCCGGTGTCGTTGTAGATGTGGCTCATCTCGGGCACGATGACGCGCCGCTTCTCACCGGCCAGGGCGCGCAACGCGAGCTGGTTGGCCAGCGTTCCGGATGGCATGAAGACGGCCGTCTCCTTGCCCAGCAGCGTGGCCCACTCACGCTCGAACGCCTCGACCTCCCCGCCCAGGAGATAGTTGTCCTCCGCCACCTCGCGGTCCGCGGTGAGGCGCTGCAGCAGCGACGCGTACGCCGCCGGCGCGAGTTCGATCCCGTCGCCCGCGAGGTAGACGGCACGGTCCGCCTCGCCGTCCCCTGGCGCCGCCGACGACGCCGCAGGAGCCGACGCCGTCGTCAGGGCGCCGAGACCCGCCGTCGCCCCGAGCGTCTCCACGAACGTCCGCCTGGTCACTGCACGCATGGTGTCCTCTCGCGCTCCGAGGTGCGCCCGCTCAACGCGCGCCGCGCACCAGGAACAGCCGATCCTGCCGCTTGTGCGCCCAGCGCACCTTGCCGGCGGCGTCGATGATCATGTCCTCTTCCTGTGCCATCTGCACCGGCTGGCCGCCCCACTCGGCGACCGGCGTGGTGGCCTGCAGCTCGATCGAGAACCACATCGACGGGATCACCGTGGCGTCGCCGCGGCCGGGCACGCCGTCCTGGTAGTCCCACAGCCCCACGAGCGGCCCGGCGCCGTGGCCGTGCATCCCGATCGGGTGGGTGTACATGGTGCCGGTGATGCCCTTCGCCTTCATGCGCGACAGCACCGAGCCGAGCGCCTCGTTGCCGGTGCGGCCGGGACGAATTTCCTCCAGCGAGATGTCCTGCATCGTGTTCGCGTTGGCGAGGGCGTGCTTCAGCCCGGCCGGGGCGTCGGTCTCACCGGGCTTCAGCACGTAGGCGAGATGCTGGGTGTCGGTGTTGAGTCGCGCCACCGTGATCCCCAGGTCCGAGTGCAGGACGTCGCCGGGCTGGATCACCGGATCGTCGCCGAGGTCGCGCCCGGTCGCGCCCTGGCGCTGCACGTTCACGCTGGGCTGGAACCACGTGCCCATGCCCAGGTCGTTCACGCGCTGGCGCCACCACCAGACGAGGTCACTGGTGCGCGTCTTCCCCGGCACGATGACCCTGTCGGAGAACATCGTCTCCGAGAGCTGCCACACGAGCGCGTTCATCTTCGCGAAGAACGCCTCTTCCTCGGGCAGGCGCGACGCGATCAGCTCGAGCGGCAACGCCTCGGCATTCTTGAGGGTCTTGGCCCACATCGGGCCGAGGGCCTCGCTCATGCCCTCGAGCTCGCCGCTCGACAGCCCGTCGTTGAAGGCGAACACGCGCGAGCGGTTGATGCCGATCACCTTCGGCTTGCGCTCGCCGACGACCTGCACCAGCAGCTTCCACTGCTCGTCGCCCCACAACTCGGCGTTGCGGCCGCCGACCGCCTGGTTCACGGCGATGGCCGACGTCCGAGCGTCGAACACGCCGCCCTGCGAGGTGCCGCCCAGCGCGATGCGCTCGATGCACGACGGCCCCGGCGACGTGCCGGCGGCCGCGCAGCGATCGAAGAACACGTAGATGGTGCGGCGGCGCGCGGCGAAGGTCTCGGGGGCGGTGATCGACGAGAACACCGGGTCTTCGTTGTACTCGCGCATCGGCACGACCCACAGGTCGATGCCGTGCTTGCGCATCAACGCCGGCAGGAACGTGTCGAGCCGCTTCTGCAGCCACGCCTGCTGCATCGCCGCCTGCTCCCGCAGCGTGCCGAACGGCCGCTCGGCCGAGGGCAGGCCGGGCGCCGCGACGCGGCCCAGCCAGTCGATCGGCGCCGGCGCCGCCTGTCGCGCGTGCGCGGCGGGAACGCCCAGGCCGAGGGCGATGGTGAAGGCGAGCGTGGCGCGGGTCGTCGAACGCATGCAGGGTCTCCGGATAACGCCCCGGCGCCGGAGAGCAGCCGGGCGGCTGAGGCGCAGTCTACGCGAGATGAGCCGCGGCGGCCGAGCGGCTAGTGTCCGAGCACGAGGAGCCCGCCCGACAGCACGGCCAGCACCCAGAGCGTCCCGCCGACGTCCTTCGCCCGCCCGACCGCGGCATAGAGCAGGGCGTGCAGCAGGAACCCCCACAGGATGCCCTGTGTGATCGACAGCGTCAGCGGGATCAAGACGAAGGTGACGAACGCCGGCAGGGCGTCCTCGATTGCCGAGAAGTCCACGCTCAGCACGGCCTGGAACATCGACACGCCCACCAGCACCAGCACCGCGGCCGTGGCATAGCCGGGCACGGCGGCAACCAGCGGGCCGAGGAAGAAGCACGGCACGAAGCACAGCGCCGTGATCACCGAGGCGCGTCCGGTGCGCCCGCCCATGCGAATGCCGGCGATGCTCTCGACGTAGGCGGTGCCCGGCGACGAGCCGGCCAGGCCGGCCGACGCCGTGGCGATGGCGTCGACGATCAGGCCCTTGCGCAGGTTCAACGGACGGCCATCGCGCTCCGTCAGGCCCGACGCCGTGGCCACGCCGATGAAGGTCGACAGCGAGTCGAAGAGGTCGGTGAAGAGGATCGCGACGATCGACGGCAGCAGCGCGATCTGCAATGCGCCCCACACGTCGAGCGCGAGGAACGTCGACGAGAAGTCGGGCAGGCTGACGATCGCCGCCGGCGGCCGCTCGAAACCCAGGCCCCACGCCAGCCCCGAGACGGCGCCGATGGCGCTGAGGAACGCCAGCGGATTCCGGCGCCGCGTCATGAACACCGCCACCAGGAGGCCGAGCAGCAGGAAGGCGGCCTTGTGGTCGAGCACGCCCATCCGCACGAGCGTCGCCGGATCGCCGACGACGATGCCGGCATTCCGCAGGCCGAGGAACGTCAGCAGCAGGCCGATGCCGCCTGCGGCGGCCGCCCGGAGTGACGCCGGGATCGCCATCGCGACGTGCTCGCGCAGCGGCGTCACCGAGACCAGCAGGAACAGCACGCCGGCCCAGAACACGATGCCCAGCGCCGTCGGCCACGGGATCTGATGCTGGAGGATCAGCGTGAACGCGAAGAACGCGTTGAGCCCCATACCGGGCGCGACCGCGAAGGGCAGCCTGGCGTACACGCCCATCAGCAGCGTCATCGCGCAGGCGACGAAGACCGTGGCGGTGAGCACGCCCGAGAACGGCATGCCGGTGCCCGGCGTGGCCAGGATGCCGGGGTTGACCACGACGATGTACGCCATGGTGAAGAAGGTGGTGACACCGCCGACGACGTCGGCGTACCAGGAGGATCGCGGCGCGCTCATGCGAGGGCCGATGGTACCATCCGCGCACCATGCGTTTCGGACCGCACCGCCTGTCGAGAGTCTGCCTTGCCGTGTCGCTAGGTGTCGCCGTCGCGGCGGCCGGCTGCGCCCGGCCGGGCGCGGCGCGCGATCCGCTCGTCCTCCAGGGCGCTATGCCGATCGAGACCGATGCGCTCGTGGCCGCGCTCACCGGTCCCGCCGAGCAGCAGGTGCAGGGCTACACGTTCTGGGCCGGCACGCTCGACGGCTACCCGGTGGTCGTCTCGAAGACGCAGAAGGGCATGACCAACGCCGCGGCGGCCACCGCGATCGCCATCGCGCGCTTCCACCCGGGCGCCATCCTCAACCAGGGCACGGCCGGTGGCCACGACCCGGCGCTGCAGGTGAAGGACATCGTCATCGGCACCGCCTCGGTGAACATCGGCGCCTTCCGGACCGGCGCGCGGGGCCTCGGCGAGGGCAGCGACTTCGCGAGCTGGCGTCCCATGGACCTCATCCGCACCGAGGGCAGCGCCGGGCAGGATCCGAACGCCTGGGTGATGCGCCGCTTCCCCGCCGACGGCACGCTGCTCGAGGCCGCCGCGCGCGTGAAGGATCGCTATCGCGCCGGTCGGGTGGTCGAGGGCGTGATCGGCTCGAGCGACATGTGGAACAGCGAGCTGGATCGCATCAAGCGGTTGCATGACGAGTACGGCACCAGCGTCGAGGAGATGGAGACGGCGGCGGTGGCGCAGGTGGCCGGCATGAGCCAGGTGCCGTTCCTCGGCATCCGCGTGCTGTCGAACAACATCACCAATGCCGGCGCCTACGATGGACAGAGTGCCCGGGCCTGCCAGGAGTTCGTACTCGAGGTCGCCCGCGCCTGGATCGCGCGTCTCAGCGCCCGCTGAGCCGCGAGGCCGCCGCGTCGGCACGAATCGCGGCTAGGATGGAGCCAGCCATGGCGCGGAGGTGGTATGCCCTCGTGCCGCCACGACGGCGGCTGGTGACGGCGGCGCTCGTCGCGCTGGCGGTGTGCGGACTCGGTCTCGCCGCGGCGAGCGCCCAGCTGCTCTGGGGCGGCTACTACGGCCGCACCCCGCCGCGCTTCCCCGCGCCCGACAGCTTCACCGGCGGCTTCAATTTCTGCCGCGCGATGTTCACCAGCAATCGCCGCGAGAAGCAGGGCTGGGCCACCGACTATCCCGGCGCCGACATCAACTTCAGCATCCGCCTCGCCGAGCTCACCAAGGTGCAGGTGCGGATGACGCACTGGGCCGGCGGCGAGCAGGAGATGCCAGACGCGGTGGTCGTGCGCCTCACCGACGACGCGCTGTTCCAATGCCCGTTCGTGCTGATGGAGGACGCCGGCACCATCCGCCTCAACGACGCGGAGATTCCGCGGGTGCGCGACTACCTGCTCAAGGGCGGATTCCTGCTGGTCTCCGACTATCACGGCACCTACGCGCGGGAACAGTTCGACGCGGAGATCGCGCGCGCCCTGCCGCCGGGCCAGTTCCCGATCGTCGACCTGATGCCGCCCGGACACCCGATCTGGCAGACGTTCTTCAACGTCGAGCGCATCCCGCAGATGGCCTCGATCCAGACGTGGCGGCGCAGCGGCGGCGACACCATCGAGCGCTGGAACGACGAGGCGGCGCCACCGACCGTCCGCGGCATCGCCGACGCCAGGGGACGGCTGATGGTGGTGATGGTGCACAACACCGACCTGCCCGATCCGTGGGAGCGGGAAGGCGAGGACCACGACTACTTCTTCCGCTTCTCGCCCGACGCCTACGCGGCCGGCATCAACATCCTGATGTACGCGATGACGCACTGAGCGTCGCGCGCCACGTCGCCCTGAAAAAGCCAACGGCCGCCGGATCACCGGCGGCCGTTGCGAACCCGTGGCGGGGAGGGCGCGCTACTTCTTGCGCTTGTTGTAAATCACGTGCGTGACGCCCGTGATCTTGCCGTCCTTGTCGAGGCGGATGTACTCGTTGCTGATGACGGTGTTGTCCTCGTTCAGCGTGTTGATGACGACCTGGTAGACCTGGCCGTTGCGCTTGTTGAGGATGCGGATGCTCTTGGCATTGCCGTTGATCAGCTCGACCGCGGTCTCGGAGCCTTCCTGGCCCTTGACCGGACGGAACACGCCGTCGAACATCGTCTCGTAGCTCCACTCGTCGCCCGGCTTGCTCGGGTTGCTGACAACGAGCTTGCTGCCCTTGCCGTTGGAGATGGCCTCGTAGGTCATCACGTTGTTGGGGTTGGTGGAGTTGTCCCACACCCCGGCGCGCAGCTCGGCCTGAGCCTGGCTGGGCGCGGCAGAGGCGAGCACGGCCACGATGGCCGCCGCGCAGATGGAAACGATTCGCAGTCGCATTGATTGGTACCTCGTAGTGCCGGATCGGCGCCGCCCAGTCTATCGAAGGCGGGCCACCGCCCGCAACGCGGACCGATCGCCGGGGATCCGCCGCGGCCTACGGATGGGGATCGTAGGTCACGGTCACGGAACAGAACCCGTTGGCGCTGTTGCCGAAACCTCCGACCCGGACGTAATAGTTCGTCTGTGGGGTGGAAATCTCTGGCGTGGCCGGCGTGTAGACGGCATGCACGAAACCGGACCCGGCACCGAGCGTGCCACTCGAGAACACGTTCGCCCCGCTCACGCCCGAGGGCGAGTAGGTGATCTTGCGGACGGCGACGCTGTAGGTGGTCGGGCCGGCGCCGTCGAGCACCATGGTGTCGACCGAGAGCAGCCGGCTGCCGGCCGGCATCATGATCGGAATCAACGCGAACACGGAGTTGGCGGTGGTGTTGTGGACGCACTCGTTGATGAACGACGAGACGAAGAGCGATGGCTGTTCCCAGGTGACAGCCTGGGGGAAGTAGGTGTCGGTGCGCACGGTCGACGGCGCGGGACGCACGCCTCCGCCGGCGCCGCTGCCGTTGAACACGAACGTGCCGGCCAGGCTGGCGTCGTCGGTCCACGTGCCCGAAAGCGTGCCGAGGCTGATGGACGTGGACAGGTTCACGGCCCGTCCGTTCGCCAGCGCGACCGCGATCCCCATCTGCACGGTGCCGCCGGAGAAGATCGCCGTGCCGGTCACGGGCGACGCCGCGCCGCCGCACTGGTTGTCGAGGCCCGTCAGTTGAAACGCCGCGCCCTGCTGGATGACGGTGACGGTGATGACGTTGCAGTACGGCTGCGTCTGCCAGCTGAAGGTGCCGACGACCTGCGCCGCGGCCGGCGCCGCACTGGCAAGAGAGAGAGCGGCGGCCGCCAGGGCCGCCGTGAACGCGCGTGCAATCACGGGCTCCTCCGGGTGCGGGCGCGTCGTCAGGACGCGTCGTCCGGAGTATCGGCCACCACCCAGCGGTGGTGCAGGCACGCGCGCGGGATCGAGTCCGGGCCGACGGTCGCCGCCGGCCCGAACGCGATGGCTAGGCCACGTCGAAGCGGTCGAGGTTCATCACCTTGGTCCACGCCGCAGTGAAGTCGCCGACGAACTGCGCCTTCGCGTCGCTGGTGGCGTAGACCTCCGCCAGCGATCGCAGCACCGAATGCGATCCGAAGACGAGGTCGACCCGGCTGGCAGTCCACCGCGCATCGCCCTTGCCGCGGATGCGCCCGTTGAAGCTGACGCCCTCGGCCGATTCCGGCGCCCACTCGGTGTCCATGTCGAGCAGGTTGACGAAGAAGTCGTTGGTCAGCACGCCCGGCGTCTTCGTGAACACGCCGTGCGCCCCCTGGCCGCTGTTCGCCCCGAGCACGCGCAGGCCGCCGACGAGCGCCGTCATCTCCGGCGCGCTCAGCGTCAGCCGGAACGCACGCTCGATGAGCAGGTGCTCGGACGGCGCGGTGTGGCCGTCGCCGAGGAAGTTGCGGAAGCCGTCGGCATCGGGCTCGAGCACCGCGAACGACTCGACGTCGGTCTGGTCCTGCGAGGCGTCGGTGCGGCCGGCCGTGAACGGGATCTGCACCGGGGTGCCGCCCTTCTTCGCGGCGTCCTCGATGGCTGCGTCGCCGCCGATCACGATGAGATCGGCGAGCGACACCTTCTTGCCGCCCTTCTGAGCCGCGTTGAAGTCCTGCTGGATGCCCTCGAGCGCCTTCAGGACCTTCGCCAGCTCGGGCGGATTGTTCACCGCCCAGTCCTTCTGTGGCGCAAGGCGCACGCGGGCGCCATTGGCGCCGCCACGCTTGTCGGTGCCACGGAACGACGACGCCGATGCCCACGCCGTCGAGACCAGCTGCGACGTCGTCAGCCCCGACGCGAGGATCTTCGCCTTCAGCGCCGCGACGTCCTTCTCGTCGACGAGCGGATGGTCGACCGCCGGCACCGGGTCCTGCCAGAGCTGCGGCTCCTTCGGCACCTCGGGCCCGAGGTAGCGGGCGATCGGGCCCATGTCGCGGTGCGTCAGCTTGAACCAGGCCCTGGCGAAGGCGTCGGCGAACTGCTCGGGATGCTCGTAGAAGCGGCGCGAGATCTTCTCGTACGCCGGATCGAGGCGCAGCGCCAGGTCGGTCGTGAGCATGCCGGGCGCGATCTTCTTCGACGCGTCGTGGGCGTGCGGCACCGTGCCGGCGCCGGCGCCGTTCTTCGGCGTCCATTGCTTGGCGCCGGCGGGGCTGGTGGTCTGCTCCCACTCGTACTCGAACAGGTGCGTGAAGAAGTCGTTGCTCCACTTCGTCGGCGTGGTCGTCCAGGTCACCTCGAGGCCGCTGGTGATCGCGTGCGCGCCCTTGCCCGACTCGTAGCCGCCCTTCCAGCCGAAGCCCTGCTCTTCGAGGTTGCCGCCTTCGGGCTCGACGCCGACATGCGTCGCCGGCCCGGCGCCGTGGGTCTTGCCGAACGAGTGGCCACCGGCGATCAGCGCCACCGTCTCTTCGTCGTTCATAGCCATGCGGCGGAACGTCTCGCGGATGTCGCGCGCCGCGGCGATGGGATCAGGGTTGCCGTTGGGCCCCTCGGGGTTCACGTAGATGAGGCCCATCTGCACCGCGGCCAGCGGATTGGCGAGCTGGCGCTCGCCGCTGTAGCGCTCGTCGCCGAGCCACGTCGCTTCCGATCCCCAGTTCACCTGCTCCGGTTCCCACACGTCCTTGCGGCCGCCGGCGAAGCCGAACGTCTTGAAGCCCATCGACTCGAGCGCCACGTTGCCGGTGAGGACGATGAGGTCGGCCCACGAGATCTTGCGCCCGTACTTCTGCTTGATCGGCCACAGCAGGCGGCGCGCCTTGTCGATGTTCGCGTTGTCCGGCCACGAGCCCAGCGGGGCGAAGCGGATCTGCCCCGATCCCGCGCCGCCGCGGCCGTCGTGGATCCGGTAGGTGCCGGCGCTGTGCCACGCCATGCGGATGAACAGGCCGCCGTAGTGCCCGAAGTCGGCCGGCCACCAGGCCTGCGACGTCGTCATCACCTCGGTCAGGTCCTTCTTCACCGCCGCGAGATCGAGCGTCTTGAACTCGGCGGCGTAGTCGAAGTCGGCGCCCATCGGGTCGCCGGCGGGATGGTGGGTGTGCAGGGCGCCGAGATTCAACTGGTTCGGCCACCAGTCGGTGTTCGCTCGGCCGCTGACGGCCTTGGCCGAAAACGGGCACTTCTGTTCGTTGCTCATGGACGTGTTCCTCGACGGTTGGTGATGGGACGTGCGGCCCGCGACGTCAGTCGCCGGCGGTCGGTGTGCGCCGGCGGCGGCGCATCGGCGGATCGGCCGGCGAGACGGTGCGCGCCTGCGCGATGCAGTCGGGGCACCGGCCCCAGTAGGCGACCTCGGCTTCGTCGATCTCGAAGCCGCGATCGTCGGACGCGGTGAGGCACGGCGCATCGCCGACGACGCAATCGACGTCGACGACGGCGCCGCACACGCGGCAGATCAGGTGATGGTGGTTGTCGCCGACGCGATCTTCGAACCGCGCCGGCGAGCCCGACGGCTGGATGCGCCGCAGCAGGCGTTCCGCGACCAGCACGTTGAGCGCGTCGTAGACCGACTGCAGCGAGATGGCGCCGATCTCGGCGCGGACCAGGTCGGCCACGCCGTCGGCTGTGATGTGGGGCTGGGCCGACACCGCCCGCAGCACGGCGAGCCGCTGCGCGGTCACCTGGATGCCGCGTTCACGGAGCAAATCTGCGGGGTCGCCGGCCACGAGCGCCAGCATAGATCAAATACTGGAATGACTCCAAGGGCGATCTGGCGTGGCGCCGGCCGGAACGAATCGCCCGCCGGTGGAGTCAGATTGAGTGAATGCCCGTCAGCCGCCGGACCGTCCTGACCACCGGCACGCTTGCCGGGGCGGGCCTATGGACCAGCCTCTCGTCGTCGTGGGCGGCCCGATTCCTCAGGGAACGAGTGCAGGAAATCGGGCGCGACGTGCCGCCGGCGCCGTTCCGTCCCACGCCTCACACGTGGGAGCCGAATGCGATCACGATGGCGTGGCTGGGGCACGCCACGGTGCTCGTGAACTTCTACGGGCTGCGCATCCTGACCGATCCCGTGCTGTTCGATCGCATCGGCGTCGACCTCGCCGTCGGCAGCCTGGGGCCGAAGCGCCTGGTGCGCTGCGCGCTCGAACCCGACGCGTTGCCGGACGTCGACCTGGTCCTGGTGTCGCACGCGCATTTCGATCACCTCGACACGCCGTCGCTCGCCGCCGTCCGCGGCCGGCCAACGGCCGTGATGTCCGCCGGCACCGCCGACCTGCTGCCGCGGCGAGCCTACGCGGCCGTGCACGAACTCCGCTGGAACGAGACGGTCACGGTCTCGACCCCGCACGGCGAGGCGCGCGTCCGCGCACTCGAGGTGCGCCACTGGGGCGCCCGGCTCGGCCGCGACGACTGGCGCGGCTACGGCGGCTGGGTGGTGGAACGCGAGGGCCGACGGCTGCTGATTGGCGGCGACACCGCCGAGACGCGCGTGTTCCGCGACCATCGCGCCTTCGGTCCCTTCGAGGCCGCGGTCATGCCGATCGGCGCCTACGACCCCTGGATCTCGAATCACTGCACGCCCGAGCAGGCCATCGCCATGGCCGATGCCGCCGGCGCGCGCCTCATCGTGCCGGTGCACCACCAGTCGTTCAAGTTGAGCCGCGAGCCGGTGATGGATCCGATCGAACGCGCGGTGCGGATGCTCGACGCGGAACAGGGCCGCCTCGGCATCCGGGCCATCGGCGAGACGCTGACGGTCCGCGCCTGACGCGCGCGGCCGCCGCGCGGTACAATCTCCGGTCGGAACCGTCGTGCAGTCCTACCTCGATCTGCTGCGCCACGTGCGCACCCACGGCGTGCGCAAGACCGACCGCACGGGGACGGGCACCCTGGCCGTGTTCGGGCACCAGCTGCGGTTCGATCTCGGGGCCGGCTTCCCGATGGTCACCACCAAGAAGCTGCACCTGAAGAGCATCGTCCACGAGCTGCTCTGGTTCCTGCGCGGCGAGACCAACACGCGCTACTTGCGCGAACACGGCGTGACCATCTGGGACGAGTGGGCCGACGCCAGCGGCGAGCTCGGCCCGGTCTACGGTTACCAGTGGCGCTCGTGGCCGGCGCCCGACGGCCGTCACATCGACCAGATCGCCCGCGTCGTCGAGCAACTGCGCACCACGCCCGACTCGCGGCGCATCCTGGTCTCGGCCTGGAACGTCGCCGACCTCGATCGCATGGCGCTGCTGCCCTGCCACGCGCTGTTCCAGTTCTTCGTGGCCGAGGGCCGGCTGTCGTGCCAGCTCTATCAACGCTCGGCGGATCTCTTCCTCGGCGTGCCGTTCAACATCGCGTCGTACGCACTGCTCACGCACATGGTCGCGCAACAGTGCGACCTCGAGGTCGGCGACTTCGTCTGGACCGGTGGAGACTGCCACCTCTACACCAACCACCTCGAGCAGGTGGACCTGCAGCTCACCCGCGCGCCGTTGCCGTTGCCGACGCTGCACCTCGCCCGCCGGCCGCCGACGCTGTTCGACTACGCGTTCGAGGATGTCGCGGTCGTGGGCTATCAGAGTCATCCCGCCATCAAGGCGCCGGTCGCAGTGTGACGCCGGTCGTCACGCTGATGGTGGCGATGGCCGATGGCAGGGTCATCGGCCGCGACAACCGGATGCCGTGGCACTTGCCCGCGGACCTGGCGCACTTCAAGCGCGTCACGATGGGCAAGCCGGTCGTGATGGGCCGCAAGACGTTCGCGTCGATCGGCCGGCCACTGCCTGGACGCACGAACGTCGTGGTCACGCGCGACCGCGCCTTTCGCGCCACAGGCATCACCGTGGTGCACTCGCTCGACGAGGCGCTGGACGCGTGCGGCGATGCCGCGGAGGCCATGGTGATCGGCGGCGGTGAGATCTACGCGGCCGCCCTGCCGCGGGCCCGCCGCATCCACCTCACGGAGGTGCACGCCGAGGTCGACGGCGACACGCACTTCCCCGCCCTCGATCCCGCCGCGTGGCGCGAAGTTGCGCGCGAGTCGCGCCCGGCCGACGAGCGGAACGCGCACGCCGTGAGCTTCGTCACGCTCGAACGGCGCTGACGGCGCCTCGCGCCGTTACTGCGGGAACACGCGCGGCGCCACGTCCGCGACCCGATCGCTGTCGAGCGCCTCGAGGAACGCGATCAGGTCGTCGATGTCCTGCGCGGTGAGCCCCAACGGCCTGAGCCGCTGCGTGCGCCAGGGGTTCGGGGTGCCGCCGCGGCCGTAGAACGCCACCACGTCACGCAGCGTCGCCAGCGATCCGTCGTGCATGTAGGGGGCGTGGCGCGTGACGTCGCGCAACGCGGGCGTCTTGAAGCGGCCGCGGTCGGCCGGATTGCCGGTGACGGCGAGCCGTCCGTCGTCGCGAAACGTGCCCGCGGCGGCGTCCCATCCGATCCCGAGGTTGGAGTAGCGGCCGTCGGAGAAATTGAAGCCGGCGTGACACGACGCGCAGTTGCCGCGGAAGAAGAAGATGTCGCTGCCGCGCTGGGCGGCGACCGACATCGCCGACGCGTCCCCGGCTGCCCAGCGGTCGTAGGCGGAGCCGCCGCTGCGGAGCGTGCGGACGTAGTCGGCGATGGCCGCGCCCACCCGGTCGGGCGAGATCGTCGCCGTGCCGAAGGCGTCGCGGAAGTACTGGCGGTAGCCGCGGATTCCGTCGAGCCGTGCCACCGCCGCCGGGAGTTGCATCGCCATCTCCGTCGGATCGGCGAGCGGGCGCAGCACCTGCGCATCGAGGCCGACGACACGGCCGTCCCAGAAGAACGCGTGCGAGCGCTCGAGCTCCGGCGTGTCGACCAGCGTCGTGCGCGCGGCCAGGTTCACGATGCTCATCGCCTTGCGGCGTCCGGTGCGGCCGCCGACGCCGACCGACACGGCGAGCGGCTCGGAGAAGGCGTGATCCGGGCGGTGACACGTGGCGCACGACACGGTGCCATCGGCCGACAGGCGCGCGTCGTAGAACAGCCATCGCCCCAGCCGCGCGCGCGCCGGATCCGGCTGCTGCGGCGCCTCGGCGAAGAACTCCTCCATCCCCAACGGCGGCGCGGTCAGCGGGCGCACCGGGTTGTCGCGCTCGAGAGCGGTCCGCGACGGCCCGACAACGCAGCCCGCGGCGATCAGCACGAACGCGGTCAGCAGCACGGCAGCGGCGGCGATTCGCGCGGACATAGGGACAGACCCGGCGGCATGATACCCGCCGCCGGCCGGCGACGAACGCCGGGCCGCGTCCCGGCCGGACGGCGCGTCCTGCCGTCTGACCACCCGACATGCGGACGTCGTTCACGGCGATGGCCCTCGTCGCGGTCGTGCTTGCCCGATCGCCGACGGCGGGCGCCCGGCGCGTGGTCGCGGCCGAAGCGTCGTCCACCGCGACACAGACGGGTCCGCCAGGGGTGCGATGGCTCGTGTTCATCGACGACCTGCACCTGCGGTTCGTCCGCACGGGGACCATCCGCACCGCGGTGCGCCGCCTGCTGGACGGGATCGACGCCTACGGTGACGCCGTCGCCATGCGTTCCGACGGGCCGTCGGGCCTCGAGGGCAAGACCCTTATCGACCGCCCGCGACAGCTCGACGCCATCACGCGCATCACGGGCAAAGGCCTGCGCGACGACGACGTCGTCCAGTCGTGGCTCGCCCCTCGCCCTCCCGGTGCTGGCCGCGAGGTCATCTATCGGGCGACGGTGGCGCTGACGACGCTGCGCGACTGGCTCGACGCCACGGTCGACCCTCGCGGCCGCACCGTGCTCGTGATCGTCAGTGAGGGCGTGGCGGTCGCTGCCGATCAACTCGGCGACGCACCGACGCTCGGTCCGCCGCTCGTGCGCATGGGGCCCGAGCGTGACGCGGTACGGACGCTCGTGGCCGAGGTCATCGCTGCGGCGCAGGCGACACAGACGCCGGTCATGGCATTCGACGCGCGAGACCCCGGCCTGCTGGCGGCGGACCCGCCACCGGCGAATCTCGCGGCGGATGTGGATCTGCGCACGCTCAAGCGCCGCAGTCTCGACGAGCTCGCGTCGGCCACCGGCGGCGCGTTCGTGCAGGGACCGTCGGCGGTGCCCGGGGCCATCACGCGCCTGCGCACGTCGGTCGTGCGCTAGCGGGCCGTGAGTCCGCGAACGCGGCGCTGTGCGTCCGTGCGATCGAGGTCACCACTGGGCCGCAACAGTCGGGCGGCCGCGTTCAGCCGCTCCGCTTCCAGTATCGGGATGGCGTCCATGCCCTGACAGATGTCTCGGCGCGGCGATGTGGTGGCGGCGGCCCAGCGAGGTGCCGGCAGCGTCGAGACGCTATGACAGAATCGGCCGGTCGATGTCCACGTTCCTCGCCCTTCGCTGCCATCAGGACGCCGGCCGGGTGCAGGCGCGACTCGAGGCCCTGCCGGTGCGCGCGGCCGCGTCGCTGGCGCCCGGCGAGGTCGCGCTCGCCGTGGCCTGGTCGGGGATCAACTACAAGGACGCGCTGGCGGCCACCGGCGCCGGCCGCATCATGCGCCGCTTCCCGCTGACCGCCGGCATCGACGTCGCCGGCATCGTCGAGGCGTCGAACGACCCGCGCTTCTCGCCGGGAGACGCCGCCGTAGTGGTGGGCTGCGGCCTGGGCGAAGAGCACGACGGCGGATTCGCCGAGCGCGCCTACGTGCAGGGCGACTGGATCGTGCGCGTGCCGGCGCCACTCAGCCTGCGTGACGCCATGGCCATCGGCACTGCGGGATTCACCGCCGCCCTGGCGATCGAGCGCATGGAGCACAACGGGCTCCGCTCGGACCTGGGGCCCGTGGCCGTGACCGGCGCCACCGGAGGCGTCGGCAGTTTCGCCGTCGCGATGCTCGCCGCACGCGGCTACCGCGTGAGCGCGATCACCGGCAAACCCGACGCCGGGCCGTATCTCACGGCCCTGGGCGCGCACGACGTGCTGGCCGCGGGCGACATGCCTCCGACATCGCGCCCGCTCGAGTCGGCGCGGTGGGCCGGTGCCGTCGACAACGTCGGCGGCGACGTCCTCGCGTGGCTGTGCGCCTCGACGCTGCCGCTGGGCAACGTGGCGTCGGTCGGCCTGGCGGCGAGCCACGCGCTGCAGACGACGGTGATGCCCTTCATCCTGCGCGGCGTGAACCTGCTCGGCATCCACTCCACGTGGTGTCCAGCCGATCGGCGGACCGTGGCCTGGGCCCGGCTGGCCATCGACGTCTCGTCCGCCATGATCGAGGCGATCGCGCAGCGTAGCGTCGATCTGCGCGATCTCGCCGGCGCCTTCGACGGCTATACCGCGCGCCGCGTCACCGGCCGCACGCTGGTGCGCGTCAGCGGCCTGCTGCGTTGAGGGCGGCGTGACCGCCGGTCCTGTCTCCGCGCGTCCGCCGTCGACGGATGTCCCCCGGTACTACGCGTGGCTGTCGCGCTTCCAGGACGCGATGCGCTGGATCGGGCACGACACCGGCCAGCGTACGCTCACCGTGCACCGCCGTCTGCGGAGTGCATCGGGCGAGGTGTCCGGTGACGTGCTGCACGCGCATCTGCTCGCGGGCCTGGGTGCCACGGCGACCCACCCTGTTGGCGTGGACGCCACCGGCGATGGCCCGCTGGTGCTCGATGCCGGCTGCGGCCTCGGCGGCACGGCGTTCTTCCTGCATGCGCACCTCGGCGGCCGCGCGATTGGCCTCACGCTGAGCCCCGAGCAGGCGGCGCGCGCCACCGCGGAGGCGGCACGGCGCGGCGTCGACGCGGCCTGCCGATTCGCCGTGCGCGACTACGACGGCCCGCTCGACGACCTGCTGCCCGCAGGCGCGGACGTCATCGTGGCGATCGAGTCGCTGGCGCACGCGCCGGATCCCGCGGCGACCATCGGCCGGCTCGCCGCCCGGCTGCGTCCGCAGGGACGCCTGGTCGTCGTCGACGACATGCCCGCTGACGGCGTGGCCGACAACGACACCGATCTCGCCGGGTTCCGTCGCGGATGGCACGCGCCGCATGTCGCATCGACCGGCGCGGTCGACGCCGCACTGGCACAGGCCGGGCTGACCGTCGTGCTCGACGCCGACCTCACCGCGTCGGTGCCGCGCCGCGCGGCGATCAGCCTGGCACTGCGACTCCTCGCCACGCGGGCGGTCGCGCCGATGGCGACGCGGACGCCGGCCCGGGTGCTGCATGAGGCGATCCTCGGCGGCCTGCACCTCGAGCGGCTCTATGCTCGAGGACTCGTCCGCTACCGCCTCGTCATCGCACGGCGCCCGGGCAATCGCTGACGCCGTCAAGGCGTGGTGCAGGACGCCGGCGCGCCGGGGGCGCGGCTCCAGCGCGGCGCCGCGGTGACGCCCGTCAGGTCCGCGCCGCGCTGGCTGCGAATCCACGTCGCCGCCGCGTCACGCAACAGCGGCGCCTCGGGCAGCGGCACCTCGGCGCCGAGCTTCAAGGCCCGTACGCGACTGCCGAGAAAGTCCGTCATCGCCACGACCAGGGGGACGTCGTCCGGCAGCACCTGTCCGGTGGCGTTCGACAAGGTCACGTGGTCGCGTCCGTCGACGCAGCTGACGGCCACCCGCAGGCCCGACAGGCCCAGCGCCCGCGAGCGGAAGCGCGGCCGCGCCATGTGATCGCCGACGAGACGCGTGAGCTCCGCGCCGGTCAGGCGGCGAACCTCGATGCGGTTGTCGTACGGAAACGCGTCGTAGACGGCGCCGACGGTCACGGGACCGGAGCGCAGGTCGGCGCGCAAGCCGCCGGGGCCCGCGCCGTAGCTCAGCGCCGCGGCGGCGCCAGGCACCGCCGACCGGATCGCGTCGGCGAACACGTTGCCCAGCGGCGAGTCGCCGTCCCCCGGCCCGCGCCCGACCGGCGCGTCCAGCGCCGGCCCGAGCACCGTGTCGCGCACGGCCCGGATGCGCGCGAGTGCCGGCGCCATTGCCTGCGTCACCGCCGCGTCCGGCGTCACCACGCCGCCCTCGTACTCCGCGGCCGCGGTGTCGGGCCCCGGGGCCGGCGCGCAGCGGCCGGTGCGGGTGTCGCGCCACGCGCAGAGATCCTGCGGCGGGAAGACCCGCGCCCCCGCGACCCTGCCGGTCGCGCGATCCACCTGCAGGTCGATGCGGCTGAAGGCGCGGCCCCACGACCACGCCTGCGCGATGGGAATCCCGGCGACGCGGTGCGCGATCGCCTCGTGCGTGTGACCGGCCGCGATCGCGTCGACGAGGCCGGCGGGAAGCGCGCGAGCGACCTCGAAGATCTCGGATGACGCGTCGCACGTCGATACGTCGTCAGGCGCGGCGAACCCGCTGCACCAGCCGCCGGCATGCGCCACGACCACCACCACCTGCGCGCCGCGGCCACGGAGGGACGTCGCCTCGTGTTCGATCGCCGGCGCCAGAGGCGAGGTCGTCAGCCCGACGACGTTCGGCGCCAGCGTCATCGACAACGCGTCGAGCGTCATCACGCCGACGAGGCCCACGCGCACGCCCGCGATCTCCACCAGCGCCGAACGGCGGACGTTCGGCCAGTTCACCGGCTGCCCGGTCGCGACGTCGACGAGGTTGGCGGCGAGGAACGGGAAGCGGGCCTGGTGCGCTCGGGCCTTGAGTGCGCCGCGCAGGTCCGCCGGTTCACCGGGACGCGCCCACCACGGGTCGACCGCGCCGAACTCGAGGTCGTGATTGCCCACCGCCGCGGCCGTGTAGCCGAGCGCGTTGTAGGCGTCGACGACGACCGCGCCCTCGGACATGTTGGCCTCGACACCGCCGAGCCAGGTATCCCCGGCGTCGACCAGTACGACGCCGCCGCGGTCCGCGAGGCGTGCGGCGCGCAGCCGCGCCAGATAGCCCCCGAGCAGCACCACGCCGCCGGCGCCGTCGCGCGGGAAAACGTAGCCGTGGAGGTCGGTGGTGCCGACGATCGACAGCGTCGTCAATGGCGACGGCTGGGCTGCTACCCACACGGCGAGCAGCACGCCACCCAGGGCGGTGAAGAAATACACACCCGGCGGGGGATGAGAACGGCCTTTCATGCGTGACATTCGCGGGCGCAAGCATAATCCGCCCCGACACGTTGGCATCCTAGCTGCAAGCGCTAGAATGGAATTCTCTCCGCGTTCACTCAGCCGCATGTCCATTGCACCCCGTATCTCCGGGAAGTTCCTCGAGGTCGACGGCCGGCGCTTCCTCGTAAAGGGCGTCACCTACGGCACGTTCGCCCCCGACGCCACCGGCTCGCAGTTCCCGTCGCTGGATCGCGTGGCGAGCGACTTCGCCGCGATGGCCGCCGCCGGCCTCAACACGGTTCGCACCTACACGCGGCCGCCCACGGCCGTGCTGGATCTGGCGGCGCAGCACGGGCTGCGCGTCATGGCCGGCATCCCATGGACGCAGCACGTCGCGTTCCTCGACGACGCCGCGCTCACGCGCCGCGTCCGGCGCGACGTCGCGGCCGAGGTCGCGCGCATGGCCGGCCATCCGGCGGCGCTGCTGTTCGCGGTGGGCAACGAGATCCCGCCCGGCGTCGTCCGTTGGCACGGTCCGGCGCGCGTCGAGCGCTTCCTGCGATCGTTGTACGCGGAGTCGAAGTCGGCGGCGCCCGCGGCGCTGCTCGCCTACGCCAACTTCCCGCCGACCGAGTATCTCGATCTGGACTGCTTCGACGTCTGCGCGTTCAACGTCTACCTGCATCACGAGGCCGACCTACGCGCGTATCTCGGCCGCCTGCAGCACGTCGCCGGCGTCCGGCCGCTGTTGCTCGCCGAGGCCGGCGCTGACAGCATCCGCGAGGGGCTCGACGGCCAGGCGCGACTCACCGCGGCGCAGGTGCAGACGGCGTTCCGCGAAGGGGCCGCCGGCGCGATTGCGTTCGCGTGGACCGACGAGTGGTGGCGCGGCGGACACGACGTCGACGACTGGGCGTTCGGACTCGTGGATCACGAACGGCGTCCGAAGCCGGCCCTCGCCACGGTGTCGCGCGTCTTCCAGCAGGCGCCGTTCGTCGAGGACGAACGGGCGACGTGGCCGCTGGTCTCGGTGGTGGTCTGCGCCTACAACGCCGCCGACACCCTCGACGACTGCCTGCGCTCGCTGCAGACGCTCACCTATCCGCGGTACGAGGTGATCGTCGTCGACGACGGCTCCAAAGACGCCACCGCGGCCATCGCCGCGCGCTATCCGTTCGTACGCGTCGTGAGCCAGGCGAACGCCGGCCTCTCGGCGGCCCGCAACGTCGGTCTCGCCCATGCCGACGGCGAGATCGTGGCCTACACCGACGCCGATGTGCGCGTCGACGAAGACTGGCTCACTTACCTCGTGCAGCCGATGCTGCGGACGGACGTGGTCGGCTCCGGCGGCCCCAACGTCGTTCCGCCCGACGATCCGTGGATCGCCCAGTCGGTCGCGCGCGCACCCGGCGGTCCGACCCACGTGCTGCTCGACGATCGCATCGCCGAACACGTGCCCGGCTGCAACATGGCGTTCCGCCGCGACGCGCTGCGCACCATCGGCGGCTTCAACCCGGTCTACCTGCGCGCCGGCGACGACGTCGACATCTGCTGGCGGCTGCAGGCGAAGGGCCAGCGCATCGGCTTCGCGCCGGCGGCGCTCGTGTGGCACCACCACCGTGCGTCGGTGAGGGCCTACTGGCGCCAGCAGGTCGGCTACGGCGAAGGTGAGACCTGGCTCGAGGCGCATCACCCGGAGAAATTCGTCGGCGGGCAGATGCTGTGGCGCGGCCACATCTACAGCCCGCTGCCGTTCGTCCGCTCGCTTTCGGGCCGGCGCGTCAACACCGGGCTCTGGGGCACGGCGCCGTTCCCGTCGGTCTATCGCACCGAGTCGCATCCGGTGCAGTTCCTGCCGCACGCGCCGGTGTGGATGATCGCGTCGACGCTGCTCGTGCTGGCCGGCCTGGTCGGGCTGACCGTGCGGCCCGGCGACGCCACGGCCCTGCTGCTCGCCGCCGGCCTGCTCGGCTGGGTGACGACGGTGGGACGCTGCGTGTCGTTCGCGCTGCGGACCGATCTGTCGAGCCTGGGCCCGATCCGTCACCGCTCGGCGTGGCGCAGCCGGCTGCAGTACCGCCTGCTGATCGCCTGGCTGCACCTGCTGCAGCCGATCGCACGCGTCTACGGCCGCCTGCGGGGCTGGGCCTCGCCACCCGACGTCGGCGACTCGCCGCACGTCACCGGCGTGCCGTGGCGGGCCTCGGCCAGCTCGATCCGGAGCCTGCTGGCCTCGGTGCGCGTGCAGCTCGGTGGCACCGTCGAGTGGACGTTCTGGAGCGAGTCGTGGCTGGCCTCCACGACGCTGCTCAGCGCCCTGGCGGCGAGCCTGCGCGCGGTGCGGCCGACGCGGCGCGTGCACATCGACGACGGCTGGAACGGCGATCGCGACCTGAGCCTCTCGGTTGGCCGCTGGGGCTGGCTGCACGTACGGACGCTGGTGGAAGAGCACGAGCGCGGACGCTGCTTGTGCCGCATCGGGGCGCGGCTGCAACCCAACGTGCACGGGCTGGTGCGGGCGCTCATTCTCGCCGCCGCGCTCGTCGCGGCGACCAGCGCCGCCATCGCGCTGCGCTGGCCCACCGCCAGCCTCGCGGCCGTGGTGCTCGCCGGCGGCCTGATTCTGCGTGCGTGCTGGCAGGCGCTGCGCAGCCTGGCCGTGCTCGACCAGGCGCTGATGCGCGTCGGCGCGCAGGCCGGGTTCCTGTCGCTGGCCGGGCCGGCACGGGCACGCCTGCGCTGGCAGCCGTCGCGGCCGCTGCAGAAGGGCCAGGCGGTCACCGCGGCGGTGCTGGCCGTGAGCGCCACGGTGAGCGGCATCTCGCTGCTGCAGGATCGCCCGGTCCCATCGCCGCTTCCGGCGCGCCATCCGATCATCCAGAGCGCGGCGCCGCCGCCGATGGTGACGCGCCCGCTGGCCGTGGCGCCGCAGCCCACCAAGCGGCCGCGGGTGACGCCGGCGCCGACGCCGCCGAAACGGGATCCGCTCAAGAGGCGCGCGTGAGCCCGTTCCGCTGGACGCTCTCGTTCCTGCGGCCGTATCGCGCGCGCGTCGTCGTCATCACGGCCCTCTCGATCGTCGAGGTCGCCCTGACGGCCTTCACGCCCTGGCCCCTCATGGTCATCCTCGACCACGTGCTCGGCGGCCAGCCCATGGCGCCGTGGCTGGCGTCGGTGACGCAGTCGCTGGTCGGGACGCGTCCGGTGGCGGTGCTGGTGCTCATCGCCCTCACCGGGCTCGCGATGCAGCTGCTGCTCGAGGCCGTGCGCATGGTGGACACGCAGCTGCAGGTGAACACCGGGCAGCACATCGTCTACGACCTGCGCCGCCGGCTGCTCGACCGGCTGCTGGCCCTGGGCCTGCGGCATCACCTCACGACCCGCACTGCCGATGCGGTCTACCGCTTGGAAGCCGACGCCTACTGCGTGAACGACCTGGCGATGAGCGGCGTCTTCCCGCTGGCGATGTCGGGCCTGAAGCTGGCGGTGATGTTCATCATCCTGGCGAATCTCGACCTGGCGCTCGCGCTGTTGTCGCTGGCGGTCGTGCCCTTCCTGTATGCCTGCCTGCGCTTCTGGTCGACGAAGATGGTCGACCGCGCCGAGCGCGTGAAGCAGTCCGAGTCGGCCCTGATCGACCGGATGTTCGAGATCCTGTCGTCGGTGAAGGTGGTCAAGAGCTTCGCCCGCGAACGGCACGAGCTTGGCCGCTTCGCCGTGGTCGGCACCGGCACGATGCAGGCCCGCCTGCGCCTCACCTGGCAGGAATCGTGGTTCGCGATGGCGTTGAGCATGACCACGCTCACCGGCACCGCGCTCATCCTGATCGTCGGCGGCATGCACGTGCTCGACGGCACGCTCACCGCCGGCGGGCTGCTGGTCGTGCTCGCCTACCTCACTGCCGTCTACACCCCGCTGTCGTCGATCGCGCACACCGCCGGCAACCTGCAGCAGGCGGTGGCCAGCTCGAAGCGCGTGCGTGAGATCCTGGCGCTCGTACCCGAGGTCGCGGACGTCGATGCCGGGCGCGACGCGTCGCAGGCCACCGGCGACCTGCGCTTCGACGACGTCAGCTTCGCCTACGACGCGAGCCGTCCGGTGCTCGATCGCATCAGCTTCTCGGCGCACCCCGGCGAGATGGTGGCGCTCGTCGGCCTCACCGGCGCCGGCAAATCGACGCTCGCCAGCCTGGTGCCGCGCTTCTTCGAGCCGACCGCGGGGCGGGTGCTGCTCGACGGCGTCGACGTCCGCGACTACTCGGTGCGCTCGCTGCGTGAGCAGGTCGCGCTGGTGCCCCAGGACGCGGTGCTGTTCGGCGCCACGATCGCCGAGGCCATCCGTTATGGCCGCCTCGATGCCGGTGACGCCGAGGTCGCGGCCGCCGCGGAAGCGGCCCACGTGCATCACTTCATCTCCCGTCTGCCGCAGGGTTACCAGACCGCCCTGGCCGAGGCTGGCGGCACGCTCTCGGGCGGCGAGCGCCAGCGCATCAGCATCGCGCGGGCGCTGCTCAAGGACGCCCGCGTGCTGATCCTCGACGAGCCGACGGCGTCGCTCGACGCGCTGTCGGAAGACGCGGTGTTCCAGGCGCTGCGGCGGCTGCGCGCCGGGCGGACGACCCTGGTCATCGCCCACCGCCTGTCGACGATTCGCGACGCCAACCGCATCCTGGTCCTGCACGAGGGGCGCATCGTGGCGCAGGGCCGGCACGACGAACTGCTCGCGTCGAACGACCTCTACCGCCGCATGTGCGCGCGTCTGTCGGTCGGCCGCTCGCTCGACGAGCCCGAGTCGGTCGACGAGATCATGCACGCGCTCTGAGCCCGGGCCGTCCGTGAAGATCCTCGTCGCCGGCATCATCGCGCGCTACCCGTTCGGGGGCGTCACGTGGTGCTCACTCATGTACTTGCTGGGCCTGCGGGCCCTGGGCCACGACGTCTTCTACGTCGAGGACACCGGCGAGTGCATCTACGACCCGGTCGAGAACACGATCTCGAAGGACCCGGGCTACGGCACGCGCTACATCCACGCCGCCCTGGCCCCGTTCGGCCTCGGCGACCGCTGGACGTTCGTCAACTGGGACGGCACCTATCACGGCGCGCCGCGCCAGCGGCTGCAGGCGTTCGCCGCCGACGCCGACCTGTTCATCAATCTCTCCGGCGGGTCGTGGTTCTGGCGCGACGAGTACGCGAAGATTCCGCGCGCCGTGTTCGTCGACACCGATCCCGTCTTCACGCAGCTCGCCCTCATGAAGGGCGACCCGTCGTACGTCGACTTCTTCCGCCGCTTCCACCACCTCTTCACCTTCGGCGCGAACATCGGCACGCCGGCGTCGGACGTGCCCACGGCCGGCTTCACGTGGCACAAGACCTGGCAGCCCGTGGTCACGGCCGCGTGGGCGACGCCGGACGACCTGCCGGCGAGCCGCTTCACCACCGTGATGACGTGGAAGATCGAGAGCTTCGCCGACGTCGACGGCAACAAGAACATCGAGTTCATGAAGTTCCTCGACGTCGCGAAACGCAGTCCGCACGCCATCGAACTGGCCGTGAACGGCCCGCAGGACTTCCTGCGCGAGCACGGCTGGACGACGGTGGACGGCATGGGCGTGTCGCGCCATCTGTGGGACTACCGCGCCTACCTGCAGGGCTCGCGGGGCGAGTTCGGCGTGGCCAAGCACGCCTACGTCGCGCATCGCTCGGGCTGGTTCAGCGATCGCACCCAGTGCTATCTCTCGGCCGGACGCCCGGCGCTCGTGCAGGACACCGGCTGGTCGGCCCATCTGCCGCACGGGGAGGGCCTGCTGCCGTTCTCGACGCCGGACCAGGCGCTGGCCGGGCTCGAGACGATCGCCACCGACGAGGCCCGTCACCGCCGCCGGGCGCGCGAGATCGCCGGGGACGTGTTCGAGGCATCGCGCGTGCTGCCGCCGTTCCTGGAAACGGCCCTGTCATGACCGGCGGCGCGCTGCGCATTGCGGTGGTCGCGCCGGTGGCGACGTCTGTGCCGCCGCCACGGTCCGGATCGATCGAGGCGCTGACGTCGTACCTGGTCGAGGGCCTGGTGGCCCGCGGCCACGACGTCACGCTGTTCGCCATCGGCAGCTCCACGACGTCGGCCCGGCTGCACGCGACCTTCCCGATCGGCTACCGCGACGACCCGTCGCTGTGGACGTGGGAGTTGTGCGAGATGCTGAACGTCGGCGCGGCGATCGAACGGGCGGCGTCGTTCGACGTCATCCACGTCCAGTGCGAGTACTGGCCGATGTCGCTGCCGTTCACGCGGCTCGTCACGACGCCGGTGCTGCACACCGTCCACTATGCGCCGCAGCCCGAGGAGGTCGCCATCTGGCGTCGCTATCCCGAGGCGCCGTTCGTGGCCGTGTCGGGCGAACAGGCGCGGCGCATGGAGGGCCTGAACGTCCTCGACACGGTGCACCACGCCATCGACATGGCCGCCTACACCTTCCGGGCGGTGCCCGACGACTACCTGCTGTTCCTCGGCCGCTTCACCAAGGGCAAGGGCGCGCGTCAGGCCATCGGCGTGGCCCGCCGCGCCGGCCTGCGGCTGCTGCTGGCGGCCGAGGAGAACGACTACTACCGCGAGTTCGTGGCGCCGCTGGTCGACGGCGATCAGATCCGCTACCTCGGGGAGGTCGTCGGCGCCGACAAGGTGGCGCTGCTCGGCGGCGCCCGCGCACTGCTCTACCCGGTGCAGTTGCCCGAGCCGTTCGGCCTGGTGCTGGCCGAGGCCATGGCCTGCGGCACGCCGTGCGCGGCTCTCGACATCGGCGCGGTCGCCGAGATCGTCGAGGACGGGGTCACCGGCGGGGTGTTCGCATCCGAGGAGGCACTGGTCGAGGGCCTGGCCGGCGTGCTCGCGCTCGACCGCGGCCGCGTCCGCGACACCGCCGTCGCCCGCTTCGGCCTCGATCGCATGGTCGCCGCCTACGAGGCCGTCTACCGGCGGGTCGCACAGGCGTCGGGAGCCGCGCGTGGCTGACGCCGCGGCGCCGACGCTGCTGGTCGTCGTCGCACATCCCGACGACGAGTCGCTGGCCTGCGGCGCCACGCTGGCGCGAGCCCGCGCGTCGGGCGCTCGCACCGCCGTACTGACGCTGACGCGTGGCGAGGCCGGGGCGAACAGCGACAGCGGCACGCTGACGCCGCTGTCGAGGCGTCGTGCCGAGGAGTTCCTCGCCGCCGCGCGCCTGCTCGACGCGCCGTGCGCGATGCTGCGCAGCCATCCCGACGGCCTGCTGCCGTGGGTCGACGCCGATGCGCTGATCGCCGACATCACCCGTGCCATCCGCCTCGTTGGCGCCACCATCGTCATCACCTTCGGCGAGGACGGCCTCTACTGGCATCCCGATCACATCGCCGTCTGGGAACGCACCGCCGCGGCGGTGACCGCGCTCGGCGACGAGGCGCCGGCCCTCTACTGCGTCACCATGCCGCCCGGCCAGATGCGACGCGTCGCCGCCGCCGATCCGTCGGGGCGCCCGGTCGTGCCCGGGCTGCTCGACCCCGACGCGTTCGGCGCCGCCGCCGCGCCGCCGACGCTGGTCGTGCCGTGCGGGCACTACGCCCGCACCAAGCTGGCCGCCATCCGTGCCCACCACTCGCAGTTCTCGGCCAGCGCCTTCGCGGCGATCACCGACGACGCCGTGGAGGCGCTGCTCGACGTCGAGCACTTCCATCGGGCCCCCGGCAGCCACGGCGGCCCGACGTTCCTCGAGGCGCTCGCCGGCGTCCCGTCCGCCGGCCCGCGTCCGCGCGCGTGACCCACACCATGCACGACGACCTGCTGCCCCTGCTCCGCTGCCCGTTCTGCGGCTCGCCGCTCAGCGTCGACGAGGCGACGGCGGTCCGCGGCCCAGCGGGCCTCGAGTACGCAGTGCTCGGGTGCCCCTGTTGCGCCTACCCGATCGTCGCCGGCATCCCGGTCATGATCGCCGACGACCGCGCTCGCGCTGCCATGAACGCCATCGAGGCCGGCCGGGCCGAGGCCGCGCTCGACGTGATGCTCGACCTCGACGACGCGCGGCGTGCGGCGTTCCAGGCGCTGGTCGCGCGCGGCGATGCCGCGACCTACCGCGAAGCGCTCCACCTGTTGTGCAACGACGCCGAGGGCACCTACTTCGTCTACCGCCTCTCGGATCCGACGTTCGTGACGGCGTCGGGCGTGCTGCGCGCGCTGGCGCAGGCACCGCACGTGGCCGACGGCTGGATCGTCGACGTCTGCGGCGGCTCGGGGCACCTCACGCGGCTGCTCGCTGGTCTCGGCACGCGCGGCGGGCCCGGCGCAGCGCGCACCGTCGTCGCCGACGTCTACTTCTGGAAGCTGTGGTTGACCACGCGCTTCACCGCACCGGGCGTGCAGGCGGTGTGCGCCGACGCCAACGACCCGTTGCCGTTTCAGCGGGAGTTCGCGTCGCTGGTCGTGCTGTCGGACGCGTTCCCGTACATCTGGCGCCGGCGGGCCCTGGCCGAGGAGCTGATGCGGCTCGTCGACACCCGCGGCGCCCTGGTGCTTCCCCACCTGCACAGCGCGCTGGGCGAGAACCACTCGGCCGGCATGACGCTCTCGCCGGTGGCCTACGCCGACCTGTTCGCGCCGATCGCCCCGCGGCTCTTCCGCGACGCCGACCTGTTCGAGGGTGTGCTCGCCGGGCACGTCGACCTCACACGGGCGACGGCGCCCGAGGCCTTCACGGCGGAGCCGTCGCTGACGCTCGTCGCCAGCCGCACGCCCGAGGTCTTCGCCCGCGTCGACGTCCCGCTGCCGATCGACGTCACCGGCACGCTGGCGCTGAATCCGCTCTACCAGGTGCGCGTCGCCGACGGCGTCACCACGCTGTCGCTGCGCTTTCCCACGCCCGAATACGAAGACGAGTTCGGCGCCTGCCGCCGCTACCTGCCCGAGACGCTGACGGTGGCGGCCGATCTCACCGGCCGGCTCGACGTCGCGACGCTGCGGGCGGCACTCGGGCCCCAGTACGACGAGTTGCGGCAGCGGCTGGTGCTCATCGACGCGCCAGCGCGCTACGCGTGAGGTCGGCGGCCGCCGCCGCATCGGCCGCGATCGCGTCGTAGGGCAGGCGTGTGTGCAGGCGCCGGCCGACCCACTCGTGGATCACGACCTGCGGCCGTTCTTCGCGGATGGTTGCCGGCACGACGTCGTACTCCCACAGCACCACCATGCGCTGGAAGTGCTCGGCCAGGAACGGAATCAGCGCCGATCCGAACGAGTCGCGATAGACGACCGCGCGCGGCAGCGTGGCGTCATCGACGACGGTGACCATCCGCGGCACGCCGAAGCCCTTCTCGCTGGTCGGCGGCTCGATCGTGCGGGCACGCCGCGGACGCCGCGGCACCAGGCGCCGCTCGGTCTCGGGTAGCGCCGACGACAAGCCCAGCATCGAGGCCAGATCGCCGCCCGGCTGCGGGGTGGGCGTCAGCGTGAACGCGTCGTCGCCAGCCGCCGGCGCCAGGCCCGGCACGCGGCCGGCCAGCGCGCCGAGTACCTGGCGATAAGCCAGCGCCGCGCCGACGTCGTTCCAGTGTGTGTCGGTGAGATGGAAGAGCGGGCCGTCGTGCTTGGCGGCCAGCAGCACCGGGCGCAGGTCGATGAGCGGCACCGTGGTGCGGGTCGTCAAGGCCGTCACGAGCTGGTCGGTGCGGGTGGTGCCGGGGCGCGGGTGCAGGCTCGCCGGCAGGTGCTCGGGATAGATGGTCGGCTTGTCGGGCGCGACCACGAACACGTACGCGATGCCGCGTCCGCGCAGCCAGTCGTAGGTGTGTTGCAGCGTGGTGCACCAGGCCTCGAGATCCGCCGCGGACAACGGCGACTCGTTCAGCGTGTCCTCGACGGCGCCATCGGCGGCGAGGTACCACCACCCGTCGCGGCCGCGCCAGACCGTCGGCAGCGGCGACACGCCGAAGAGCGCCTCGCGCAGTCGCGCCTGCGCGGTGACGAACCACGCCCGGTAGGCGAAGCGTCCGTCGAAGGCCGCCGCAGTCGAGGCCAGCACGCCGCCGGCCTGCGGGGCGGGCGCCTCGTCGCGCTGCGCATCGCGGCCGAGGCCCACGGCCGTAGCGAGGCCCGGGGCGGCCAAGGCCACGACCATCAGCGTCGCGATGACGCGCTCCGCCCACGGTTGCGGGCGCCAGTCGTGGGTAGGTCGCGCGGTGGACACGGCCATGGTCAGAAGCGGAAATAGATGAACGGGCTGTAGGTGCCCGCCGCGCTCAGGAGCAGCGAGGCCACCAGCAGCACGCCGACCACCGCCACGGTCCCCGCCGACGCCAGTGCGCCCATCGTCGCCGGCCGGTCGGGCGTCGACGCCGGCGCGAGTCGCGACGCGAGCAGCGGCGCCACCGGCATCGCGCCGATGGCGCCGGCCACGATGGCCAGCGCGACCTCGGGCGTGAGGTACCACCACACATCGAACCGCGCCGGCACGGCGCCGCCGAGCCCGCTCATCGCCGCGAGCACGCCGAACGCACCGGCCAGCGAGTCGGCGCGGAAGAACACCCAGCCGACCATCACGACCACGAGCGCGTAGACATGGCCCGTGGCCATCCGCAGAGGGCCGGGCGTCGTCGCTGCCCGATCGTGGCTCGCCAGGCGCTCCAGCACCAGGAACGTGCCGTGATACAGCCCCCACACCACGAACGTCCAGCTCGCGCCGTGCCACAGCCCGCACAAGGCGAACACCGTGACCAGGTTCACGTAGACGCGCACCGGCGCGACGCGGTTGCCACCCAGCGGCACGTACAGGTAGTCGCGGAACCACGCCGACAGCGACAGGTGCCAGCGGCGCCAGAAGTCCTGCACCGAGGTGGCGACGTACGGATAGCGGAAGTTCTCGGGGAAGCGGAAGCCGAACATCCGCCCCAGGCCGAGTGCCATGTCCGAGTAGCCGGAGAAATCGAAGTAGATCTGCAGCGTGTAGCAGACGACCGCGAGCCACGCGGTGGCGGCCGTGAGCTCGGCACTCGGCAGGGCGAAGAGCTGGTCGGCCGGCGCCGCCACGGTATTGGCGACCAGCGTCTTCTTGGCGAGCCCGACGACGAAGCGGCGCGCGCCGAGCGCCACATCGGCCGTCGTGACCAGGCGGCGTGACAGCTGTCCCGCGATCTCACGGTAGCGGATGATCGGCCCGGCGATCAGCTGCGGGAACAGGAGCAGGTAGAGCGCCGCTTCCACCGGGCCCTTCTGCGCCACCGCGTCGCCGCGCGCCACGTCGACGACGTACGAGATGGCGTGGAAGGTGAAGAACGAGATGCCGATCGGCAGGGTGATGTCGGGCACCGGCAGCGGCGTGCCGCCGGCCACGTTCAGGGCGGCATTGAGGTTCGCGCCGAGGAACCCCGCGTACTTGAACACCGCCAGCACCACGAGGTTGGCGGCCACGGTGGCGCGCAGCAGCCAGCGGCCAGCCGGACGTCCGCGGTGCCGGTCGATGGCGAGCGCGGCCACGTAGTTCACCGCGATCGAGGTCAGGATCAGGCTGGTGAAGGCGCCGGCGCCCGAGGCGTAGAACACGACGCTCGCCGCCAGCAGCAGCCAGTTGCGCCAGGCCGCGTGGGGCACCACGTGCAGCGCCAGTACCAGCGGCAGGAACACGAAGAGGAACGACGGGGCGGTGAAGAGCATCTAGCGTCCGGGGCCCGTCATCATCACTCGTCGCCGAACGCCTCGAGCAGCGCCGGCACCACCGCGTGCATCTTCGACCGCACCGGCCCGGTGGGCCTCAGCCCGCGCGTGAAGCCGCGCGCCGCCAGTCGGTCGAGCAGCGCCGTCCGCGAGGTGATGACGTGCATGGGGACGGTCCAGGGCGCACCCTCGCCGGTCACCAGCGCGGGTGGTTGGTGATCGCCGATGAGGATGAGCACCAGGTCGTGGCCGGCGCGCTGTCGCAGGTAGCCGGCGAACGTGCGGGTGGCGTAGTTCAACGCCCGCACGTAATCGGGGCCCATGTCGAGCCAGTCGGGCTGGATGCCCCACGTCTCGTCGAGGGCAGCCTGGTCGTACGGCGTGGCCGTGAGCATCCGCGACCAGTCGGGCTGATACGGCGGCGTCGGCGTGAACGGCGTGTGCGTGCTCAGCGTCGGGAACACGATGAACGCCGGCGGACGGTTGGCCGGCGCCACTTCCCGCTGGTCGACCAGCGCCAGACAGTACTGGTCGGTCACGTCCCACCAGCCGAACGACGGCCCCTCGTACGGCATCGCGTTGGCGTCGATGATGGTGTCGAAGCCGTAGAAGGCGCCTTGCGGCCACGCACCGCGGATACCCGGCATCACCGCCACCGTGCGCCAGCCCTCGCGACCGAACGCCTTCACGAGCGTGTCGCGCTGCTGCGCCATCAGGCGCAGGTTGGCGCCGCCGTCGCGGATCTCCGTGCCCGACAGCAGGCTGATGTGCGCCAGCCACGACTCCCCGCCGAAGGTCGGCGAGTCGAGCCACGTCGAGACCACGCCGCGTCCGGTGTCCGTGATGGCGGCGTCGAGTTCCGCGCGCGAAGCAGCGAGCGCCTGCGCGAAGGCCGGCCGCTCCCAGCTCACCGCGCCGTACGACTCGACGAACAGCAGCAGCACGTCGGCGCCGCGGATGGCCGAGAACGTCGACGCGAACGTCGGCGGCTCGCCCAGCGCGCGCACGCCGGCGCCGGACATCTCATAGGCCACCTGCCCGGCCTGGCGCGCCCACACCAGCGTGACCGGGGTGGCGACGCCGGGCCATTGCGGCACCGGCTCGCCGAGCCGCTGCGCCGCGCCCACCGCCGTCGCGGCCACGGCGACGCCGACCAGCGCGTGGCGCACGGGCGCCATCGGCAGCGCATCGATGACGCGGCCCCAGGCCCATCGCAACGGCAGGTAGAGGACCACCGGCACGAGCACGAGCGCGGCGAGGACGCCGGCAATCAGCGCCGGATGCGCGACCGCCGAGAACATCGCGCCGACGGACGGGACGTGCGGCACGTCCCAGTAGAGGTTGATCGGGCGGCCCCACATCGACTGCGCGGTGACGTCGGCGTAGCGACCGACGAGCAGGGCCACCCAGGCCACGGCCAGCACCCGGACCGCGGCCACGCGCCGCGGCATGATCGCCCGCCACACCAGGGCCAGGAACGCGGCCACCAGCGCCAGTTCGAGCGACACGTCGCCGCTCAGGCGGACGAACGGCGTGGGCCAGATGTTGACGATCGTGAGCGCCGCGTTCAGCAGGGCGAGCGCGAGGACGAGCACGGCCCAATGCGGCACGGAGCGGTGGGTGGACACGTGAAGGCGTACGGCCGGCGCCCCGGGCGCGCCCGCCGGCTTCCAGAATACAGGGAATCCGACCGGCGTCAGTGCGCGGCGCCGGCCGCGCCCTGGCCGCCCGATGGCCGGCGCATCAGCAACACCAGCGGCAGCATCAGCAGGAACACCACGCCGAGCAGCCGGAACACCTCGACGAATGACACCATCGCCGCCTGCCGCTGAATCAGCCCGGCCATTGACGCGTAGGCCTTCTGCGTCGCGGTCACGACGTCGGTGCCGCTGGCCATGAACCCGTTGCGGAGCGCCTCGAAGGTCGTGCGTGCCGTCTCCGAGTACGGCGTGACGTGCTCCCCCAGGACCTGGCCGAACGCGTGCTGCTTGCGGGTCAGCAGGGTGCCGGTGACGGCGATCCCGATGCTGCCGCCGAGGTTGCGCATCAGGCTGAAGAGACTGGTGGCGTTGCCCATGCGCTCGCGCGGAATCGGGTCCATCGCGATGGTGGTGAGCGGCACGAAGATCAGCGACAACCCGATGCCCTGGACGAACTGCGGGAAGAAGATGTCCCAGTACCCGGCGTTCAGGTTCAGTTGTCCGAGCCAGAAGAGCGTCCCGGCGCCGACGGCGAGCCCCAGCGCCACCATCTTGCGGGCGTCGACCTTGCCCACGATCATGCCGACGACCGGCATGCCGATGAGCGAGCCCATGCCGCGCGGCGCCATCGCAATCCCGGCCTGCAGCGACGGATAGCCGAGCAGCGTCTGCAGCATGATCGGCAGCAGCACCAGGCTGCCATAGAGCACGAAGCCGAGCGTCGTCATCAGGAACACGCCGGTCGCATAGCTCCTGATCTTGAACACCCGCAGGTCGATCACCGGCTCCTTCGCCAGCCACTCACGCGCCAGGAAGGCGATCAGCCCGCCGCCCGAGAGCACGACCAGCGTGGTGATGAGCGGCGACGAGAACCAGTCCCGCTGCTGGCCGAGATCGAGCGCCAGCTGCAGCGTGCCCACCCACAGCGCCAGCAGGCCGATGCCCCAGTAGTCGATCCGGGTGGTCTCGCGCCGCAGGTACGGCGGGTCGAAGATGAACAGGTACGACATCACCAGCGACGCCAGGCCGACCGGCAGGTTGATGTAGAAGACCCAGCGCCAGCTGTAGGTGTCGGTGAGCCAGCCGCCGAGCACCGGGCCGAGGATCGGCGCCACCACGATGCCGAGGCCCCAGAAGCCCATCGCCTTGCCACGTTCGGCCGGCGGGAACGCCTCGAGCAGCACCGCCTGCGACAGCGGCTGCATGGCGCCGCCGGTGAAGCCCTGCAGCAGCCGGAACAGCACGAGCAATTCGAGGTTCGGCGCCAGGCCGCACAGCAGCGACGACAGCGTGAAGCCTGCCACTGACGTCATCAGCAGCCGCTTGCGTCCGAAGTAGGACGCCAGCCAGCCGGTGAGCGGCAGCACGATGGCGTTGGCCACGAGGTACGAGGTCAGCACCCAGGTCGACTCGTCGATCGTCGCCGAGAGGTTGCCGGCGATGTGCGGCAGCGACACGTTGACCACGGTCGTGTCCAGCACCTCCATGAAGGTCGCGAACATGACCGCGATCGCGACGATCCACGGATTGACGACGCGTTGCGCCGGAGCGTCCATCACGACGTCCTAGCGGGTGCGGATGGTGGCGAAGACCGACAGGCCCGGGCGCAGCCGGTGCTCGGCGTCCTGGCCGGTGTCGAGGTGGATCTTCACCGGCACGCGCTGCACCACCTTCACGAAGTTGCCGGTGCTGTTGTCGGGCGGCAACAGGCTGAACTTGGCGCCGGTGGCGGCGCCGATGCTGTCGACCTTGCCGGTGAACACGCGGCCGTCGAGGGCGTCGACCTCGACGCTGGCAGCCTGCCCCGGCACGACGTCGACCAGCTGCGTCTCCTTGTAGTTGGCCACGACCCAGACGTCGTCTCGCGACACCAGCGCCATCGCCGGCTGCGACGCCTGCACGCTCTGCCCCACTTCGACCGCCCGGCGGCCGATCACCCCGGCCGACGGCGCCTTCACCACCGTGCGCTCGAGCGCGAGCCGGGCCTGGGCCACGGCGGCTTCGGCCTGCTTCACGCGGGCCGCGGCGGCCAGTGCGCGCGCCCGCGTGCCCTGCAACTGCTCGGGCGCCGTACGGGCCTCGTCGAGGGCCGCAGTGGCGCGCGTCGCCGCCGACTTCGCCTGCACCGCCCGCTGCTCGGCCACGGCGACGGCACTGATCTCGGCGGCGACGTCCGCCTTCGCGGCGTCGACGGCCGCGGTCGCTGCATCGGCGGCGGCGACGGCGGCGTCGTACTGCTGCTGCGCCACTTCCTCCTTGGCGACGAGCGGCTTCAGACGCTCGACGTCCTTCGCCGCCTTGGCGGCCGACGCCTGGCGCTCCCGCTCGCGGGCCGTGGCCGCCGAGCGCTGCGCGTGAGCGGCCTCGACCTGACGCTCGGCGACGGCAATCGCTGCCTGCGCCTCCGTCAGGCCGCTCTCGGCCGTGCGGACGTCGCTCGAGACCGTGACCGTCGCGATCGGCACGTCGGTACCGGCGGCCTGGGCCGTGGCCTGGGCGTCTGCCAGCTCGGCCTCGGCCTTGGCGAGGGCGACCTCGTAGTCCTTCGGGTCGATCTCGAACAGCACCGTGCCGGCGTCGACGAACTGGTTGTCGGTGACGCCGATCGTGATGATCGTGCCGCCGACGCGCGCGACGATGGGCGTGATGCGGCCCTCGATCTGCGCGTCATCCGTCCGCTCGGCGCCCGAGCGCGCCCATACCACCGTGCCGGCCACGACCGCGATGACGACCGCAGCCAGCACGACCCAGCGCGCGACGCCGCGCGAGGATCGAACGTCGAGAGCCATTACTTGTTCCCTCCGAGATAGGTCGTCACGGCCTGTTCCGCCGTGCCGACGGCCCGCGCCAGCGCGGCCTTCGCCAGGTTGTGCCGATAGAGCACGTCGAGTCGGGCGTCGGCGGCCTCGGCCATCGCCTCCTGCGCCTCGGTGACTTCCAGGTTGTTGGTGACGCCGGCCGCGAAGCGATCGCGGGACTGTTCGAGCGCCTGCGTGGCGAGCGCCACGGTGGCATCCGCCGCCTCGAGCTCCTCGGTGGCAGCGCCGACGTCGAGGAACGCCTCGCGCACCTCGAGATCGATGCGGCCCTTCAGGTCGTCGAGCTCGGCCCGCCGCTGCCGCAGCGCCGCAGTGGTCTCCATGCGGCGGGCCTGCGCGCGGCCCCCTTCGAAGATCGGCACCCGCACGGTGGCGGCGATGGCGTAGGTCGGATGCGCCGTGCCCCAGGTCTGGCCGATGGTGCCGTAGTCGGCGTCGAACCTGAGTGTCGGCAGCAGTTCCGCCGTTGCGCCGCGGGCCGCCGCCTCGGCGGCCGACACGCGATCCTTGGCGGCCTCGTAGTCCGGCCGATGGGCGTAGGCGTCGGCGATCGCCTGGTCGACCGACAGGCCGGCGAGCGGCGCGTAGGGCATCGCGTCCGTGAGCGTGATCGCCTGACCGGGCGGCAGGCCGATGGCGCGCCCCAGGTGCAGCAGCGCTCGCGCCGAGGCGTTGTCGGCCGCCACGCGACGCTGCCGCAATCGCTGCACCTCGACATCGGCGCGCACGACGTCGATGCCGGCCACCAGCCCCGACGCCTTGAGATCGCGCGCCTGCGACGCCAGGGCCGCGGCGGTCTCCTGCTGCGCCTTGACCACCTCGACGCGGCTGGCCGCCGTCACGGCCTCGAGATACAGGTTCACGGAGACCAGGACCACCAGTTCGCGGGCCGACTTCACGCCGGCGGTCGCAGCGCGCTCGGTGTAGCTCGCCGCCCGTGCGTCATGCAGCGCGCGCAGATCGATCACCGGCTGCGACACGCCGATGCGCGCGTCGACGGTGTTGAACGGGCCGACGATCGGATCCGGGGCGGGAAAACCGAAGGCCTCGAGGTTGATGACCTGCCGGCGGGCGGTCATCGTCCCCGACACGCGCGGCAGCAGGTCCGAGAGCGCGCGCCAGCGCGCCCCGTGCGCCGCGCCGGCTGCTTCTTCCTGCAGCAACAGCCCGAGATTGAACTGCAGGGCGCGGTCCATCGTCTCGCGCATGCCGAGCGGCAGAGGCGTGGCCGTGGCCTGCCCCTGCGGCACGCTGCCGCGGAACGGCGCCGGCAGCGTCGCGCCAGTCTCGCTCTGAGCGAACGCGGCCGTCGCCATCGCGAGAAGCGCGGCGGTGAGCGGCCCGGTGAGTCGATGAGTCATGGCGCAGATCCCGCGGGAACGGACGTGGGCGACAGCCCCGTCCACATGAGGTCGGTCAGAAAGGCCACTTCGGCGGCGGCGTCCGAACGCGCCCGCGACAGCACCCGGCGCGCCACGAGGCCACGGGTGATGTCGAACACCGCCATCGCCGCCGCGGCCGGATCGACGTCGCGCAGGGCGCCGCTGGCGACCGCGCGGGCGAGGACGTCGCGCAGTACTCGGGTGTGCGCGCCGAAGGCGTCGCGGCAGCCGCTCTTGCGCGGCGTGCGATCGGTGAGCTGACGGCCCACCTCGACGACATAGAGCTTGAAGTAGTCGGGATGCGCCTGGAAGTACTGGACGCGCTCGTCGATGAAGGCGTGGATCGCCTCGCGCGGCGTGGCGGCCTCGCGCACGCGGGCATCGGTGCGTCTCGTCAACTCGTCGAGTCCGGACGAGAACGCCGCCTCGTAGATCGCGAGCTTCGACGGGAAATACAGGTAGACCGTGCCCTTGGCCACCTGCGCCTCGGCGGCGATGGCGTCGACGGTGGCCTCGTCGAAGCCGCGGGCGCCGAAGACACGGCGGGCCGCGGCGAGCAGCGAATCGCGGCGGAAGGCGGTGAGGACGTCTTCGCGGGTGGTGGCGGCAGGCGTCGGGGTGCGGGCTGGCATCGCGGTCACTGACTGACCAGTCATTCTACCGTACTGACTGGTCAGTCGGTTGGACGCCGGCGGCCGGGGCGTGGTGACACGGGCGCGCGGCGGCGCCGCGGCAACGGGCGGTTACCGGCGCGAACTCATTGAGCTGTCGGGAGAAACGGCGAGCGGCAGACGCCGCGCCGGGGCTGGCGGCCCGAGGGCAGGCGTCGCGGCGACGCCGGTCCCCGGGATTGAACCTGACAACCGTGTCAGTCAGCGCACGCGGTGACGCACGACCAGCGGCTCGCGCAACTGCGTGGTCACGAGCGTCCCGGCGTCGAGCGACACTTCGTCACCGCGCGTCGCCAGCACCACGCCGGTGCCGGCGCCCGCGCCGATCGTGCCGCCGACGACGGCACCCTTCTTCCCGCCGGTGATCGCGCCGATCACGGCCCCGGCGCCGGCGCCGATCCCGATCTTGGTGGCGTCTTCCTTCTTGGTGCCGGCCGCTTCGCGGGCGATGGCATCGGTCGAGATGCGCGTCGTGCCCTCGTCGATGGCGATCGATGTGAAGCGCACGGCCAGGCGCGCGCGGCCCTTCACGCGTCCCGCCTCCGCGGCCTCGATGACCGCCCCGGAGACGCCGGTGCCGGCGGGCACCAGCTCCTCGCCGTCGACCGTGACGGCGCGGCGCAGCACGCCGTGCACGGATTCCTCGACGCGACTCGTGTTCGACGCGTGACTGGTGCGGAGTTCGATCGACAGACGTGTCCCCGTGGGAATCGTGATCTCGCGGTACTCGGGTGCAGGCGGCGCGGCCGGCGCCGCGGCAGGCGGGGTCGCCACCGGTGCCGTCGAAGCAGGTGCCTCCGTCGATGACGTGGCGGCGGGCGTCGGGCGTGGCGCCGCGACCGACGCCGGGGCGGACGACGTCGACGTCACGGGCGACGTCACGGGCGCGGCGACGTCGGGCGCAGCCGCCGGAGCGGCCGCGGGGGCTGGCGCCGCGGCGGTACCCGGTGTCGCCGGCGTCGTGGCTGCCGGCGGCGTCGCGGGGGTCTCGCCGGAACAGGCCGCACCGAGGATCACCGATGCGATTGCGAACAGGACACGAACACGCATGCCAACCTCCTGGCGCAAGCTCGCGCCCATCGTGGCGGTGCAAGGCCGTCGCCACCGTCACTATGGAAGGCGCGACCTACATTCGCGCCGGAACGTGCCTCGAGTGCGCCATCAGGTCCGCACTCGTGGCAAGAACGACAGTGTCACCGTCTCAACCGTATGCACGGACACACCGGCAGTGCCGGAAGCCTGGCCAGGGCCCCGGGCCACACCACCGGACGCTCACGGGTCACCGGCAGCCGGGGTGCATGCAGTTGCAGTGCAGTTCGGTCTCGGGCGCCTTCTTGCAGTAGTCGCTGCAGTACTTCTGTCCCGCGGGCACGGAACAGTCACAGCTCGGATGCGCGCACTTGGCGCGCGGCTCTGACGTGGGCTCGGGCATGCGGTCCCTCGCTTTCTGGATTCATCATGCGCCCGTCACGGGCGCAATGCCAGCCCCGATGGAGACGGGCACGCAGCCTCATCCGTACGCGCGACGGGGCGGCGTCGTCCGCCGCCCCGTCCGCCGGCGAGTCGCGGCTCAGCGCTTGAGGCGCGGGATGAACTTGGTCAGGCCCTGAATCGGCCCGACTTCGCCGGCGTAGACGTTGCCCTGCGCATCGACGGTCACGCCTTCGCCCATCGACCCGGTGCCGCCCATGCCCGAGGCCTGCTTCGAGACGTGCTCGGGCACGAAGTACCACACCTCGCCGGTGCGCGCACTGCCGACCCGCAGGCCCTTGCGCCAGCCCGGGTTGTAGTTGTCGTCGGACTCGGAGTCGATGGCGTAGAGCGTGTCGTCGGCGGTGATTGCCAGCCCGCTGATGCGGCTGAACTGATACCAGGTGTCGAGGTGCTTGCCCTCCTGGTCGAAGATCTGGATGCGGCGATTGCCGCGATCGGCGACGAACAGGCGGCCCTTCGAGTCGAACGCGAGCGCGTGGGCGCCACGGAACTCCCCGGCCCCGTAGCCGTACCTGCCGAAGCTCTTGATGAACTTGCCGTCGGCGGACCACTTGCTGATGCGGCCGACGCCGGTGGGCGCGTTCTGATCCAGGAATTGATCGTTGTGGGCCTCGGCGACGAAGATGCTGCCATCGGCGGCGATGGCGACGTCGTTGGGCTCGGTGAGGGCCTGCGGCGGACTGCCGGCCGTGCCCGGGGTGCCAAGCGTGAGCAGCAGCTTGCCCTGCGGGCTGAACTTCAGCACCGTGTGGCCCTTCCCCGCCGCGTTCGGGAACTTGGCGATCTCGGCCGCCGTCGCCGAGCGCGCGTCGACCACCCACACGTTGCCCTGCGTGTCGACGTCGATGCCGTGCGGCCACA
>CADEDM010000005.1:25598-66446 GCA_902826065.1 uncultured Acidobacteriota bacterium | reverse complement strand
TGGGCATGCACGGCGAGGCCTGGGTCAACACGTCGATCCAGGAAGCGGATCTGCTGATCGCCCTGGGCATGCGCTTCGACGACCGCGTCACCGGCAACATCAAGACCTACGCGCTGAACGCGAAGAAGATTCACCTCGAGATCGATCGCTCCGAGATCAACAAGAACGTGAAGGTCGACGTCGGGCTGGTGGGCGACGTCGGCCAGCTGCTGCAGCAGCTGCTGCCGCGCATCGAGCGTGGCAACCACGCGGCGTGGCGCGCCCACATCGACGGGCTCAAGGGCGACTCGGCGGTGCGCGACATCCAGAACCTGCCCGATAGCGGCCATCTCTACGCCGCGCACGTCATCCACGACCTGTGGCGCGAGACCGGCGGCAACGCCGTGGTCGTGACCGACGTCGGCCAGCACCAGATGTGGGAAGCGCAGTACTACCACCACGATCAGCCGCGTTCGCTCATCACGTCGGGCGGCCTGGGCACGATGGGCTTCGCGCTGCCGGCGGCGATCGGCGCCAAGGTGGCGCGTCCCGACGCCGAGGTGTGGGTGGTCGTGGGCGACGGCGGCTTCCAGATGACGATGGCGGAACTGGCGACCATCGCCCAGGAAGGCCTCGACATCAAGGTCGCCATCATCAACAACGGCTATCTCGGCATGGTGCGGCAGTGGCAGGAGTTCTTCTACGAACGGCGCTATGCCGCCACGCCGCTGTCGAGCCCCGATTTCGTCAAGCTGGCCGAGGCCTTCGGCCTGACCGCCGCGCGGGTCAGTGAACGCAGCGGCGTCGTGCCCGCGGTGCAGGCGGCCCGTGCCGCCAAGGGCACGGTGGTCATCGATTTCCGCGTCGAGCAGGAAGACACCGTCTACCCGATGGTGCCGGCCGGCGCCGACCTCCACGCCATGATCCGGCGCCCCAGCGTGCTCGCCGAGACGGGAGCCGATCAGTGATCACGTTCGTCGTCCATGTCGAGAACAAGCCCGGCGTGCTCACGCGCGTCGCGTCGCTGTTCCGCCGCCGCGCCTACAACATCGAGTCGCTCACCGTCGGTCACACCGAGCGGCCCGGCGTCTCGCGCATGACCATCGTCGTCGACACCGACGACGAAGGCGCGCACCACGTCGAGGCGCACCTCTACAAGCTCGTCAACGTGCTGCGGGTCGAGAACGTCACCGCGCGGCCGAACGTCATCCGCGAGCTGGCGTTGATCAAGGTCGCGACGACCGCCGGCACGCGTCCCGAGATCTTCCAGCTCGCCGACGTCTTCCGCGCCCGCATCATCGACGTCTCGGCCGACTCGCTCGTGCTCGAGCTGACGGGCGGTGAGGCCAAGCTCGATCGCCTGCTCGAAGTGCTCGAGCCGTTCGGCGTGCTGGAGATGGCACGCACCGGCACCCTGGCGATGGCGCGTGGCGAAGGCCCGGCCCGCGGCGCCCGGGCGGCGGGCGCCAGCGCCGGCACCGCCAACGCTGACGCCGACATCGCCTATTCGGTCTAGCTCGCAGGGACGGCGCTGCCGTCCCATTCCCTCAGGAGATCCGTACGCACATGGCCACGATCTATTACGACAAGGACGCCGACCTCGCGCCGATCCGCGCCAAGAAGGTCGCCGTCATCGGCTACGGTTCGCAGGGCCACGCTCACGCGCTCAACCTGCACGACAGCGGCGTCGACGTGCGCGTCGGCCTGCACGCGAAGAGCGCGTCGGCCGCCAAGGCCCGGGCCGCCGGCCTGCGCGCCGTGTCGATCGCCGAGGCGTCGGCCGAAGCCGACGTCATCATGCTGCTCATCCCCGACACGACGCAGGGCGAGATCTACGCGAAGGACATCGCGCCGCACCTGACCGCCGGGAAGATGCTGATGTTCGCGCACGGCTTCAACATCCGCTTCGGCATCATCACGCCGCCGGCGAACGTCGACGTCGCCATGGTGGCGCCGAAGTCGCCGGGCCATCGCGTGCGCGAACTCTACGAAGAAGGCGCGGGCACGCCGGCGCTCTTCGCCATCCACCAGGACGCCAGCGGCCACGCCCGCGAGCTGACGCTGTCGTACGCCAAGGGCATCGGCGTGACGCGCGCCGGCGTGCTCGAGACGACGTTCGCGGAGGAGACGGAAACCGACCTCTTCGGCGAGCAGTCGGTGCTGTGCGGGGGCACGAGCGCGCTCGTGAAGGCGGCCTTCGAGACGCTGGTCGAGGCCGGCTATCAGCCCGAGATCGCCTACTTCGAGTGCATGCACGAGCTGAAGCTGATCGTCGACCTGATGTATCGCGGCGGCCTGAACTACATGCGCTACTCGGTGAGCGACACCGCCGAGCACGGCGACTACACCGGCGGTCCGCGCGTGGTCACGGCCGAGACCAAGGCCGAGATGAAGCGTATGCTCGCCGACATCCAGGAAGGCCGCTACGCCAAGCTGTGGATGGACGAGCACAAGGCCGGGCGCCCGACCTTCACCGCGACGCGGCTCGCCGAGCAGCGGCACCAGATCGAGAAGGTCGGCGCCGAGCTGCGCGCGATGATGCCGTTCCTGAATCCGGTGACGGTCAAGCCCGAGGATCAACGCCAGCCGGTCTAGCGCGACGGCGATGGGCCATGCGCCCTCGCGTGTAGGCACCAGGGACCGGGGACCAGGGACCGGCCGCGAACCACCGCAGGGCGCGATTGGGAGACAATCGCGCCCATGCTTTTTCAGCCCCACCGGCTCGCGCTCGTTCTCGCACTGACCTCCCTTTCCTTCGCCTGCCAGAGCTCGGCACCGCCGGCAGCGGCACCACCCGCGGACGCGCGCGCGGCGATGGATCGCGATCTGCTCGATGTCACGGTGGCGGGGCTGCATCGGCTCTACGACGCGAAGACCTACACGGTCGTGCAGGTCGTGCAGTGGCACCTGGATCGCGTCGACCGCTACAACGGCGTCTACGGCGCGATCGAGACGGTCTTTCGCGACGACGCGCTGGCGCGAGCAGCGGCGCTCGACGCCGCCGCGACCTCCGGCACGGCGGCCTCGCGCGGTGCGCTCTGGGGCGTGCCGGTCGTCATCAAGGCGAACACCAGCATCGAAGGTCGAATCACGTCCGCCGGCTGGGAAGGCTTCCGCAGGCCCGGCCATGAACTCGTCGCGCCGCGTGATGCGTTCGTCGTCGCGAAGTTCAGGGCCGCCGGCGCCGTGATCCTCGGGCACACCAACATGCCTGACCTCGCCAACAGCGACACCAACCGCAGCACCGCCTTCGGCCGCACCGGCAACGCCTACGACGTGCGCTTCTCGCCGGGCGGCTCGTCGGGCGGCACGGTCACGGCCGTGGCCGCGAACTTCGCCGTGCTGGGCAACGGCACCGACACGGGCAATTCCATCCGCATGCCGGCGGCGACCAGTGCGCTCGTCGGCGTGTATCCGACGCGCGGACTCGTCAGCATCGCCGGCATCGCGCCGCTCGACTGGCTGCTCGACAACACCGGCCCGATCGCCCGCACCAGCGCCGATGCGGCCATCGCACTCGCGGTCATGGCTGGTGAGGACGCCGCGGACCGCCGCACGGCGGGCAGCGCGTCGACCGCGCAGGCGGTGCCGCCGAGCGGCGAACTCGCCGCGGCGACCCTGAAAGGCAAGCGCTTCGCCGTGCCGGCGTTCCTGCTGGCCGGCGAAGGCATCCCGTTCCACGGCATCCCCGTCGACGTCGCCGCCGACGCCGCGGAGCGCTATCGCAAGGGCGCCGACACGCCGCTGAAGCCCGAGACGCGCGCGATCTTCCTGGCGGCCGTGGAGGCGCTGCGCGCGGCCGGCGCCGAGGTGCTGCTCGACGACACCGTGTTGCCGGTGGCCTTTGCGCGCACGGCCAGCCGCGTCGCCACCTATGCCTACATGCGCGACGGCACCGACCAGTTCCTCGCCACGTTCGGTCCGCCGGGGTATCACTCGTCGGCGGAGTACCTCGCCGTCGTCGGACGTCCGCTCTTCACGTCGTCGATCGGCACCGAGGACGGCTTCCGGCTGATCGGCGGTGTGCGTCTCGATCAGCGCACGCTCGCCACCGATCCCGACGCCGAGCGGCGCTATCACGCGCCGCGACGGGCGACGCTGGCGGCCTACCTCGAGCCGCTCGATCGGTTGAAGCTCGATGGCTACGTCTACCCCGCGATCCAGATGCCGCCGCCCGACGAGACCATGCCGCAGGACGGCGGCCTCAGCGGCGGCCCGCACTCCGCCACGAGCTGGGTGAACATGATCGGCGTGCCGGCGATCGTCGTGCCGGCCGGTGTCTACCCGAGCGGCCTGCCCTTCGGGCTCGAGTTCTCGGCGCGGCCGTGGAAGGACGGCGACCTGCTGCGCATCGCGGCGGCGTGGGAAGCGGCGACGCCGAAACGCCGGCCGCCGGTGCTCGTCGAGCAGGGCTTGCTGGCGATCACGCCAGCGCGCACGCGCTAGTCGATCGCAGCGGCGCCCGCATCGCGGCCGCCAGACTACACTGCCGTGATGGACGCCATCGCCCAGTCGCACGCGCAGTTGCTCACCCTCAACGCCGGGCTCATCACGCGTGCCGTCGATGGCCTGACCGTCGACGAGCTGGCGCGCCAGCCCGGGCCCGATGGCAACCCGATGCTGTGGATCGTGGCGCACCTGGCGGCGATGCGCCTCGGCCTGCTCGACATGCTCGGCGTCGACGTCGAGCGCCCGGAATGGGCGGCGCGGTTCGCGCGCGGCAAGGGGCGTCCCGAGACGCTGGGCTATCCGTCGGTGGGCGAAGTGCTGGCGTCGCTCGAGGCCAGCGGCCCCGCCATCCGCGAGGCGTTGGCGAAGGTGACTGAGACGCAGTGGACGCAGCCGTCGCCACGACGCTTCCCCGTGACGGACGAGTCGATGCGCGGGGCCCTGGCGTTCTTCTGCTTCCACGAGACGTATCACGTGGGCCAGCTCGCCTACCTCCGCCGCTGGCTCGGCTATCCCGGCCTCGTCGGCTGACGCGTCGGGCCCGACGCGTGCGGGCCCGGCGTCACGCGCGGCCGCCGCTCACTTCGCCAGCGGATCCGGCCGGAGCTGGAAGTGCGCCGCCAGCGGCTTGGTGCCCTTGCCGCCTTCGATCAGCCACGGCGTGCGATCGCCGTTGGCGGCCCAGATGCCGCGGCCCTTCCATCCCGCCTTCGGATCGTCGATGCGCCCGTCGAAGCCCTTGGCGTAGAAACCCAGCGGGTACGGCACGCGCAGCGTGACCATGCGGCCGTTCGCGAAGGCGATCAGACCGTCGTTCAGGTTCCCGGTCGACATCGGCACGTCGGGGCCCAGGCCGAAGGTGTCGTGCTGGTCGACCCACGAGTAGTAGCTCGACTCGGCGCTGTTCTCGCCGATGCCGCGGAAGCCGGGGCCGGGATACTGGTGGAACGCCCAGCCCTCCGGACAGTGATCGCCGGTGGCCGCCGGCCCGTTCAACGGCGCCTTGCACTTGCGGCGATCGAAGCTGCCCATGTGGCCGCTGCCCAGCGACACCCACACCACGCCCTTGCCGTCGATGTCGGCGCCGCGCGCCCCGAAGCCGGGCATCGGCACGTTGTAGATCTCGGCGAGCGCCGTGGCCGGCGGATTCGACCCCGGCGCCAGCCGCACGATCGCGCCCGGGAAGCCGAGCACCGATCCCCACACCGAGCCATCCACGGGGCTCGGCATCACCGAGTAGAACGGTGCGTTGACCCGCTTGTCCTTCGCCGGATCGGCCGGGTCGTTCGGCTCTGTGTAGGCGTCGCGCTTGCCGTTGCCGTTGGTGTCGAGCACCAGCGCCGTCCAGCCCTGCGCCTTCGCGGCATCGCCGGTCTGGTCGAACACCTTCGTGTTGAGCCAACCCACGACCGGCCCGCCGCCGCTGGTCCACAAGGTGTCGTTGCCGTCGTAGCCGAACTGCGGATGGTGCGTCGAGTAGCACGTCTCGATGAAGGAGTACTTCTTCGTCTTCGGGTCGAGCACCGCGAGATGACGGACCGCGCGGTCCATCGGAAACGCCTTCGCGGATGGATGATCCGAGCCGGCCTTGCACCAGGCCGGGTTGTCGTTGCCGCGCACCGAGGCCGCCAGCCACAGCCGGCCGTCGCGGCCGAACATCGAGTTGTGGTTGTTGACGCGCGTCTCCCAGATCCGCTCGGCGCCCCAGTAGGGCGAGGGCTGCAGCGGGTCGAGGCCGGCGGCATGGCCGGGACCGAGATTGAGCGGCATCTGCGGATCGCGCACCGGCGCGGTGAACGTCGTGGCGACGTTCTTCACCGGGTCGAGGATCGGCAGCACGTCGGAGCTGTATTCCGGCGAGCCGTAGAGCGGCCCCTTGGCGTTCACCGTCGGATAGCGGCGGTCGCTGGCGATGAGGTCGTGCAGGTACTGCTTCTCGTTCATCCAGTCGCGCAGGGTGACGACGATGTTGCGCTCGACGCCCTGCGGCCGCGGCGGCGTCGCGAACGGCAACGCTCCCTTGGCGATGCGATCGGTCCAGTCGCCGTAGGCCGCGAACGATCGCTCGCCCAGATTGGTGAGCTGGCTCAGCATCATCTGACCGGCCTGGCCCGACTGCACGCGCCGCTTCCACGCGTCGGCGCCGGTGGCGAAAGTACCGAGTGACGGCGGAATGGTGCGCGTGGACAGCTGTCCGAGCTGGTGGCAGCCGACGCAGCCGGTGTTCTTCATCGCGGTGATCCACTGGCGCTGCGAGATGCGCGCCGGAATCGGGCCGCTGCCGCCGAACTCCTTCGCCTCGGGGATGCCGAGCATCGCGTACCAGTAGATCGCCGGGTAGTAGTGCGCGGCCTCGGCGGCGTTCGCCGCGACTTTCGCGGTGAGGGACACGCGCGCGCCGGGTGACGCGGTGGTCTTCTCGCTGTCGACCAGGCCATAGCCGCGGGCCCAGACCTGATAGCGCGCCGGCGGCAGGTCGGGGACCACGAAGCGCCCGCGATCGTCGGTGACGACGCTCTTGATGTAGCGCACCGGCAGGTCGCGCGTCTCGGCGATCACCCAGACCCCGGCTTCGGGACCGGAGGGGCCGCGCACCACGCCGCCGATGTCGTCGGGGTCGATGGCCACGTCCGGGCCGGGCTGCGCCGCCTGGAGCCCCGGGCGCGTGGCCAGCGCCGTCCCCAGCGCCGCCAAGCTCAGCAGCAGAAGCATCGGTCGAAGCGTCGTCATCACGTCCTCCGATCGGTTCGCGCGAATGCCGCATGCTACTCCCGATTGCGCGGCGGCAACGGCCGGCCGGAGGCACGGAGACGTCATTCGCCCGCTGGCCGCGGCGAGTCGTCCCCGCTATCATGTTTTCAGCGGTTCAGTTGGCGGGCGGCGGTGTCCACGCGGCGGGCACCACACGCGCCAGGCCGTCCGGACACCCCATCCGCGCATGACCTTCACCGCCGCCCCGCCGCGCGCCCCGCTCCACAAGTTCGTCGTGGCGTTGCTGCTGGGCGGTCTGGGGCGCCTGTTCGTCCTGAACGCCCCGCTTCTCGCCGACGGCCTGCTGCTGCGGCTCGACGAGGCCGTCGCGCTGTTCTCGGCGCTGGCGCTGGGCCCGTGGTTCGGCGCCGTGTCGTCGCTCGTCGCCACCGCCGGGACCGGCTCGCCGATCTTCACGGCGATCTGGGCGGTGGAACCGCTGTTCGTCGTCCCGGTGGTCGGCTACGGCGTGCCCCCCGTGATCGCCGTGGCCGGCTACTGGCTGACCGTCGGCGTGACGGTCTCGTCCGGCCTCCTGCAGTTGCCGGCGGTCGGCGTCGGCTTCGCACTGGTGGTCGCCCGTCAGCTCGTCAACGGCACGCTCAGCGCCGTGCTGGCGCAGGCGGCGCTGGCCTTCGACGGCGTGCGACAGCTGTTCGGCGCGCCGGTCATCGGCGGCCCGTCGGCGCCGCTGCGCACGCAGATCGCCCGCGCCCTCGTCCCCGTCTCCACGATTCCGGTGATCCTGCTCGGCCTCGGCCTGGGACGGATGTACGCCGAGCAGCTCGTGCTCGAAGGCACGAGCGATCTGACGACCGCGGCCGAGACCTCGGCGCTGCGCCTGGCCGACTACGTCGGCGCGGCCGAGGGCGACGTGCGCACGCTCGCCGGCCAGTTGAGTCGCGGCGGCAGCGCCACCCTGGCGCTCGACGACACGCTCAACCTGCATCACTCCGGGTCGACGACCTTCCTGACGATGCTGGTCAGCGACGCCCGCGGGCGCGTGCTCTCGCAATCGACGCGCCTCGACTCCGCCGAGCCCCGCAGCGTGCCGCCGCCAGCGGACATCGACGACCGTGAGTACTTCTCGGCGCCCGCGGCGACCGGACGACCGTTCCGCAGCGAGGGCTTCCGCGGCCGCGCCTTCGGCGGCAACCCGATCGTGGTGCTGAGTGCGCCCTACACCGACGCCAATGGGCAGTTCGCCGGCATCGCCCAGGGGGCGCTGAACCTCGTGGCGTTCGGCGACTGGCTGCAGCAGTTCCTGCCCATGTCCGGCGCCTCGGTGCTGGTGCTCGATCGCACCGGGCAGGTCATCGCGTCGACGGGGCCGGCGTCGCAGCCGCTGCTCAGTGATGGCCGCGCCCTGCCCTGGGTCGAGGCCACGGCGTCGCAGCGCGTGGGCTACTTCGCGGAAGGCACGGCGCCCACGCCGGGGGCGCCGCAGCCGCGCCAGGTCGCCGTGCGACAGGACGTAGCCGGCCTGGGCTGGCAGGTGTACGTGCGACGCCCGATCGCGGCGATGCAGGGGCCGCTGGCGTCGTTCTACGTCCTCACTGCCGGCTGGTTGCTCTTCTGTCTCGCCATCGCGACGCTGATCGCGAATCGGGTGTCACAGCACATCACGCAGCCGCTCGAGGTCCTGGCGCGGCGAGCGGAGGCGGTCGGCCGCAGTCACATCGCCGCCCCGGAGGACCTGGCCGAGTCGGCGCCGGCCGAGGTGAAGCTGCTCGAACGCGAGTTGTCGGCGATGGTGAGCCGGCTCGACGAGTCGGTGAGGCTGCTGGACCAGAAGGTGCGCGAGCGGACCGCCGAGCTTTCGGCGGCGACGGCGCGCAACGACACGATCTTCAGGGCCGCCAGCGACGGCATGGTGGTGCTCGACGCGGAACGGCGCGTGATCGAAGCCAACGACGCCTTCTGCCACCTCGTCGGCCTGCCGCACGCGCAGGTGCTCGGCCGCTTCATGCGCGACTTCGAGCTGGGCGCCACCGACGATCTGCGCCAGCAGCGCGAGGCCGACCACGCGCGTACCGGCACGTCGCGGTTCGAGACCGCGATGCGCACCGAGGCCGGTGACGCCGTGCCCGTCGAGGTCGTGGTCACGAACATGCCCGGCGGCGGCAATCGTGTCTTCGCCGGCGTGCGCGACATCTCGGATCGCCGGCGCGCCGAGACCGAGCGGGCGCAGCTCGAGTCGCGCCTCCGTCAGTCACAGAAGATGGAGGCCATCGGCACGCTGGCCGGTGGCATCGCCCACGACTTCAACAACATCCTCACGCTCATCACGGGCAGTGCCGACCTGGCCGCCGTCGACGTTCCCGAGGGCCATCCCGCCCGCCAGTACCTCGAGCAGATCGTGCGCGCCTCGTCGCGCGCCGAGGCCCTAGTGCGGCAGATCCTCACGTTCAGCCGCCGCCGCGACGAGCAGCGCGAGGTCGTGGCGCTGGGGCCGATCGTCCGCGAGGCCGTCGACATCCTGCGCTCGACGCTGCCGGCGATGATCGACATCCGCGTGCAGGTCGACGAGCGCGTGCCGGCGGTGCAGGCCGATCCCGTGCAGCTCCACCAGGTGCTGATGAACCTGGGCAGCAACGCCGCACACGCGATGCGCGACACCGGCGGCCAGCTCGCGATCACGCTGACGCCGACGGGCGACGGGCGGAACGCGGTGCTGGCGGTGTCCGACACCGGCACCGGCATGGACCGGGCGACCCTGGAGCGTGTGTTCGAGCCGTTCTTCACCACCAAGCCGGTCGGCGCCGGCACCGGGCTGGGCCTGGCGGTGGTGCACGGCATCGTCACCGGGCACGGCGGGAACATCGACGTCTCCAGTGAGGCGGGACGCGGCACGACCTTCCGCATCACCCTGCCGGGCGCCGGCCACGACGTCGCCCGTACGGCGTCCACGGAGCATCCGCTCGGCGAGCCGGAGCCGTCGCATCGATCTGCGCACGTGCTCGTGGTCGACGACGAGCCCGAGCTGGTCGGCCTGTTGTGCCGCCAGCTCACGCGGCTCGGCTACACGGCGCAAGGCTGCGCCGGTCCCAGCGAGGCGCTCGACCGCCTTCGCGCCGGCGGGCCGTCGATCGACGTCGTGGTGAGCGACCTGGCGATGCCGAAGATGAGTGGCATCGAGCTGGCCGAGGTCATCCATCACGAGCGGCCGAATCTGCCGATCGTGCTGTGCTCGGGGCGCGTGACCGACGAGGATCGCGTGCGCGCCCAGCAGGCTGGTGTGTCGGAGTTCCTCGCCAAGCCGTTCGGCAGCCGCCAGCTCGCCACCGCGATGGCGCGCTCGCTAGGCGCCACCGGCACGCGTCACTGAACCGCGACCTGCGACGCCAGCAGTTCGCGGACCCGCGGCGCCACGACGGTGCCATACAGCTCGATGCTGCGCAGACACGCCTCGTGCGGCAACCGGCCGTTGCTGTACTTCATGTCGAACCGCGCCAGGCCCAGGGTGCGGATGGTGGCGGCGATCTTCTGCGCCACCGTCTCGGGCGCGCCGACGTAGAGCGCGCCGTCGGGCCCGGCCTCGCGATCGAACTGGGCGCGCGACACCGGCGGCCAGCCGCGTTCGGCGCCGATGCGGGTCATCATGTCGCGATAGTGCGGCCACAGCGCCTCGCGCGCGGCCTCGTCGGTCTCGCCGACGTGTCCGGGCGAGTGCACGGCGACCGGCAGCGGCGCGTGGCCGAGTTCCGACAGCGCGCGGCGATACAGGTCGGCGAACGGCACGAAGCGCGTCGCCGAGCCGCCGATGATCGCGAGCGTCAGCGGCAGCTGGTGCCGGGCCGCGCGAATCACCGACTCGGGACTTCCGCCGACGCCGACCCACGTGGTGAGACGCCCGGATTCGATCGGCGGGTAGACGCCGGCGACGTCCACCTGCGGCCGGGTGCGGCCTTCCCACTGCACCGGCCCGTTGCCCAGCAGCCGCGCGAACAGATCCAGCTTCTCCTCGAAGAGCACGTGATACGCGTTCAGGTCGAACCCGAACAGCGGGAACGACTCGGTGAACGAGCCGCGGCCCAGGATCACCTCGGCACGGCCGTTCGAGATCGCGTTGAGGGTCGAGAAGCGCTGGAAGACGCGAATCGGGTCGTCGGTGCTCAGCACCGTGACCGCCGAGCCGAGGTGGATCCGGGTGGTGCGGCTGGCGATGGCGGCCAGCAGCACCTCGGGCGCCGAGATGGCGAAGTCGGGCCGGTGATGCTCCCCCACGCCGAAACAGGCCAGGCCGACACGGTCGGCGAGCTCCGCCTGTTCGACGACGTGGCGCAGCACCTGCGCGTGCGGCAGCGGTGCGCCGTCGGCGCCGAGGGTCACGTCGCCGAACGTGTCGACGCCGAAGGCAATGGGAGCAAGAGCGAGCGACGCGTCCATCCCGTCGAGTGTATCGCTATTCGGTGTTGTCACACCGATACGACGCCGTCGCGTGCGTCAGGGTTTCGCGGGCGTCTCGCGGTAGTAGCGGATGAGGTCCAGGGGCGGGGGGACGTGACCCATCGCGCGCATCATCGCCGCGGCCTGCCCGCGGTGATGCGTGCCGTGATTCACCACATGCAGGACGATCTGCCACAGCGGGGTGGTGTGCGTGCGCCCCTGCAAGTCGCGGTAGGTGCACGGCGTGGTCGCGTCGTCGAGCGCGCCCGCCCAGGCCTGCCAGGCGTCGAGCAGCGCCGGCCACTCGTGCTGGATCACCTCGAGCCGGACGTCACGGTCGGGGTCGATGAACACCGGGGGCGGTGCGCCATGGATGCGCCCGAGCCACACGCGGTCGGCCGCGTAGACGTGCGCCAGCGTGCCCAGCACGTGCTTGTCGGCGCTCTTGAAGTCGCGCGTCAGCTCCTCGGAGGACAGCCGGCCGGCCGCGTCGACGATGCGCGCCGACGCCCACGCGGCGTAGTGCAGGTGCGTGCGCAGCGTCTCGACGGGCACGCTCATTTCGGCAGGCGCTCCGGCCGCTCGGCGATCACGTAGGCCATCGTCGCGATGGCGGCCGCGGCCTTCGACACCTCGTCGGGCGCGATGCGATCGACCGTGTCGGCAGGCGTGTGGTGGATGGTGAAGTAGCGGGTCGAGTCGCCGTTGTAGGCCATCATCGGCACCTTGCCGGCCTGCGCGATCGGGCCGATGTCGGCGCCGCCGCCACCCGGGCCGATCGCCGGGAACCCGAGCGGCGTGAGCAGCGTGCCGATCTCGTCGATGACGCGGCGGGCCGCGTCGGAGCCCGTGAAGCCGAGGCTCGCCGGCGCGAACACGCCGGAGTCGGATTCGAGGGCGAAGATGTGATCGCCGGCCGCCGCCAGGTTGGCGTCGCGATACGCGGTGCCGCCACGCAGTCCGTTCTCTTCGTTGGTGAAGAGCCCCACGCGCACGGTGCGGCGTGGCCGCAGGCCGAGATGCTTCATCAGGCGCAGCGCCTCCCAGGTCACGATGCAGCCGACGCCGTTGTCCGAGGCGCCGGTGCCCAGATCCCACGAGTCGAAGTGGCAGCCGACGAGCACGACCTCCTTCGGGAACTCGCGGCCGGTGATCTCGCCGAAGACGTTGGCCGACTCCGCATCGGGCTCCATGTGCGCCTCCATGGTCAGGCGCACGCGGACGCGGAGGCCACGATCGGCGAGACGCTGGATGCGGTTGGCGTCCTCAGCGGCGATGGCGGCCGTGGGGATCTTCGTGACGCCTTCGGCGTAGCTCATGTTGCCGGTGTGCGGCGTGCGCAGGCCCATGGGGCCGACGGCGCGCACCAGTGACGCCACGGCGCCCACCTTCGCGGCCGCCGACGCGCCGCCGGAGCGGTAGGCGACGGTCTCGCCGTAGGTCGTGTACGGCACGTTGAAGAGCACGATCCGGCCCTTCGCATCGGCGGCGCGCGCCTCGAGGTCCTTGTAGTTCTTGACGACGAGCACGTCGGCCTCGAGGCCGGCCGCCGGCGTGGCGACGCTGCCGCCGAGCCCGAGCATCACGATCGGATGCTCGGGCGGATCGACGATCACGGCGCTTTCGCGGCCGCGCACCCAGCGCGGCACCAGCACCTTCTCGGCACGGACGTTGGCGAGGCCGTCCGTCTTCATCGTCGCCTCGGCCCAGCGAATGGCCCGCTGCAGGTTCTCGCTACCCGAGAGCCGATTGCCGTAGGTGTCGGTGAGCTCGGCGAGACGCCGCCAGGCGAAGTCGTCGGCCTGGGCCGCCGCGGTCAAGCGGCTGACGGCATCACGATAGGGAGCGAGCCACGCCGGAGCGGCGGACTGCGCAGACAGTGGAAGTGCGGCGCCGCAGGCGAGCGCGACGGCGAACAGACACGAGACGGTCCGGAGCATGCCGGACATTCTAGTGGAGGGGCTGGCCTACATCGCCGGCAGGATGGCGATGTCGGTGACGCGGCCCGTCAGGCCGGCGATCCTGGCCACGACGGTGGCCTTGCCGGTCATCAGATCGACGGCGTGCAGCGTGCCGTCGGCCAGCAGCCACCCCACGTTCTTGCCCTGGCCGTCCGACCAGACGTCGAAAGCGACCGGCCCGCTCACCATGACGCCCAACGTGCCCACCGTCGCCAGTACGCCGTCGTTCGGCGGCGCCTGCTTCACCAGCGCGCCGGCGGCCGTGTCGATGTCGAAGAGCGCCGTCTCCTTCGCGCCGGCCATGCTGTTGGTGTAGCCGGCGGCCATGACCCCCGGCGTCTTGTGCATCGCGGCGTCGGTGGCGGCGTACTTGAGCATGCCGTCGACCGTGGCCGTGCCGTCGGCGACGTTCACCCGGAGATTCATGCCGTTGGCTGCGATGACGCGCAGGCGATCGGCCACCGGGTTGAAGTCCACCGACACGGCGACGCCGGCCGGCAGCGGCTGCGACAACTGGCTCACCTTCTCCCACTTCCCGGTCTTGACGTCGACCGTCACGATCGCGCCGTCGGCCGCGAGTCCGTAGACCTTGCCGTCGGCCGGGCGCACGTCGATGCCGACGAGGGACGCACCGCCGCTCAGCGTGACCGAGCCGGTGACCTTCTTCTGATCGGTGTCGATCCAGACGATCGTCGTGCCGTCCTTCAGCGCGGCCAGCGTGGCCGCCGAGGCGGCGTGCGTGCTGGCCGCCGAGATGGCCGCCGTCAGGGCCATCACCCACCGGGACGTCGTGAACATGCGCATAGCGTCTCCTGAGCATCCGGGAGCCGCCATGGCCCCTCGGTGGCTCTACGCAGCGCCGGGCGGGTCGGATGTCGAGGAGGTTGCGGTGGGCGGGCCGGGCCGGCCGGGCCGGCCCGCCGATCAGAACTTCACTGAGTAGACGAGGCGGAACTGACGGCCGACCTCGGGCACGACGTCCTTCAGGTAGTTCAAGTGACTGCGATACAGACGATCGGTCGCGTTGTCGAGGCGCGCGGTGACCGACTGCACCGACCGCGTCGTCTGGCGCGTGTAGGTGGCGTGGAACCGCAGCACGGCGTAGCCGTCGGTCGTCGTCTCGTTGATGAACACGCGATCCTGCTTCGCCACGCCGGTCAGGTTGGCGCCGCCTTCGAACGGCCCCTTGGTGTAGCGCAGGCCGCCCATGAGACGCATCGGCGGAATGCGCGGCAGCGGCGTGCCGTCACTGAGGCGCTCGGCCCGCACCATGTCCCACGTGAACTCGGCGCCCAGCACCGAGGTCAGCGTGACGTCGGCGTGGCCTTCCACGCCCCACAGGCGCGCGTCGGTGCCGGCGTACTCGGCGAACGGGAACTCGCGCGCGTGCGCGCCTTCTTCTTCCCCGCCCTCATGCGTGACCCCGAAGCGCGCGTCGAATTCCTCCTCGCGGGCTTCGAACTCCTCGTCGCTGACCGGCGAGCGGAAGATGAAGTCGTCGATGCGGTTGTAGAAGACCGTCAGCTCGGCACGAAGGCGTTCGGCGCGGCCGCGCAGCGACAGGTCGAAGCCCAGCGCCTTCTCGGACTTCAGATCGGGGTTGCCGATCTCGTAGGTCAGGTTGCCGGCGTGCGGCCCGAAGAAGTAGAGCTCCTCGAGTGCGGGATTCCGCGCCGCCCTGGCCACGCTGGCGGCGATGACGAAGTTGTCGTTGGTGGCCCGGGGCCGGAAGAGCGCGCCGAGCGAGCTCGACACCTGCGTGAACGATCGTCCCGGCAGCGCGGTCTTCGGCTCGAACTTCGTGTGGTCGACGCGGCCGCCGAACTGGAACGTGAAGTGCGGCCAGGTCACTTCCTCGTAGACGAACGCCGCGACACCGCGCTGGTCGACCGGCGGTGACAGCGCCTCTTCGCCGTCGGCGATGAACTCGCGGTTCAGGAACCAGCCGCCCACCGAGCCGGCGAGACGTCCGGCCGGCCGGTGCGACAGCAGCACCTCGCCTTCCACCGTGTTGTTCGTGAAACGCGTGCCCACCTCGGAGCCGATGAGCTCGGTGTGCTTGTAGCGACGCACGCCGAGCGTGGCGCGGTACGACGACAGCACGCCGGCGAGGCCCTGGCCACCGGCCCGCATCGAAAAGGCGTGCCGGCGCGGCGTCAGGCTCACCTGGCCTTCTTCGAGCACGGGCACGCCGTACTTGGTGTCGTCGTAGCCGTAGCTGAGGCCGGCGTACTGCCGGTCCCCCGTCCAGCCGCCGCCGACGTTCACGAAGCCGCTGCGCGACTGCGAGTTGTCGACCTCGCCTTCCGGCGTGTGATAGCTGTCCGAACGCTGGCCGCCGCCGCCGAGGTGCATGGCGAACTTGCCGTTGCCGACGTGCACGTCGCCGGCGCCGCCAGCGGGGTTCGAATTGCTACCCAGGTTGAACGTGAACGAGCCGGTGGGCGTGGTCACCTTCTCGGTCGGGATCTGATCCGTGACGATGTTCACCAGGCCGCCGATGGCGTTGGCGCCGTAGAGCAGCGTGGCGGGCCCGCGCACCACCTCGATGCGTTGCGCCGAGGCCGGATTGACGGGCACACCATGGTCGCCCGACTGGCTCGAGAGATCGCCCATGCGCTGCCCGTCCTGCAGCACCAGCACGCGGTCGCCGTCGAGGCCGCGGATGACCGGGCGGGCCGGACCAGGTCCGAGCGACCGCATCGCGACGCCGGGCTCGGCCTGCAGCGTCGCGCCGATCGTGTCCTGGAGCTGACGCGCGAGATCCTCGGCCGACAACACCGACGTGGGCTGGTACGACTCGAACTGCGGCTTCGGGTTGGGGCTCACCGACAGCACCTCGGCGAAGTGCAGATCGAGATCGACCTCGAGGTCGAGCGTCGCCGGGCCGGCGCCGATCGTCACCTCGGCGCGCCGGCTGCTGTAGCCATCGGCTCGCACCGACACGTGGTACTCGCCGGGGGCCAGGCCCTCGACGCGATAGGTGCCGTCGTCGGCGGTGCGCGTCTCACGGCGCAGCTCCTCGACGACGACGGCGGCGCCGCCCATCGGGTCGCCGCCGGCGCGGGTCACGCGTCCGGTCAGCACCGATTGCGCGAGGGCCGGCGCGGCCATGAGCACGAGGGCGCCGAACGCGATAGCCACGGACAGTCTGAAATCGAAAGACGAGCGCACGTAGAACCTCCGGACACCGCCAGCGTAGCCACGGCCGGGGGCGCCCGGCCACGATGCCGCCATGACTGGTCGATTCGGGCCCATCAGTGGTCGCCTGGTGGCCGTCGGCGTGGCCTGACGGCTCGTGCTACTGTCGATTCACGATGCGTGTCGCCCGTGCTGTCGCTCTCGTGGCCGTCCTCGGTTGGTGCGCGCCCGCGCTGGCGCAGTCGGGCAGCATCGGCGGTGTCGTCACGACGGCGGCGACGGCGCCGCGGCCGCTGCGGATCACGCTCGACGCGAAGGTCTGCGGCAACGAGCTGCCCGACGAGTCGATCGTCGTCGGCGCCGGCGGCGTGCTGGCGAACGCGGTGGTCACGCTGACCGGCGTGAAGCCCACTGCGCCCTATCCCGATCCGCAGGTGACCAACGACAAGTGCCGGTTCCTGCCGCGCGTGCAGCTGGCCCGCCCGGGCGCGCCGACGAAGACCAGCAGCCACGATCCGCTGCTGCACACGACCAATGCCGCCCTCGACGGCGGCCGCACGCTCTTCAACGTCGGCCTGCCGGTGCCGAACCTGGTCGTGACGCGGCCGCTGGCCGGGCCGGGCCTCGTGCGCATCACCTGCAACACGCACACGTGGATGCGCGGCTTCATCGTCGTCACCGACGAGATGGCCGCCGTCACTGGCGCCGATGGCCGATTCCACCTGGCGAATGTCCCACCGGGGAACTACGAGCTCCGCGTCTGGCACGAGACACTCAAAGGCGCGCCGATGAAGGTCACGGTCGCGGCCGGTGCGAGCTCAACCGTCAAGATCGCATTGGCTCGCTGATCGCCGCTTTGGCACGACCCTCGCATTACAATCGCCAAACGTCTTCTCAGGAGTAATGCGATGCCATCCGCAGCGAGACTGACTCGTCCGTCCGTCCTCACCGCGCTCGTCGCGTCGAGCCTCGGCGCGGTGCTTGCCGCGCAAACGGTCATCACGCCGCCGAAGAACAAGTACACGCCCCAGCAGGACGTCGAGCTGGGCCGCGAGGCGGCGGCGGAAGTGCGCCGCGAGTATCCGATCATCTCGGACGAGCAGATCACCGGCTATCTCGAACGGGCCGGCCGCTCGCTCGTCGCCGCCTCGCCGTCGAACCTCAACAACCCCGCCTTCGAGTATTCGTTCACGCCGGTCAACCTGAAGGAGATCAACGCCTTCGCGTTGCCGGGCGGCCCGATGTTCGTGAACCGGGGGATGTTCGACGCCGCGCAGAGTGAAGGCGAAGTCGTCGGCGTCATGGCGCACGAGCTGTCGCACGTGCTGCTCCGGCACGGCACCGCCAACGCCACCAAGGCCCAGAACTTCCAGATCGGCGCGGTTGCCGGCGCCATTGCCGGCGCGATCATCGGCGGCGGCTGGGGCGAGGCCATCTCGCAGGGCTCGCAGTTCGGGCTGGGCGCGTGGCTGATGAAGTACAGCCGCGACTACGAGAAGCAGGCCGATCTGCTGGGCGCGCAGATCATGGCGCGCGCCGGCTACGACCCGCGCGACCTGGCCCGGATGTTCGAGGCCATCGAACGCGAGTCGAAGGGCAATACGCCGCCGCAATGGCTGAGCAGCCACCCCAATCCCGGTAACCGGGTGCAGTACATCAACCAAGAAGCGGCGAAGCTGCAGATTGGTCAGCGCTCCACGGGCAACGGCTTCGCGACGGCCAAGTCGCGCTTCTCGTCGTTGCCAGCGGCGACGTCCATGGCCGACGTGGGCAAGGGCCGTGGTGGTGGCGGCGGCGGCAGCGGCCGGGAGACCGCGTCGATCGGCACCGTGGGGCAACCCGTGCCGGCGCCGTCGTCGCAGTACAAGACCGCCCGCGGCGGACAGCTGTTCCAGGTCAGCGTGCCGTCGAACTGGACCGGCGTGTCCGACGAGACCGCGGTGAAGTTCGTGCCGCAGAACGCGCTCGGCGCCTACCAGGGCCAGAGTGTGTTCACGCACGGCGTCGAGCTGGGCGTGGCGCGGGCCGCCTCGCGCAGCCTCGACGAGTCGACCGATGCGTTCGTGAACGCGCTGCTGCGCGGCAATCCCGGCATGCGGGTCTCCGACAGCCAGCGCGCCGTGCGCATCTCGCAGCGGGCGGGCATCGCCACGGCGCTGGTCGGCCGGTCCGCGCTCAACCAGACGGAGCGGGTCGGCGTCTACACGACGCTGCTGGCCAACGGCAGCCTTTTCTACTACCTGACGGTCGTGCCCGACAACGACGCACAGACCTACGCCGCGACGTTCGATCGCGTCGGCAACTCGATCCGTCTGAACGATCGCTGATGCGACGCTGACCGCCGCGCCCCCGATGTACGAACGGACCCCCGCGCCGACGCCGTCCGGCTGGCGAGCGTCGCCCACGGGCTGGCGGGCCGTGAGTCCGACCGTCTGGGCGCTGGGGGTCACGAGCCTCGTCACCGACATCTCGTCGGAGATGATCACGAGCGTGTTGCCGGTGTACGTGGTGCTGCACCTGCACCTCACGCCGATGGCGTTCGGCGCCGTAGACGGGCTCTACCAGGTGGCGGCCGCGGCCGTGCGCCTGAGCAGCGGCGCGGTCGCCGACCGCTGGCGGCATCACAAGGCCGTCGCCGCCGCCGGCTACGGCCTGTCGGCGGTGGCGAAGCTGGGCTACGTCGTGGCGGCGTCGTGGCCGTGGTTCCTCGCCGTCGTCACCGTGGATCGCCTCGGCAAGGGGGTGCGCACGGCGCCGCGCGATGCCCTGATCGCCGCGGCGTCGACGCCGCAGACGACGGCCACGGCGTTCGGCGTGCATCGCGCCCTCGACGCTGCCGGCACGGCGCTCGGGCCCTTGGCGACCTTCGCGCTGCTGACGATCGCCCCGGGGCGCTTCGACCAGGTGTTCGTCGCGAGTTTCGTGGCCGCCTTGGTGGGCGTGGCCGCGCTCCTGCTGCTCGTGGACGCGCCGCCGCGTTCACCCCAGGATGGCCCTCCGCGCTCGCTGGTCGCCCATGCCACCGAGGCGCTCGCGGCGCCCGGGTTCGGACGCGTGGCCGTGGCCGCCCTGGTGGTCTCGGCGGCGACCGTGAGCGACGGGTTGCTGTATCTCGTGCTGCAGCAGCAGGCGGCGTTCGAGCCGTCGCGTGTGACGCTGCTCTTCGTGGGCACGCCGCTCGCCTATTTCGTCCTCGCCGGGCCGTTCGGGGTCCTCGCCGACCGCCGCGTCGGCACGCGCACGCTCTTCCTCGGCGGGCACGTGGCGCTGGGCCTCGTCTATGCCTTGCTCTGGGGCGGGGCGTCGAGCGCCGTCGGCGTGATCGGCGCCGTCGTCCTGCTGGGGGCGTACTATGCGGCGACGGACGGCGTGCTCGCCGCCATGGCCAGCCGGGTGCTGCCGGAGCCGGTGCGCGCGACCGGGCTGGGCCTGCTCGCCACCTGCACCACGGCAGCACGGGGCGGCGCGGCCCTGGCCTTCGGGGCGGCGTGGACGTGGGCGTCGGCGCCCACGGCGCTGGCGGCGTTCGGGGTGGCCCTGGCGGCCGGGGTCGTCGCGGCGGCGTGGCTGCTGCGCGACACGCCCGGCGCGCCGATCCGCGTGGAGGGAGGCACGGCATGACCGGGACGGCGCGGAGCGGACGCCTGGTGGCGTTTGCCGCGGTGGTGGTCGTGGCCATCGCGATCGTCGGCGTGTCGCTGTGGCGGGCGCGGCCGTCGGCACCAGCGGCTGCCACCACACCCGAAGGCGTGGCGCCACCCGGCGGCCTGACGTCGATGCCGCCTGCGCCCGTCATCGCCGTGCGACATCTGGCGCCAGGCGATGGCTGGAGCGCGCTGGCGTTCGCGCCGCTCGCGGCGCCCGAGGGGCCGCGCTACGTCACGTCGCTGCGCTGCGAACGGATTCACGTCGGCGGCGGGCGCGGGTTGTGCCTGCAGGCCGAGGGTCTCGCTGGACGCGCCCTCGTCTTCGACTCGCAGCAGGCCGTCCAGTTGACCGTGCCGCTCACCGGTCCGCCCAGCCGCGCCCGCGTTTCGCGCGACGGACGCTTCGCCGCGTTCACCGTGTTCGAATCGGGCCACTCGTACGCCGACGACACGTTCTCGACGCGCACCACGATCCTGGACCTCGAGCGCGGCACGCCGCTGCCGGATCTCGAGACCTGGGTCACGCGCCAGGGCGAGCGGCGCGTCACGCGTCAGGACATCAACTACTGGGGCGTGACCTTCGTGCCGGATGGCAGGAGCTTCTACGCCACGCTCGCCTTCGGCGGCACGCCCTACCTGGTGGAAGGCGATCTCGTCTCGCGCGAGATGCGCGTGCTGGCTGCGAAGGTCGAGTGCCCCTCGCTGTCACCCGACGGGCGCCGCATCGCCTTCAAGCGCGCGGAAGGCCTGCGCTGGCGGCTGTGGGTCCGCGAGCTGGCGAGTGGTGTGGAGCACGTCGTCGGCGGCGAGACGCGCAGCATCGACGATCAGGTGGAATGGCTCGACGACGGCCGGCTGCTCTACCAGTTCCCGTCCGACGACGGCAACAACCTGTGGGTCGCCGACGTCGACGGCCCGGCGCCGGCGCGGGTCTTCATGCACGAGGCCTGGTCGCCGGCGATCCTGCGCTGACGCGCCGGCCTCACATCTCGGCCCAGCGCCGCACCAGGTTGTGGTACACGCCGGTCAGCCGCACGGCGACGTGCTGCGCCTCCGGCGTCTGCGGCAGGCCGCGAATCGCGCCGTCGAGTTCGTAGAGCAGCGTGCGATCGGCGTCGCTCCGAACGAGACTCTGAATCCAGAAGAAGGCCGACACCCGGGTGCCACGCGTGACCGGGCGGACGTGATGCAGGCTGGTGGCCGGATACAGCACGAGGTGGCCGGCCGGCATCTTGACCGCATGCGCGCCGTAGGTGTCCTCGATGACCAGTTCGCCGCCGTCGTACTCGGCCGGGTCGGTGAGGAACAGCGTGCACGACAGGTCGGTGCGGAGGCGGTGCGGCGTGCCCGGCACATGGCGAATCGCGTTGTCGACGTGCATCCCGAACGACTGCCCGCCGGAGTAGCTGTTGAACAGCGGCGGGAAGACGCGCAGCGGCAGCGCCGCGGACACGAACAGCGGCTGCTGCTGCAGCGCCTGCAGGATCAGGTCACCGACCTCGCGCGCGACGGGGTCATCCTGCGCGAGCTGGCGGTTGTCCTTGGCCCGGGCCGACTGCGGGCCGGCCGTGACCTTGCCGTCGACCCACGTCGCGGCGGCCAGGCGCCGACGCGCCTCGCCCACCTGGGCGGGTGTCAGCACGTCGGGCACCTGGATCAGCATGGGCCTAGAACCCCACCTGCGTGCTGAACAGCACGGAGCGGCGCAGGCCGGGGTTGTAGCGTCCGCCGTTGTTGTTGATGCTGCGGATGTAGCGCTCGTCGGCGAGGTTGTAGGCGTTGAGCCGCAGCGTCAGGTGCGGCGTCACCGCCCACGACGCGACACCGTCGATCAGGTAGTACGACGGCACGACGATGGTGTTGGCGGTGTTCACGAACGTCCGGTCGCTGTAGCGGATGCCGCCGCCGAGCGTGAACTGGCGCACGGCGTAGGTGGTCCACACGCTGCCCGACCACTTCGGCATCAGCGTCAGTTGACGGCCGTTCAGGGCCGTGCCCTGCGAGTTCTGGCGGCCGTCCAGATACGCGGCGTTCGCCATCACGCTCCAGCCCGGCGTGAGCTGTCCGAACAGGCCGACGGTGCCGCCCTGCAAGTGCTGCTCGTCGTCCTGATTGAAGAGCGGCGGCACGGCGGTGGCGTCGATCGTGTAAATCACGTTCTCGTTGCGGGTGTCGAACAGGGCGAGGTTCGCCGAGAGACGACCAGCGAGGAACTCCCACTTCGACCCGATCTCGAAGTTGCGGGACGTCTGCGGATCGACGTTGGGGTTGTTGGCGTTGTTCGGCTGCGCGCTCAGCGCGAAGTTGCCGGTGCCCGGCGGCGTGATGGTGCTGCCGTACGACATGTAGGCATTGCCGCCGCGGCCGATCTGCACCAGCACGCCGACCTTGCCGCTGAGAATCGTGTCGTCGACGTCGAGGTCGGTGCGCACGCCGGTCAGCGCCAGCGCGCGGTACGCGGTGTCGTAGCGCTCGGCACGCAGGCCGCCGCTGACCTGCAGCCGGCCCCGGCTGATGACGTCGAAGAGCGAGGCGGCCATGGTGTTGGTGCGCGCGTCGGTCGTCGCGCCGCTGTCGGCGGGCGCAAAGCCGACGACCGGCGCGGACGGGTTCGGCGCGTAGACGCTGGCGTTGTCGCGGGTGCCGGCGCCGATCCGGCCGGGCGCCGAGTACTCCTCGTGGATGAACTCGACGGTCGCGGTGAGCGCGTGCGACAGCGGTCCGGTCGCGACGCGACCGGTCAACGTCGTCTGGTTGTCGAGGATCTCGTTGCGCCGGTAGTTGGCCTGACGCCCGAACACCACCGTCTCGGTGGCCGGAAGGTAGCTGGCCACGCTCTGGATCGCCGTCACCACCGCGTCGCGCGTCGTCTCGTTGCGGCGCGTCTGGTTGCGCACCATCCAGCCCGGGGCCAGATCGCGCTCGACGCGCGCGGTCAGGGTCTGCTGATCGGCCTCGTCGTAGTCGACGTCGGGCGACCCGTAGTAGGTGGCCTGGTCGACCGGACGGGTGGTCAGCGTGCTCGTCGGCGTGAGCGGCGTGTCCCAGGCGGCGCCGGGCACGCCGTAGTCGGGCAGCCCGTCCTGACGGGTGAACTGGCCGAACAGCGTCACGCGGGTCGGGCTGCCGAGGCCGAAGGCGACGGAGGGCGCCACCGAGAGGCGTTCGGTCGTGGTGTGATCGCGGCCGGCCACACCGGCGTCCTGCCACAGGGCGTTGACGCGCACGGCGGTGCCGTTGAGCCACGAGCCGTCCTCGCCGAGAGGCACCGGAGTGTTCAGATCGGCGGTGACGCGCTTGCTGTCGGCTGAGCCGTAGCTGGCGGCGGCGTTGAGGGATCGGACCGCCCGCGGCGCCTTCGTCACCATGTTCACGTAGCCAGCGGCGTTGCCGCGGCCCACGTCCGACCCGGTGGGTCCGAGGTAGACCTCGACCTGCTCGAGGTTGAAGACGTCGCGGGCGATCAGGCCGTCGTCGCGTACGCCGTCGACGAACAGGCTGTTGGCGGCGCTGAAGCCGCGCATGTTGAACATGTCGCCGGCGGTGCTCGAGGCGCCGCCGCCCTCGCCGGCCTGGATGGTGATGCCCGGCACGTTGCGCATCGCGTCCGAGAGCGTGAACGAGCCCTGCTCCGCCATCACGCCCTGCGGGATGACCTGGATCGTCTGCGGCGTGTTGGCGAGCGGCGTGGCGTAGTTCGGCGACGCCACGCGCGGCAGACGGCCCGTGACGGTGAGCGACTCGCGCACCGAGGCGACGTCGACGACGACGTCACCGCCCGGCACGATGCGGCCGGCGAGCGACGTGCCGGTGAGCAGCGCCGCCAGCGCGTCGCCGATCGACAACGCGCCGCTCACGCCCGGCGATTCCATCATGTGCACGGTGTCCGACGGCAGCTGCACGCGCACCACGAGACCGGTCGTGGCTTCGAAGGCGCGCAGCGCTTCGTCGAGCGGCCCGGCCGGAATGTCGAAGCGCACGACCGCGGGGGCCTGCGCCACGGGCGGCGCGGACGGCTGCGCCGCGGCCGGAGCGGCCGCCAGGGCGGCCGACATGACGAGCGCGCTCATCGAGAAGAGACGGGCCACGCCGCGCTTGCGGCGCCGGCGGACAGGGGCGAGTGGACGACTGCTCATGACACGAACCGATGACCTTCCTGACGCTGGGTACGGGATGACGCTGTACCTGCGGCGCAACCGACGCACATGCGGGCGGCCGCGGCCCGCGTGCGGATCCTTCGCCGGCCGTCAGTGACTGCCGTGTGGACCGGTGGCCGGACGCGCCGGCCCGGTCGAGAGTCCGAAATGCCGATCGGCCAGGCGCAGCAGCTGCTGCAGGCGCTGGAACTGCGTCTCGCTCAGCTCCAGCTGCACGGCGCCCAGCTTGACGCGCAGGGCGCCGCACGCGCAGCGGCTCACGCCCCAGTCGGGATCGAGGCCGACGTCCGCAGCCGTCGCCGCATCGTGTCGCAGAGGCATGACCGAGATCTCCGTTCGCGCTAGCGGGCCGCGCCGGTCGACGGTGCGCCGCTCGGGCGCGTGTCGAAAGTCAGCATCCCGTAGTGACGCACCTGCGTGTAGGTCCGCCCGTCTTTCTCGCCGGCGGTGTCTTCCCAGTAGCGGGCCCACGCGCCGACCTGGCCGCGCGCGGCGAACGGAGGCGTGCGGCCGTCGGTGCCGGTCTTCACGACCTTCTGCGAGTCGTCGGGCAGCACCAGGGTGACCTCGGCCTCGGCCCGGGGCACGCCGTGCACGAGCAGCGTCACCTGCACCGCGTCCGGCGTGCCCGACGGGACGAGTTCCACGGCCACCTGGCCTTGCCGCACCGGCCGCGACAGCGCCTCGCCGACGATCGCCTTGCTGGCGTAGCGCAGCCAGTGGGTCACGCCGCCGCGCGTCATCAGGCCCATGTCGATGGTGCCGTGCACGAGGCCGTCGCAGGCGGGCAGCGCCACCGCGTAGGCGGCGCCGTCCTTCGTGAGCGGCAGCGGCGTCTCGCGCCCCGCCCCATCGCGGAACGACAGCGACGCCGCGCGCACCAGCTCGATGTCGACCTGCGGGTCGGGCCGCAACTGCTCGCTCAGGACGACCAGGGCCCGACGGCCGTCGGCCGTTGGCACGACGAAGAGGAAATGCGCCCCTGCCGTAGCGACGGTGGCGAGCACCAGGGCCGTGGCGATGAACGTCGTTCGCATGGCGCTTCCTACCAGCCGTACGACGCCGACACGATCGCGCTCACGCCGGGGCTCGAGTAGCGGTCGATGGTCGGGTCGGTCGCCTGACGGCCGCGGACGTTGGTCCACTCGAAGTACTTGGCGTTGGTCAGGTTCAGCACGCCGAGGCGCACCGTGACATCGCGGATCGGGCTGACCCAGGTCGTGAGGTCCGCGGCGGCGAACGCCTTCGGCGTGTAGAGGCCCGCGCCGGCGACGGCCTGGCGCTGCGCGCGAACGCCGCGCACGACGGTCTCGGCTCCCCAGCGTCCGCCGGTGTACTGCAGGCCCACCGTGCCCTGGTCGGGCGCGACGGTGTTGATGGGCACGTCGGTCTGGCCGGTGACGTCGTCGCCGCGGATGGCGGCGTACGCGGCACGGAGCTGCAGGTGATTGGTGAGCCGCGCCTCGCCGCGCAGCTCGACGCCTTCGATGACGACCTTCGAGACGTTCTGGTACTGGAACTCGAGCAGGCCGGTCGGGGAGACGCCGCGCTGCGCCTGGAGGATGAAGTCGTCGTAGTGGTTCGAGAACACCGTGACGCCGGCGCTGACGCGCTGGAACGAGCCGCGCAGGCTGGCCTCGAAGTTGTCGCTGGTCTCCGGCCGCAGGCTGGTGTTCGGCACCGACGTGTAGCCGCCGGCGAGGTTCGTGAACCCGCTGTTCACGGCGCTGTACGGCGGCGCGCGGAAGCCGCCGGCGTACTGCACGTGCGCGCTCACCGTGTCGGTGACACGAAGCGACGCGCCGACCCGGGCCGAGACGCGGTCCGCCGAGAAGTCCACGGCGGCCGGGTTCTGGTTGTCGATGTAGACGCGGTCGTTCTCGTCGGCGTCGAGCGTGAAGCGGTCGTAGCGCAGGCCCGGCAGCAGCGTGAGACGTCCGGCCTGCAGTTCGCCCTGCAGGTAGCCGCCGCCTTCACCGACGGTGCTCTTCGGGAAGTACTTCGACGGCAGGATGATGTTCGTCGCCGGGACGATGGCGCCCGTCGCCTGGTTGATGTCGACGCGGTCGCGAATCATGTCGAACACGTCGCGCTCGTAGTTGCCGCCGGCGGTCACGAGCAGCACGCGCGAGAACGGCTGGAACAGCTTGCGGGCCTGCAGCGTGCCGCCCACCGTGTCCTGGTCGTAGTCGAGGGTGCCGCTGCGCAGGATGGTGCTCGCGACGCCGGCGCCCTGGCTGGCCCGCACCTCGTCGACGACCTGACCGGTCGTGCTCTGCTGCACGAACAGGTTCCACGCCAGGTGATTGAGCCAGCCGCGGTTGTCGAGGGCCTGGTCGACCGAGTAGCGCTGGCGCTGCATGTCGTCGTTCGAGACGACGCCAGTGACGTTGGTGACGAGCGGGCCGGTCACCGTGCGGGCGTACGACGAGTAGGCATCGGTGCGCACGTCGTTGTCGGCGAGCTCCACGGTGGCGCGCAGGCGGTTGCCCTCGCTCACGGCGAACGTCACCTTGCCGAGCCCCTGGAGGTTGGTGCGTTCCTGCGGGTTCGGCGTGGTGCGTGTGGCATCGCGCGCGTCGACGCGACCGCGGTTGCGCATCTCCTCGCCGCGCGCGTAGCTGCCGAAGATCGAGGCTTGCAGCCGCGAGGTGCCGAAGGCCACCACGCCGTTGCCGCTGGCATCGCGCGAGCGGCCGTCGAACAGCATCTTCGCGCCCAGGTGCTGGCGCTGTCCGGCGAGGTAGTCGGCCGGGTCCTTGGTGAAGAACGACACGACGCCGCCCAGGGCGTCGCTGCCATAGAGCGACGACGCCGAGCTGCGCACGATCTCGGCGCTCTTGAGCGTGTCGAGATCGAGCGAGAACTGATGGACGTTGAACGGGCCGAAGTCGAACTGCTCCGACGTCTCGACGCCGTCGACGCGGGTCATGACGCGGTTGCCGCCGACGCCGCGGATGTTGAAGCCGTTGAGGCCGACGCGGGTGACGTTGGCGTCGATGTAGACGCCCGGCTCGAACTTGACGAGGTCGGCGGTGTTCTCAATCATCCGCCGCTGCATCGTCTCGGCGTCGATGACCGACACGGTGCCGGGCGTCTCCTTCACCGTCGTCGGGTTGAGCGTGGCGCTCACCGTGACGGTGTCGAAGAAGCGGGTCTGGCCGTCCTCGGTCTCGCCCTCGGCGGGCGCCGGGGTCTGCGTCGGCGGCTGCGGGCTGGGTTGCGCCGGCGTCTGGGCCGGCGCGAGGGTCGCCGACAGCATCACGCCGGCGGCCGCGGCCGCGAGCCGTGCGCGCGTCGGCCACCACGAAACGTTCCACGTCATTCCATCACTCCTGGCCTGCACGCGACGGTCCATGAAGTGACGTTCCGACTAGAATGCGGAACGTCGAACGCGACTTCATGCGCACACCGCGTGGAGGGCTCTCACCGGCCTGTTGTTCGATCCGCCCGTCGGGTGTTGACGCACCCGGCGGGCTCCTGTCCTGCGGTCGCGGCGGCCCTCAGGCCGCGGCGCGACGGTCTTCCCGAGACAGCGTCCGACGGCGTCGCCACGCGAGGAAGCGGCGCAGCGTGAGGGCGATGCCGGTGTAGACGAGCACCGCGCCTCCCGCCGAGACCACGCCGGCGACGGTCTGCCCGGTCAGTCCGTAGAACTCACCGGTGTGCGCAAAGCGCAGCCAGGTACGCCACTGGCGCCCGGCGCTCTGGTCGGCGTAGCCTTCGCGTTTCACGACGGCTGCCGTGGCGCGATCCACGGTGACGGTCGTGCGGTATTGCGGCTGGCCGCCGTAGCCGGCGTCGACCGTGACGACGAACGGCGCCGTGGGCGGGCCGGCGAGGCGCACGCTCATGCTGCGCCACTCACCGGCTTCGGCCAGCGCGGCGGCGAACGCCGCATCGAGGCCGGTCGTGTCGACGGGCCGCGGCTCCCGACGCTCACCGCGCTCGCCGCCACCGCGGCGCGCGCCGGGTGCGCCCGGTCCACCGGCACCGCCGGGACGCCCCGCCGGCGCCGGGCCTGCCTGCGCCGGCGGCGTGGGCGGCGCTTCGCCGGCGAGCCGGAACACCAGGGCGCTGGCCCACCCGTACGAAATCGGCACGGCGCCAGCCACGACGATGGCGAGCGGAATCGCCGACCAGATGCCGATGGCGTTGTGCCAGTTGAAGTCGCGCGCCTTGCCGGCGAGCCCGCCGCGGAACCACACCACCTGACGGACCTGCACCCAGGTCCAGAGGCGCGGCAGCCACAGGTACATCCCGCTCACGACGATGAACAGGAATGCCAGGTTGGCGGCGCCCGTGATCGCCTTGCCGGTGCTCCGGCTGGCCCCTTCGAGCGCGAGCCAGCGGTGCCAGTTGGTCAGCGTCCGGAACGGGCCGCGCAGTCCGGTCGGCGGCGGGCCAAAGACCGCCCCGGTGTAGCCGTCGACCAGGAGCGACCCGTTGCCCTCGAGCGCAACCGTGACCGGCGCCGACGGATCGGCGCGGCGGGTCAAGCCGATGGGTGCCGCCCCCGGCCTGACGCTCGCCACCGTCGCCAGCAGCGTCTCTGGCGGCAGCGGACGCGCGCCCTCCGAGGGCGGCACCGATCGGTAGGCGCGGGCGTCGGACCATTCGAGCATCTGCTTCTCGTAGGTCAGGGCCACGCCGGTCACGCACATCACGAGGACCACCGCGCCGGCAGCAACGCCCAGCGCCAGGTGGGTCCAGAACAGCAGGGTTCGAAACGTCTTCATGTTGAAATTGAGACTCTGTCTCAAGTCGACGGCAGGATATAGGCGACCAAAATGGTCGGTCAAGGGAAAAATGAGACCGATTCTCATGATTACGAAATTCTGACGAAGCAGGCGACCGGTCAGACACGGGCGACGCCGGCCGTGACCCGCAGGTGCGCGGGACTGCATCGGGCGTTGGGGGGCGCGGGGAGGACGCCGGCCGCGACCGGGCGCGGCGACGGCGCGGTGCCGGGCGCGGCCTCCTCCCTCGGACCGCGGAGGCGTGCCACTACAATGGCCGGCATGCGGACTGCCGTCGCCCTCGCCGTTCTCGCGTGCACGCTGGCCATCGGTGTGGCCGCGCAGGACACCGTCAACCAGGAACGCACCTATCTCACGCGCGTGCGGCGGCTCACCGTGGACGGCCGTCGCGCCGGTGAGGGCTACTGGTCGCCGGACGGGAAGCGGCTCGTGTTCCAGAGCGAACGCGAGCAGGGCAATCCGTTCTACCAGATGTACGTGATGGATCTCGCCACCGGCGACACGACGCGCATCTCGCCCGGCATGGGCAAGACCACCTGCGGCTTCTTCCGACCCGGCACCGACGAGATCGAGTTCGCCTCGACGCATCACGATCCGAAGTCGAAGCAGTACCAGGACGAGGAGCTCGCGTTCCGTGCCTCGGGCAAGGAACGTCGCTACGCCTGGGACTACGACCCCGAGATGGACATCTACGCCTACAAGGAAGGCACCAAGGCGCTGACGCGGCTGACGACTGCGCGCGGCTACGATGCCGAGGCCGGCTACTCCCCCGACGGCCGGCTCATCGCGTTCTCGTCGACGCGCCTCGCCTACGACCACACGCTGTCGGCCGCGGAAGAGAAGCAGCTCGCCACCGATCCGTCGTGGTTCGCCGAGATCTACGTCATGAACGCCGACGGCTCCGGGCAACGGCGCCTGACCGAGACCGCGGGCTACGACGGCGGGCCGTTCTTCACCCCCGACGGCAAGAAGATCCTGTGGCGCCGCTTCGACGAACAGGGCCTCATCGCCGACGTGTGGATGATGAACCCCGACGGCACCGGCAAGACGCAGATCACCGACTTCAAGGCGATGAGCTGGGCGCCCTACATGCACGCGTCTGGCGAGTACATCCTGTTCGCCTCGAACAAGCTCGGCTTCGAGAACTTCGAGGTCTTCATGGTCGATGCCGCCGGCACGAAAGAGCCCGTCCGCGTCACCTTCTCCGACGGCTTCGACGGCCTGCCCGTGCCGTCGCCCGATGGCAAGCAGATCGCCTTCACGTCGTCGCGCTCAGGCGGCGGCGCCGGCCAGATCTTCCTGGCGCAGTGGAACCATGAGGCGGCGCTGGCGGCCATCAAGGCGGCGCCCCTCCGCAAGAAGTGAGGACGCGATGACCCGACTGGTGCGCTCGACCGCTCTCGCCGCTGCGACGCTGGCACTGGCGTCGCCGGCGGTCGTCGCCGCGCAGGGCGCCGCGACGGCCTCGAAGACCCGCGCCGACGTCACGACCCTCGCCTCCGACCGCCTCGGCGGCCGCCAGGCCGGATCGGATGGCGCGAAGCTCGCGGCCGACTATCTCGCCGCTGAGCTCAAGAAGATGGGCGCGCAGCCGCTGCCCGGCCAGAAGGACTACCGCCTGCCGTTCTCGTTCACGGCCGGCGTGAAGGACGGCGGCACGCGGCTCACCGTGGGCACGACGTCGTTCGCGCGCACCACCGAGGTGCAGTCGCTGTCGTTCGCCGACAACGCCGAGGTCAGCGGTGCGGTGGTCTTCGCCGGCTACGGCCTGGTCGTGCCCGAGTCGCAGAACTTCGGCTACGACAGCTACGCCACGCTCGACGTCAAGGACAAGGTCGTCGTGGTGTTCCGCTACTTCCCCGAGGATGCGGATCAGAAGACGCGGCAGATCCTGTCCCGCTACGCCGACCTCCGCTACAAGGCAATGCAGGCGCGCCAGCGCGGCGCCAAGGCCCTGCTCGTCGTAACGGGCCCGCGCTCGCCGAACGCCGGCGAGACGATTCCCATGAGCTTCGATACCGCGCTCGCGGGCTCGGGCATCGTCGCCGCCAGCGTCTCGGGCGACGTGGCGAAGACGCTCTTCGCCGGCGTGAAGGACAAGTCGCTCGAGGACATCCAGAAGTCGTTCGACTCGGGCAATCCGCACGCCGCCGGCTTCGCGCTGCCCGACGTCACGGTCACGGTGAAGACCGCGGTCGTGCGCGAGAAGCAGGAAGGGTTCAACGTGGTCGGCTACCTGCCGGCCACGGCACGCATCGCGCTGCCGAAGCCGTGGGTCGCCCTGGGCGCTCACTACGATCATCTCGGCCGCGGCAGCCACGGCAACTCGCTGGCCACGAAGGACGACGCCGGCAAGATCCACTACGGCGCCGACGACAACGCCTCGGGCACGGCGGCGGTGCTCGCCGCCGGCCGCGAGTTCGCCGCGAAGGCGATGCGCGCCCGGCACGTGCTGCTCGGCTTCTGGTCGGCCGAGGAGATCGGCCTCATCGGCTCGAACGCGTTCGTGACGACGCCGCCGGTGCCGGCGGATCAGTTCGCGGCCTACTTCAACTTCGACATGGTGGGCCGCATGCAGGACAACAAGCTGACGGTGCAGGCCGTGGGGTCGAGTCCCGGCTGGCGTCCGCTCATCGAGCGCGCCAACGTCGCCGCCGGCTTCGAGCTGGTGCTGCAGGACGACCCCTATCAGCCCACCGACGTCGCCAGCTTCAACAGTGCGAGCATCCCCAGCCTGGCGTTCTTCACCGGCACGCACGTCGACTACCACAAGCCCAGCGACACCGCCGACAAGATCAACTACGAGGATCTCGATCGCGTCGTCAGCTTCGCGGTGGCGCTGGCCTCACGCGTCGGCGAGCAGCCCGATACGCTGGCGTTCGCCAAGGTCGATCAGACGCAGCAGTCGGGCGGCGGCCGCGCCGGCGTCCGACTCTTCACCGGCACGAATCCCGACTCCGCGACCGACGTGAAAGGCCTGCTGCTGGGCGGCGTCATCGGCGGCGGCCCCGCCGAGCAGGCCGGCCTGCAGAAGGGCGACGTCATCGTGCAGATCGGCGAGCAGACCATCGCCAACATCTACGACTACACCTACGCGCTCGAGGTGTTGAAGGTCGGCCAGCCGGTGAAGTTGGTCTACATGCGCGGGGCCGAACGGCGCGAGACCACGATGACGCCGTCGGCGCGGAAGTAGACGTGCCGGGGGGGCGGTTCATCAGTGTCGGCCGCGCCGACGGGTTCGCGCCCGGCGGACACTTCGTGAAGGTCGAAGGCCGCCACGTCGCGCTGTTCCGCCTGCACGATGGCTTCCACGCCATCGACAACCTGTGCCTGCACCACGCCGGGCCGCTGTGCGAAGGCGACATCGACGCCCGCGACGAGGTCACGTGTCCGTGGCACGGCTGGAGTTACGAGATCCGGACCGGCCGGCTCGCGCAGGATCCGAAGATGGGCGTCTCGCGCCACGACGTCCAGATCGTCGACGGCGACGTGCAGGTGCGGCTCTCCGACTGATGGGGCGGGCGCACTGCCGGGTGGGGACGTCTGTGCTACCCTCCGGCCCTATGCGCAACCTCATCCGTCTCACCATCGCTTTGGCTGCGGCCGTCGCGTTGTCGTCCGTCCTCATCGCCGCGCAGGAGGCGGTCGGCGGCAAGTGGGCGCTCGACGTCGACAGCCCGCAGGGCATGATGAAAGTCGACCTCGTGCTGAACGTCTCCGGCGAGACGCTGAAGGGCACGATCGCGAGCGAGATGGGCGAGTCGGCCTTCACCGGCACCGTGAAGGACGGCGCCCTCAAGTTCACCTTCGACATGAGCGGGCCGCAGGGGCCGATGACGATCGTCACCAGCGGCACGGTGAGCGGCGACGCCATCAAGGGCGAGATGGACTACGGCCAGGGCGTCGCGCCGTTCACCGGCAAGCGCGCCGCGCAGTAGACGGCGAACACCTCACCGCCGGGCACGGCCGTACGCGGCGACGGAGCGCCGGAGTGTCGACTCCAGCGCCCCGCAGGTGTGTCTGGCCGTCGAGGGTTACGGCTGCGTGGTCGCGCCCGTGCGCACGGTCGGGTAGGAATAGCCGAACTGCGCCTTCATCTGATCCATGTAGGTCTTGTACTTCGAGGTGTCGAAGTAGTACTTCTTCATCTCGGCCCGGTACTTGTCCATGATCCCCTTGTTCAGGTGAATCGCCGGCTGATCGCCGGGCCGCAGCAGCGGCGTGTACTGCCGCTTCTTCAGCTGGACGTTCTGGAAGTAGTCCTTCGCGCCCTGCACCAGCTCGGGCCGCATCATGAACTCGAGCAGCGTCATCGCCTGCGCGCGGGCGCCGTAGTTCACGCCCTTGTGCGCGATCGGCGTCGCCATCGGAATGGCGTTGGCCCAGTTGTGGCCAGGGCCGGCCTGGAAGTTGGCCGGGAACGACAGCGACACGGTGGGCACGTTCCACGAGATGTCGCCGATGTCATCGGAGCCGCCGCCGCGCTTGTCGTCGTCGGGGATCTCTTCGGCGCCACGCAGCGGACGAATCTCCTTCACGAGGCCCACCACCGGCACCTTCAGCTCCTTCTGCGTCGCCGTGGCCAGCGACAGGTCGTCGGGCGTCCACGTCGGCAGGCCCACCTTCTCGATGTTCGCGTGCAGCGTCTCGGCCATCGTGCGGTTCATGTGCGATGGCCACGCCGAGCCCAGCACGCGTGAGGTGAACGTCGTGTTGGTCATGAGCGACGCGCCCTGCGCCATCTTGTCGGCGATGTCCCACAGGTTCTTGATGTTCTCGTAGTTGGTCTCGCGGAAGTAGTACCAGACGCCGGCGTTGCGCGGCACGACGTTGGGCTGATCGCCGCCGTTGTTGATGACGTAGTGCGAGCGTTGCTGCAAGCGCAGGTGCTCGCGGCGGTAGTTCCAGCCCACGTTCATCAGCTCCACCGCGTCGAGCGCGCTGCGGCCACGCCACGGCGCGCCGGCGCTGTGGGCGGTCTCGCCTTCGAACAGGTACTCGACCGAGATCAGGCCGTTGCCGCCGCTGTCGCCCCAGCCGGTGCCGAGATTCGAGCCGACGTGGTTGTACATGACCAGGTCGACGTCCTTGAAGAGTCCCGAGCGCACGTAGTAGGCCTTGGTGCCGAGCTGCTCTTCGGCGATGCCGGGCCACAACACGATGGTGCCGGGCAGCTTCTCGCGCTCCATGATCCGCTTCACGGCAATCGCCGACACGATGTTCAGCGGCACGCCGGAGTTGTGGCCTTCGCCGTGGCCGGGAGCGCCGTCGACGATCTGATCGCGATACGCGACGCCGGGCTTCTGCGATGCCTGGGGAATGCAGTCGACGTCGGAGCCGAGTGCAATCACCGGATGCCCGCTGCCCCACTTGGCCGTCCACGCGCTCGGGATGCCGGCGACGCCGGTCTCGATCGTGAAGCCGTTGTCCTTCAGCACGCCGGTCAGGTACTTCTGCGTCTCGAACTCCTGGAACCCGAGCTCGCCGTAGCTGAAGACCGTGTCGGTCATCACCTGGCCGAGATCGAACATCGGCTGCGACGAGACGTCGGCCAGCACCTGGTCCTTGAGCTTCTGCACGCGGGGATCGGCCTTCGTCACCGTCGAGGGCGCCGCGACCTGGGCCGGGAGCGGGGGTCGCTGGCGGGCATGGGGCACCGCCGCCGCGATACCCACGGCACAGACCGTTGCCGTCACCCACAGCACTGCTTTGCGCGTCATTCCATCCTCCATCCTCGTGGCGCGCCTGGCAGGAACGGGGCGTAGGCGCGGCCGCCGAGTGCTGCGGATTATGGCATCGCCGCCGGGCGATCCCTCACGCATCCGCACCGGGGCACGGCCCCAGCCGGGCGCACGTCGGCGCGGCGCCGCTCGCCGGCCGGGACCGCCCGGTCATGCCGGCGCCACGACCGCCCATCGGAGCTTCGGCCGCCGGGGCGCGGACCCGAGGTCTACAATTCGACCGTGGCCCCCTACAACGCGGCCGAGCTGCTGAACCTCGTCGGGTTCACGATGGGCGCGGTGCTGTGCGCGATGCTGCTGCGGCTGGTGCGGCAGGGACGGCTCACCGCCGACCGCAGCGACCGGCTGCCGCTGCTCACGGCGCTGCTCGGGCTCACGTGGAACCTCGGCGAGCTGGGCGACTACCTGCTCAGCCGCGTCGGCAGCGCCGGACCGGAGTCGTGGTTCAGCGCCATCGCGTTCGCGGCACTCGCGTCCCTCGCCGCCGTGGTCGTGCATTCGGTCGCGCGCGACGTCCGCGGCGGACGCTACCTGATCGCCGTCGCCTACGCCTGCAGCGCCAGTGCCACGGTGCTCCAGGTCCGGACCATTGCCGCCGGGGCGGCAAGGCCGTCGGCGCTGGCCTTCACCGTGCTCACCGTGGCGTTCGGCGCGATCGTCGTGCCGCTGGCGCTGCTGACCCGCAGCCAGACCAACGGGCGGCGCGCCCTCTGGCTGCTCGCGCTCTCGCTCTTCGCGGTCGCGGCGAATCATCTCGGGCACTTCCACGACGCTGCCGGTGGATGGCTCGCCGAGCTCGTCGGCCATACCGCGGTGCTGCCGTTGGCGTTCGCAATCCTCTACCAGGAATACCGGTTCGCGCTGGCCGACCTCTTCCTCAAGCGCGCGCTCACGCTGCTCGCCCTCGTCGCGATCGCGATGGCGGGATACTCCGCCGTGTTCCTGATCCCGCCCGGACCCCTCGCCGTCGCGGCCCTGCTGGCCGGCTGGGTCAGCACCGCCGCGGTCTACCCGGCCCTGCGCCGGGGCGTGTCGAGGTTCGTCGACGCGGCACTGCTGGGCCGCCATGACTTCGCGGAACTGCGGGCCACGCTGGCGCGCGACCTGCCGGCGTGCGAGTCGGTGGATGCGGTGCTCGCCTGCACGGCCGCCATGGCGGCGACCGCGATGAATGCCTCGAGCGCCTGGTGCGTGCCCGACGACGACGGCGCCGCGCTGCGCACGCCGGTCACGACCGAAGTGCTGGTGCCCACGACCGAGGCGCCGCGCTTCGTGCTGCGTCTGGGCGGCCTGACCGGCGGCCGGCGTCTGCTCTCGGACGACCTCGCGTTTCTCGAGCAGGCCGTGTTGCTGGCCGCGCGGCGCATCGACGCGCTGCGGCTGGGGCTCGAGCGGCTCGATCAGCGACTGCGCGAGGAGGAGATCGTGCGGCTGGCCGCCGAGGCGGAACTGCGCGCGCTGCGGGCGCAAATCAATCCCCACTTCCTGTTCAATGCGCTCACGACCATCGGCTACCTCATCGAGACCGCTCCGCCTCGAGCCCTCAGGACGCTGCTGCGCCTGACGTCGCTCTTGCGCAGCGTGCTCAAGTCAGAGGGCGAGATGACGACGCTGGGCCGCGAGCTCGAGCTCGTGGAGCACTACCTGGACATCGAGAAGGAGCGCTTCGAAGAACGGCTGCACGTGCAGCTCGATGTCCCGGCCGGGCTGCGGCCGCTGCCGGTGCCCTGTCTGATCGTGCAGCCCCTGGTCGAGAACGCCGTGAAGCATGGCGTCGCACCGTCGATTCGCGGCGGCGAGGTGCGTGTCGCCGCCAGGCTCGAGACGGTGCCGACGTCGGCGCTGGTCGTGACCGTGTCCAACACCGGTGCGCCGCTGTCGGAGTCACCAGGCGAAGGCACGACGAGGGTCGGACTCGCCAACGTCGAACGACGGCTGGCCGGCCACTACGGCGATGCGGCCTCGCTGACGCTCGCGTCGGCGGCGGGCCACACCATCGCCGAAGTACGCGTGCCGATCGCAGCCGCGGCCCGCGAGCTCGTCACCCATGGCCAACGGGCGGCCGGCTAGCCCATGGCGCCGATGAAGGTCTTGATCGCCGACGACGAGCGTCCCGCCCGACGTTTCCTGGCCAAGCTGCTCGAAGGCCTGCCCGACGTCACGCTCGTGGGCGAAGCCTCGAACGGGAAGGAAGCGGTCGATCTCATCGAGCAGTTGCGTCCCGACCTCGCGCTGCTCGACCTGGAGATGCCGGAGCTGGGCGGCCTCGACGCGGCCCGGCTGGTGTCGCGCGGCGCCACACCCGCCATCGCGTTCGTCACGGCGTTCGACGAGTTCGCGGTGCAGGCGTTCGAGTTGAACGCGGTCGACTACCTGCTGAAGCCGGTCGACCTCGAGCGCCTCCGCGCCACCGTCGACCGGGCCCGTGCGCGGGTGCACGCCTCCGCCGCCGAGCGTGCGAAGTCGCTGACGGCGGCCGCCACCGTCCTCGATACCGCCACGCGCCGCACCTACCTCGAACGCATCCCCGTGCGCCGCCGCGACGAGGTCGTGATCCTGCCGATCCGCCAGGTCGCGTCGGTGGTGGCCGACGGCGAGCTGCTCGACATCACGACGACGACTGGGGAGCGCTACACCATCACCCATCCACTGCACGCGCTCGAAGCGCGGCTCGATCCGCGCCGTTTCGTGCGGCTGGGCCGTGGCGCGCTGGCCGCCGTCGACCTGATTCAGAAGGTCAGCCCGATGCCTGGCGGCACCTACGAGGTCACGCTGACGAACGGCCAGGTCCTGCCGGTGAGCCGCCTGCAGTCGAAGGTGCTGCGCGAGACGCTGCTCAAACTCTGACCTCCCCGGATGACCCGATCGCCTACTATTCCAGAACCATGCGTTCCGCTCTCATCGCCGCCGGCGCGGCCGGACTCGCCGCGATCCTCATGACCTCGGATGCCCTGACCGCCCAGCAGAACCTCGTCGCGCGTGCGAAGGCGCTCCACGGCCAGGTGCCGCTCATCGACGGGCACAACGACTATCCGTGGGCGCTGCGCGGACTCGATCCCGGCCGCGACCTCGCCAAGGCCGACATCACGAAGAGCGTGCCGTCGCTGATGACCGACATCCCGCGGCTGCGCGCCGGCGGATTGGGCGGCCAGTTCTGGTCGGTCTACGTGCCGTCGACGATGCCGGCGCCTGAAGCCGTGGTGGCGACGCTCGAGCAGATCGACGTCGTGCATCGCATGCTGAGACGCTGGCCGGAGACGTTCGAGCTCGCCCTCACCGCCGACGACGTCGACCGCGCCTTCACCCGCGGGCGCATCGCCTCGATGATCGGCATGGAAGGCGGTCACTCGGTCGACAGCTCGCTGGCGACCCTGCGGATGATGTACGCGCTGGGCGCCCGCTACATGACGCTCACCCACAACAACAACACGCCCTGGGCCGATGCCGCCGCCGATGCGCCGGCGCATGGCGGTCTCACGGCGTTCGGCGAAGAGGTCGTGCGCGAGATGAACCGCATGGGCATGCTCGTGGATTTGAGCCACGTCTCGCCCGACACGATGGACGACGCGCTGCGCGTCGCGCAGGCGCCGGTGATCTTCTCGCACTCGTCGGCCCGCGCCATCGCGGATGTGCCCCGCAACGTCCCCGACACCATCCTGCAACGGCTGCCGAAGAACGGCGGCGTCGTGATGGTGAGCTTCGTGCCCGGGTTCACGTCGCCCGAGGTCGTGGCCTACGACCGCCGGTCGGGGGCGGAACGGACGCGCCTGCAGCAGTCGATGCCGAACGACCAGGCGGGCGTGGGCAAAGCGATGGACGCCTGGCGCAAGGCCAATCCCGGGCCGCGGGCCACTGTGGCGCAAGTGGCCGATCACGTCGACCACATCCGCAAGGTCGCCGGCATCGATCACATCGGCCTGGGCGGCGACTTCGACGGCATCACCGAGGTCGTTCAGGGCCTCGAGGACGTCTCGACATACCCGGCGCTCACGGCGGAACTGCTGAAGCGCGGCTACTCCGACGACGACGTGAAGAAGGTGATTGGCCTGAACGTCCTGCGGGCGTGGCGCCAGGCCGAGCGCGTGGCGACGGATCTGCAGAAGCAGCGCGGGCCGTCGACGGCGACGCTCAAGGGTCTCGACGGCGGCAAGTAGCGGGCGCGGCGCGAGGGCGCGACCAGGAGGTCGGCGCTACCGCGCGGCGTTCAGCACGTCGAGCAGCGACAACGGGTCGACGCGCGCCCCATGCAGGCGCACCGCCCAGTGCAGGTGGGGACCGGTGACGCGTCCGGTCGCACCCACCTTGCCCAGCAACGTTCCCTGCGCGACCTGCTGCCCTTCCGTGACGTCGATGACCGACAGGTGGGCCATCGTCGAGTAGAGGCCCTGGCCGTGGTCGAGGATCACGGTGTTGCCCGAGAAGTAGAACGGACGCGCCGCCACGACCACGCCGGGCGTGGGCGCATGCACGGGCGTGCCGGTGCCGGCGGCGAGGTCGAGGCCGGTGTGCGGACCGCGCGGCTCGCCATTGAGCACACTGCGGACACCGAACCCGCTCACCGCCACGCCTTCGACGGGACGCACCGCGCCGTCCTTCCAGAGGCGTCCGCTCGACGGTGAGCGGAAAATCGCGGCGAGCTCTTCCGTTTCCTTCTTGATCCGCGCCAGTTCCGTCTTGGGCGGGTTGACGAACTTCGGGTTCACGCGAATCCGCCGGGTGCGCACCTGCTTGGCCGCGATCTCGACCGGGAACGCGCGCTCCAGTGGATCGCCGGCGGCACGGCGGCCGGTGACGCGCAGCTCCGACGCGCCGATCGGCGCGTCGACGTCGATCCCGAGCAGCGCCTGCCACGTGCCGGCGGGGTTCCGCTCGAGCGGAAACGTCTGGTCGTGCCACTGCGCGCTGACGAACGTGACCGCGGGCGGCGCCGTGACGTCGAGCCGCACCACGTCGCCGGGCTGGATCAGTCCGTCGCGGACCCGCAGGCGCAGGCCGTCCTGCGCGTCGAGCGGCGCTCCGGACACCATCGCGACCGCGAGCCACGCCGCGATCACACGCAGGAGGCGCATGCGCCGATTATAGGGCGCGTACTCGCACGAGGACACCGTGCGGATTTCCGGAGTGAAATCGCGCTGTTTGCTCCCGTCCTCGACGGCACGCTCCTTGATAACTCCATGGGCAGGAGGACTTGGCCATGCGTCACATTCCTGGATGGGCAATCGGAGCTGCCGGCGTCGGCGCCCTCGTGGGCGCGTTCTATCTGGGTGGCGTGAGCGCGTCGCCCTCCGACATCAACCCGGCGGCGGTAGCGCCGGCGGCGAGCGTCGCCGCGGTGGCGGCCGACGTCGGTGCCACGGGTGACCTCGCCGTCACCTGCGAGCCCGGGCAGCGCGCAGTCGTGCGCGCCGCAGCCGGCGGCGGTGGGCCGCAGGTGGCGTGTGTGAGCGAGGCCCGGCCGGTGGCGCCGGCGGTGGCGTATGCCACCTACGACGCACCCGTTGCGGCGGCCCCCGGCATCGTGCGGGTCGCCAACACGAACGGGCCGTATGCCCAGCCGGCGGTGATCACGCAGCCGGTGGAGGTCTACCAGCCGCGCGTCCGCACCGTCTCGTCGCGGAGCGCGGGTGAAGTGGCGCCGCCGACGCGCTCGGTGAAGAAGAGCGTCGCCATCATCGCCGGGTCGACTGCCGCGGGCGCGGTCGTGGGCGGCCTGACCAAGGGCAAGAAGGGCGCAGTCGTCGGCGGCCTCATCGGTGGCGGCGCCGCCACGGTGTGGGATCAGGTGACGCGCCGGCGGAACGCCGAGATCCGCTGAGGCCGGCGCGACCCGCCACCGACATCGGCGGCGGTCTATCGTTCAGCGCGGTGCCGTG
>CADEDM010000005.1:0-25498 GCA_902826065.1 uncultured Acidobacteriota bacterium | reverse complement strand
CGGCGCGACCCGCCACCGACATCGGCGGCGGTCTATCGTTCAGCGCGGTGCCGTGGCCTGCCGGAGCCGCGCGCGCAGGCTCGGCGCATCCAATCGCACGCACCGCAGACAGGCCGCGCCGCCGGTACCGCGCGGAGCGCCCAGGCGATGCGTGACGACGCCGACGAGCATGCCGTTCATCACCACCGGCCCGCCGCTGTCGCCCGCGCGCGTGCCGGCCCGAGTTCGGATCTCGGCCACCGCCGCCGTTGCCGTCACGGAGGTGACGCGTGCGCGACGCGCGCGGAATCCTCGGGCCGTGGGCGCGTAGAACACGACCTCCGCCCCCGGACGCAGCATCGAGCGAGTGGCGAGCGTCGACCCGCGCGCTGGACGCGGCATGACCTCGGCCCGCAGCACGGCCAGGTCCAGTCCTCGCGGCGACCAGCGCCGGCACACGCGCCAGACGACGCCGTCCGGCGCCGCGATGAGGCGGCCCGGACGGCCATCGACAGCGGCGATGCAGTGTGCGGCCGTGAACGCACGCCCGTCGGCCAGCGTGACGATCGTGCCCTCGCCGCCGAAGCGGCGCCGGTAGCGGGAGAGATGCACGCGGCTAGATGAGCGCCGGCGGGCAGTTCGGCGTGACGATCGAGCGGCGTGGGCCGTCAGGGCCGGGGCCGCTGCGCAGCGGCGGGTTCAGACGGTCGACGCCCCGTCCCTCGATCGCGTCATAGAACGCCAGGTAATGCGGCAGGTCCGGAGCAGGCGCCACGCCGCCCACCATCGGTCGCGCCAGCCGCGCGGCATCGTCCGCCTTCACGTCGAAGGGGGTCGCCTCGTGCACGACGGTGAGCCGCACGGTCGTCGACGCACCGCCGCGCAGACGGATCGACTGCTTGCGTCCGCTGGCGTAGCCGGTCGCGACGAGATCGGCGCCACGCAGCTCGGTGTGGAACTCGAACCGATCGGTGATGACCTGATCGAACGTGTCGCTGAATCGCCACGGGGCGGAATTGCCGTCCGCGTTCTTGGGCGCGCCGCCACGCAGTTCCCCGTTCGCCACGCGCACCATGCCCAGCACGCGCGGGCCGATCTTCGTGTAGCCGGCCCGCAGGCGCGCGCCCGGGGCGATGCGATTGAGGTCCGGGATGCGACGCCAGTCGACGTAGGCGCGGCTGTCGCTCGTCGTCTTCGGATCCGGCAGCCGCCCGTTGTCGAGATCATCGTCGGCGTAATGCTGGTGGAGCGTGACGCCCTTGCCCCGCCCGAGCGTCAGGTCGAGACCCGCGAGGCTCCATGCCGCATGCGGACCCTTGAGCAGTCCCTCGGTATCGACGAGCGCTTCGGGCGTGGGCAGCGATGACCACGTCGACCGCGCGAGGTCAGCATGCCTCGTCGGCACGAACAACAGCGGATGGTGGTACGGCATCTCCGGACGCACCAGCGCCCGTCGCGCCGTCGAGGGCGGGGCGGCGCCGTTCAGCAGCAACACCGTGGCGCGACTGGCCGTCGCTGAATTGCGTTTGTCCAACACACACAGGCACATCCCGTAGAACGACACCACGAGCTTCATTGGGGAGTCTCCGTTCGAGGGGGCCCGTCGCGGACGCCGCAACAGTGTTGAGATTATTACCGCGGCGCGGACGTGTACGCCACGTATCCGGCCCAGTCGCGCGCCGGCCGCGGGCCCGCGCGCCGCAACTGCTGCTGCGCGGCACGGAGGGCGTCCCACGGCGAGGCGCCGGCGGCCAGCGCTTCGTGCACGTGGTCCATCAACTCGCCGGCGACGTCGTCGCGCACGTCCCATTGCGCCGCAACCACGTCGCGAACGCCGGTCCGCAACAGCTCGCCGGCAATGCCCGCACCGCCCTCGCCGCGCAGGGCTTCGGCGCGGCTGGTGCGGCACGCCGAGAGCACGACGAGGCGCGCGCGGACCTGGCCGGCGAGCAGCCGGTCGAGCGACACGCGAGCGCCATCGCCATCGGGGGTCGCGAGCAGCAGTGCCGAGCGGCCGGGATAGCGCTCATCGGCCACGGCGTGTCCCGAGAAGTGCAGGAGATCGACGTCGGCCAGCGCGCGGACGAAGGCCGCCTCCGTCGCGACGCCGACCGTGGCCCCGGCATATCGCCGTCCGATGCGGTCCGCCTCCGCGTGCGCCATGGGCAACGGCACGAGGCCGTCGCCGCCCTGTCCCGCATGCAGCGCCGCGACACGCGGCGCCGAGGCGGTGACTCCGTCGACCGACGCCGCGCAGGCCGAGATCGAGGGGCACAGCACCGTCGCCGTGCGATCGAGCACGACCTCAGGGGCCGCTGCGGACCAGGGCAGCAGCGCGAACGGCACCGGCTGCAGTAGCGGATCGAGCACGAGCGCGACCCGACTCGGCGCGGAGCCCGACGCAAGCAGTGGCGCCACCGGCCACCACACATCGCGCGCGATGACCGCAATCGCCGCCTCGAGCGCCTCCGGCGCACCGTCGAGCGTGAGCACGTGCGCCAGGCGCGCGGTGTGGCGTTCGAGCGTGGCACGCGGCACGGGCACCTCGCGCTGGTGCGCGACGCCGTCGACCACGACCCAGATCCGCAAGGCCTCGGGACGCGCCAGGTAGACGACGAGCGGACCGCGTCTCGACAGGTCGGCGAGGTTCACGGTCGACCCGGCCGAGCGCCAGCGCCGGCGGATGTCGAACCCGCGGTCGAGCCACCGCAGCGCCTCCTCCGCGCGGCCCGCCTCGGCCTCGAGATCGACGAGTTCCGAGAACACGTCCCAGCTGGCGTCGACGAACGACGGCAGGAAGTCCTGCCGGGCGATCCTTCGCTGCTGGTCGTCGACGATCGCGACGCCGGCCATCAGCGCGGCGCGGGCGGAGGGCACGTCGTGGAGTGCGCGATGGGCGCGTGCCTCGTGCACTTTCAGCTCCAGCATGCGATGGAACGTCTTGCTGTCGAGCAGGCCGCGCTGGGCCGTGATGGCCGCTCTGATCGCCCGCGCCGGATCGCTCGCGACGTACATCTCCGCCTCGACCAATGCGATCTCAGCGAGGATTCGATCCTCCAGCGCGCCGCCGACGGTACGCGCCAACGCCGTGGCCCGCGTCAGCACGTCTGCGGCTTCGCCGGCGTGCCCGTAGAGCGCCCAGGCGCGCCCGGCCAGGTAGGCGCTGGTGCTGGCGACTCCGGGGACCGCGTCGGCTGCGTCATCCTGCAATGCCTCACGGGTCAGCGCGACGGCCGTCGCGTAGAAGCCGGTGTTCGAGGCCTGGTGGGCCGGATTGCTCAAGCGGGACGCCTCGAGCAACCGATCGCCGGTCGGCGCCGCCGTCAGGAGCTGCAGATAGGCGGCCCAGGCTTCCGGCGCGCGCCCCAGAAACGCGTACGCGTCGGCCGACAACAGCCGCGACGACGCGGTGCCACGGGCGTTGTTTCGATTCGTGCGCACGCGCACTGCGGCTTCGAAGTACTCGAGCGCGCGTTCGTAGGCGCCCGACGTGAACTCGAAGCCGCCGATCCGGTGCAGCGCGTCGCCTTCGAGATCCGCGAAGCCATGACGCCTGGCGCCCTCGAGCAGGGCCTCGGCCTCGCCGCGCAGGTCGCGCCCCGCCGACACTCCGAAGTTCGCCGTCAGGCGAATGCGCCGCGCCCACAGGCCGAAGGGCGAGTCGACCGTCAGCGCGTCCGGCGGCAGCGCGTTCAACAGACGGTCGCTCGTGACGAGATCCCCTGCGGTCAGGGCCGCGTCGGCGTCGGCGAGACGAGCGATGGTCGCGGCCAACGCCCGGCGGCGCGCCGGTGTCGCCTCGCGCAACGCGGTCGTGATCGCGGCGTAGAACCGCCCGGCCGCCGCGAGATCCGGTACTGGCACGGCGGACCCGCTGGCGTGACCGCGGGCCCACTGCGCCAGCGACGCGGCGGCGCTGACGGCAGCCGACGGCGCGGCCACCGCCACCGCCGTGTCCATGCGGGCCAGGTGCGCACGTGCCTCGGCGGTCCATCCCTCGGCGGCCACGCCCTCGGCAACGCCGTCGGCGATGACGGCCCGCCACGCGCGCGCGGCTTCGTGGCGAACGTTCAAGCGCTCGAGCGCGAGCGCGTAGTTGAACCGCGCTTCGTGCGAGTGCGGGTCGAACCGCAGGGCGCGGTCGGCGGCCTCGATCGCGCGCGGCACGTCGATCCCCGCGCCGGTCGTCTGCGCGCGGGCCAGATACGCGGCGGCGAGATCCGACTGAATCGCGGCGTTCGACGGGTCCACCAGCGCCGCGTCCTCGAGCGCCTGGACGGCGACGTGCTCGTGGCCCGCCGCCAGCGCGGCGACGCCGAAGGCCTGCAGATGCGGCGCCGTCGGCCACCGGTTGGCCAGCTCCTCGACCTGTCCCGCCGCCGCCAGCACCGGCCATGGCACTTCGGGACGTGCCGCCGCGGCACTGCGGACCGGTGCCTCGGGCGACGCGTACGCCGCCGCCGTGACGCGGCCGTCCACGAGCCGCCGGCCCGACATCGCCTGGAGCACGATGTCGAGCGGCGCGCCACGATCGGCGAGTGGCGCGATGATCGGCGTGAGCGTGAGGATCAGGCCGGCGATCCAGGCCACCGCCGCGATGCGCGAGACTCCCGCCGTGGCGCGGGGCGTCGTGGGGGCGGGCGGCGGTGCGGCCAACGGGGTCGGCGCCGAAGGCGCCAAGGACAGAGCCTACCGCGAGAGGCGCTGCAGGTGCGCGGCCGCTTCGTCGCGCCAGCCCTGTTCATCCGCGGCGTCTGCGGCCAGGGCGCGCCAGACGTCACGGGCGTCGCCGGTGCGCCCCAGGCCTTCCAGGGCAAGGGCGCGATTGAAGCGCGCGGCCGGCAGCCCGGGGCTGATGCGCAGGGCCGCCTCGGACGCCTCGAGGGCCGCCGTCCAATGGACGCGCGACCCCAGCGAGGCGATCGCGATGTGCGCCGCCGCCAGATCGGATTGCAGCTCGGGCGAGTCGGGAGCCGCCGCCACGGCCTCGTCGAGCAGCTTGAGTGCCGACCCGGCCTGGCCGGCGACGAGCGCGGCCACGCCCGCGGCCTGCCCGGCTGCGGCGCGACGGTCGGCGGGCGCCTGCGCCGCCTCCTCCGCCAGCCGCGCCGCGACCGCGGAGGCCGCGAAGTTGACCGCCGGCCCGGTGGCGGCGCGCGTCGGGACGACCAGAGGGACGTGGCCGGGCAGGTGCGCGAGCCGCGCCTCGACATGGCGCGTCGCACCGACCGTCTGGGCCACGGCGTGCCACGGGTCCGCGGCCGTACCGGCCGCGTCCGGCGGCGCGGGTCGTTGCAGCTGGATCGCGACGACGACGGTCGCGGCGAGGCCGGCGGCCGCGGCGGCCCAGGGGCCGTAGCGCCGCACCGGCACCGGTACACGCCGCTGCGGCGGTCGAGGGTCGCCCCCCGTGACCGGCGGCGCGACCACTGTTTCGGGGCCCACCAGCGGCGGGGCCCCGGCGGCCATCACGACGATCTCCCGGCAGTCGTCGCAGTCGGCGAGGTGTTCGATCATCCCAGCCCGCTCGCCGTCCGGCAGCGTGCCGTCGACGAATCGGGCCAAGTCGAGATCGGGCGGGCAGGACGCCGGCGGTTGCGGGCGCGGCGGAACCGGCCTGAGGCCCGAGGGATGATCGGCAGCGGTCAAGGGATGCGTGTCCTTCGGCGGGCGCCCGATGCTCCGTCTGCGTGAAGGGACGGTCCGGAACCGTCGTTTTTGCAGGCGTCGCTCAGGGCGTCGGTCCCGACGGCGGACTCCGCGCCCACCAGGTCCCTGGCCTCGTCGGCGTCGATGCCCTCCGCTTCCAGGGCCTCGCGCAGCCGGTCGAGGAGCTGCAAGAACCGGGGATACAGGCGCTGCTGGTCGAGCTGCAGCAGCCGCGAGATGGCGGCCCGGGTCATGCCGTCGGTGAAGAAGAGCTTCAGGATCAACCGGTCCTGGGCGTCGAGGCCCTGCAGGGCGGCGGTGAGCGCCCGGTCGACCCGGGCAGCCCGGCTGTGCCGATCGTGCTGGACGACCAGACCGTCGGCCTCGGCCCCCGGCTGCTCCCGGTCGGCCAGCTCGGCGACGTCCACGAAATAACGGCCGCGCGTCCGCGGGAATCGAGCATAGAACGCCCACAGCTCGTCGCGCGTCGCGGCGGTCTCGTATTCGGTCTGCATCAGGTTCACGGCTTCGTCGAACGACAGCCGCTTGCGATGCGTCAGGCGCCACAGCAGCAACGCCTCGGCGCCGCAGCGGCGGGCGATGGCCGGCGGCTTGGCCTTGCCCCACTCGTGGTTGCGGTAGTCGAAGAAGACGTTGGTGATGACGGTGACCAGGTAGGTCTGCAGGCTGCTCTCGCGGCGCCAGCGGCGCAGCGCCAGGTAGTCGTGGCTGGCGAGGTGCAGCATCACGCGGCTGCGCAGTTCGTCAGTCACGTCGCGCGAGAGGCGCTGGCGGGCGGCCACATAGCGCACGGCCTCGAGCACCAGATCGTGGGACTGTTCGAGCAGCGCGCGGCTCGCCGCCACGGCCTCCGTGGACGCAGGATCACCACCCGGCGAGTGGGGAACGGCTGACGAATCCGGGCCGATTGGAGGGCGGGGCTTCCGGCGCGACATGGGCGACGGTCCGGCCGCCGTGGCCGGCATTATCGAGGCCGCGGCATGAAAAGACAAGAGCCTCGGACGCACCGTGCGGGACGGCTCGGTGATGGTGGCGACGGTCACGATGGACCTCCCTTCCCGCGCGACCGCCTCAGGCCGGGGAGCCACACCAGGGTCGCGTACGGATGGAACAGCGGCGTGGGCTGAAACATTCCCTCGCCGTCCGTCCCATGAGGGTCAACGAGCCGGCGCTCGAAATCGAACGCCGGCTCGTTCCTGGGCTGGTCGAGTCGATCCGGCCGCCCGCTGCTCACCCAGCCGCGGTCAGAACGTCAGTTTGAAGCCGAGTTGCGCCTGGAACGGGTCGAAGGCTTGCCGCGGCTGCCCGAACCCGGTCGGGATGCCCTTGGCGGTCACGCCCGGGGCCGTCGCCTGGTTGCCGTTGAAGTTGTTGAAGTTCACCGTGTTGAACACGTTGAACATCTCCCAGAGCAGTTCGCCCGAGATGCGGCCCACGGTGACCCGCTTCGAGGCCCGCAGGTCCATCTGGAAGAAGCGGTCACCACGGCCGGCATTGAAGCCGACGCCCGCAGGACGGTCGTTGTTGTCGCCGTCGCGGTTCACGTCGGCGCCGGTCGTGATGTTGTACGGCGGCGCCGAGTTGGCGGACACGATCGTGCCCAGCTGAATCTGCCACGGCAGCTGGTAGATCACGTTGCCCACGAAGCGGTGACGGACGTCGTTGGCCGTGGGCCCCCAGTCGGCCATCAGGTCGTACTTGTTCGACGGCGTGCCCGTATCGGCGATCGCCTTGGCGCTGCCCAGCGTGTAGCCGAGCAGGAAGCCGAGCCGGTTGGCGAAGCGCTTCTGGATGCGGAACTGCCCCTGATGAATCCGGATCGGCGAGCTGTCGTCGTAGACCAGCAGCCGCAGCCCGGACGCCAGGATCGGGAACGTGTCGTTGGCCTGGCGCGCGTTCACGTTGCGCGTGAGCGGGAAGTGCTCGCCGCGCATGTAGACGTAGTCGAACGACACCGCGTAGTCGCCCCCGAGCTGGTGCGTGCCACCGGCCGTCATCTGATGCGAATACGGCGCCTCGGCGTCGGGACTGGCAATGCGGAAGGCCGTCCCCACCGACTCCGCGAACGAGATCGTCGGCAGGTTCGGGAAGAAGTCGTTGGGGATGCGCGCGCCCGACCGTGAGTCGTTGGCGATCTGGGTGGTGATGAAGCCCGGATAGCCGGCGACGATGCCGCGCATCGTGGTCGTGTTGATCTGGTCGTAATAGATGCCGTAGCCGCCGCGCAGCACCGTGCGGCCGTTGCCGCGCGGGTCCCACGTCAGGCCGAGACGCGGCGCGATGTTGTTCAGGTCGTTCGGCGCGCCCTTGAAGTTCTGCCCCCGCAGATCGCCCGTGGCGTGGCGGATCCAGAACTCGTTGATCGGGATGTCGTCGGGGACGTCCTGGCCGTTGAGGTCGCCGCGCCAGTACTGCCAGTCGTAGCGCACGCCGATGTTCACGGTCAGGTTGCTGCGCGGCTGCCACTGGTTGTTGACGAACGCCGAGAAGATGTTGACGTCGCGGGTCAGCGCCGCCAGCTCACCGCGCAGCTCGACGCCCTGCGTGAAGCGGAACGGCAGCGTCGCGGCGTTGCCGGCGACGACCGGCTGGTCGGCCAGGAACTCGAACAGGCCGTTGAACGACTGGTTGATGGTGCTGGTGGTCGGCACGAGGTTGGCCTCGAACCCGAACTTGAGGTCGTGGGTGCCCTTGGCGACGAAGTTGATGGTCGTGGCGTTGGTGAAGATCTTGTTGTCCTGCGATCGGGCCTGCGGCACGTTGCTGGCGCGGCCGAACTGCACGGTGGGGAAGCGGATCTCGGGCTTGTCGTCGGCGCTCTCGGGCAGCACACGGTCGAGCGCCTGGTGCGAGTAGCTGAGGCGCAGCTCGTTCACGATGTTCGAGCGCAGCACCGACGTCAGGTTGCCGACCACGAACCAGGCGCGGCGCTGGTCGTCGTAGCCGTGGTCGCCCGCGCTGTCGCCGCCGGTCTGCTGGTTGAACAGATCACGGTGGTCGTACATGTAGGTGACGTTCACGCTGTGCTTCTGCGAGGCGAGATACGTCGCCTTGCCGAACACGTTGTTCTCGCTGGTCGTCACCGGCACTTCCGTGCGCGTGTCGTAGCCGAGGCTCTGCACGTAGGCGGCGATCGAGGTCGGGATGTTGACGATCGCGGCGCGGTTGTTGGCGCGCTTCTCCCACGACGCGAAGTAGAACAGCTTGTTCTGCTTCACCGGGCCGCCGACCGTGAGGCCGTACTGCTCGATCTTGAACTCGGGCACGTTGACCGCGAAGTAGTTCGGCTTGTCGAAGGCGTCGTCGCGGCGGAAGTAGAACCCCGTGCCGCGGACCTGGTTGCCGCCCGACTTCGTCAGGATGTTCACGGCGCCCGACGCCGAGCGCCCGAACTCCGCGGAGTAGGAGTTGGCCATCACCTGGAACTCCTGGATGGCCTCCTGGGCCAGCGCGATGCGTGTCGCCGACGACAGCGCGCTGCCGCCGCCCGTGACCTCGTCGTTGAAGTCCACGCCTTCGAGCCAGATCGACTTGTAGTTCTCGCTCATGCCGCCGAAGGAGATCGAGTCGGTCTGCCCGCCCGACGCCGACGTCTGGTCCGACACCACACCCGGTGCCAGCAGCGTCAGGTCGAGGAAGTCGCGCGACTTGAGCGGCAGGCTGGCGATCTGCTGCGTGTCGACGAGCGTGCGCACGACGTTCTCGGTGGTGTTCACGAGCGGCGCCTGCTCGGTCACCGTGATGGTCTCTTCGAGGCCGCCGACTTCGAGCGTGAAGGGCGCCGCCACCTGCGAGTTGATGGCGAGGCGGACGTCGGTGCGGGTGGCTTCCTTGAATCCGGCCAGGGTGGCCTTGATGGTGTAGAGGCCGGCCGGCATCGCCGCGAGGCGGTAGTTGCCGAGCTCGTCGGAGACGGTCTCGCGGGTCAGGCCGTTGGCCTGATTGAGGGCCGTCACCGTGACGCCGGGCATCGCGCCGCCCGACGAGTCCTTCACGTCTCCGAGGATGGTGCCAGTGGTGGTCTGGGCGCCGGCGAGGCCGGGCGTCAGCCACGCCGCCAGCGCCACCAGTGCGCAGACCGAGCGTAGGTGGTTCATGGACGTGCCTCCCCGCCAGACCGCCCCAAAGTACGTGGGCCACGGCGCTGGGGAGGGGCGTCCGGCCCGGCGATTGTAAGCGCGGACCTGATGCGTCCAACACAGTCACGTCATGCATGTGACACATCTGCAGAACGTACGTGGCCGCGCCGGTGACACGGCGAGACAACGGCCGAAAACCTGGGGGAATGCGCGACATCCGGGGCGGGAATCTTGCGGCATAATGCTTGGACCGACGGTCCGGACCAGTGAGGCCGATCGCACGCTCGAGGCCCCGCGGGGGCCGCGCGAGGGAACCATGAGACAGCTGTTGTTGGCGTCAGCCGGTGTGGCGCTGCTTGGGTTCGGACTCTCGGCGCGCACTCCGCAGGCCGCCGCGTCGCCGCAGGCCGCGGCGCCCGCGGCGCCTCGCCCGGCGGTGAGTCAGCCGACGGCTCCCGCGCCACGCGTCCTGCGCACCGGCACACCCACGGCGCCGGCGCCGATGGTCGCCGCCGAGCAGACCCGGCTCGTCACCACCTATTGCGCGACGTGCCACAGCGAACGTGGCAAGGCCGGTGGTCTCTCGCTCGCCAACTGGGACGCGATGAAGGCGCAGCAGCAACCGGAGGTCGTCGAGAAGATGATCCGCAAGCTGCGCGCCGGCATGATGCCGCCGCCCGGGGCGAAGCGTCCCGATGGCGCCGCCGTCGACGGCCTCACGGTGGCGCTCGAAGCGCGCATGGACGAATTCGCGGCCAGCAACCCGAACCCCGGCTGGCGGCCGTTCCAGCGCCTCACGCGCGCCGAGTACTCCGCGGCCGTGCGCGACCTGCTCGACCTCGAGGTCGACGTCACGCCCTACCTCCCCGCCGACACGCAGGCGCACGGCTTCGACAACATCGCCGAGGCGCAGGCGTTCTCGCCCACGCTGCTCGACGGCTACCTTCGCGCCGCGTCGCAGGTGAGCCGGCTCGCGCTGGGCGACCGGCAGGCCTCGCCGTCGTCGGCCACCTACCGCGTGCTGCAGACCGAGTCGCAGATGCAGTACGTGGACGGCACGCCGTTCGGCTCGCGCGGCGGGCTCGCCGTCACGCACAACTTCCCCGCCGACGGCGACTACATCTTCAAGGCGATGCTGCAGCGCACCATCAGCGGCGAGTTGTTCGGCAACACCGGCATCTTCATGGCCGGGAGCAACGAGCTGCTCGAGGTCTCGGTCAACGGCGACCGCGTGGCGGTGCTCGAGGTGCCGGCGACGATGAGCGATGCCGGCGAGAACGCCTTCATCGTCGACACGCCGCCGATTCACATCACGGCCGGCCCGCAGAAGATCGCGGTCGCGTTCGTGCCGCGCTCCGTCGGCCCGGTCGACGACCTGATGATGCCGATCGACCACACGCTGGTCGACATGCGCATCGGCACCGGCTTCGGCATCACGTCGCTGCCGCACATCCAGGACGTCGTCATCGCCGGCCCGATGAAGACCACCGGCGTCTCTGACACGCCGAGCCGCCGCCGCGTGTTCCAATGCCGGCCGACGGCGGCCGCCGAAGAGCGTCCGTGCGCCACCGACACGGTGCGCCGCCTGGCCACCCAGGCGTTCCGTGGCCCCGTCGCCGCCGCCGACATGGCCGACCTGATGAAGTTCTACGACCAGGGCCGCAAGGACGGCGACTTCGAGAGCGGCCTGCGGATGGCCGTGCAGGGCATCCTGGCCAACCCGCGCTTCCTGTTCCGCGTCGAGAACGTGCCGGCCAACGCGACCGGCATCTACCGCGTCGGCGATCTGGAGCTGGCGTCGCGGCTGTCGTTCTTCGTGTGGGGCACGATGCCCGACGACGCGCTGATCAAGGCCGCCACCGCCGGCACGCTGCGCACCACGGCCGGGCTCGAGAAGCAGGTCACGCGCATGCTGGCCGACCCGCGGTCCGAGGCCCTCGCCACGCGCTTCGGCGCGCAGTGGCTGCGCCTGCAGGACGTCGACAAGGTCCGGCCCGACGGCATCCTCTATCCGCAGTGGGACCAGTCGCTCACCGAGTCGATGAAGAAGGAGACGGAGCTCTTCTTCGCTAGCCTGGTGCGCGAAGACCGCAGTGTGCTCGACCTGCTGAACGCCGACTACACCTACGTCGACGAGCGGCTGGCGCGCCACTACGGCTTTCCCAACGTGCGTGGGGCCGCGTTCCGCCGCGTCAGCCTGCCGGCCACGCGCCGCGGCGTGCTGACGCAGGGCAGCGTGCTCATGATGACGTCGGTGGCCGACCGGACGTCGCCGGTGCAGCGCGGCAAGTGGGTCATGCAGGTGATGCTCGGCTCGCCGCCCCCGCCGCCCCCGCCCAACGTGCCGGCGCTCGAAGAGACGGCGGCGGCGCAGGACGGCCGCGTGCTGTCGGTGCGCGAGCGGATGGAGCAGCATCGGTCGAACCCGGCCTGCATGTCGTGCCATCGGGTGATCGACCCGCTGGGCCTCGCGCTCGAGCACTTCGACGTCACCGGGCAATACCGCATCAAGGACAACGGCGTGCCGGTCGACGCCAACGGCGAGATGTACGACGGCACGAAGATGCAGGGCGCTGACGGGCTGCGGCTGGCGCTGCTGAGCAAGAAGGAAGCGCTGCTGGCCAGCTTCACCGAGAGCCTGATGACCTATGCGCTCGGCCGGCGCGTGGAGTCGTTCGACATGCCCGCGGTGCGCGCCATCACGCGCGACGCGGCGAGGCAGAACTACCGGATGTCATCGCTGGTGCAGGGTGTGGTGAGGAGCCAGGCGTTCCGCATGATGAAGCCGGGCCCCGCCACCGCGGCCACCACCGAAGCCGACGCACGTCACTAGTCAGTCAGTCCCACGGAGACGTCATGCTGATCACGAAGCGCCACCTCAATCGACGCACCGTCCTCAAGGGCATCGGGGTCACCGCGGCTCTGCCGCTGCTGGAGGCCATGATCCCGGCGGCGACCGCGCACGCGAAGACCGCGGCGGTGACCAAGGTGCGCCTGGCGGCCATCGAAATGGTGCACGGCGCGGCCGGCAGTTCCGCCTACGGACTGAAGACCAACATGTGGTCGCCGGCGGCGACGGGTCGTAACTTCGACCTGACGCCCAGCGCGCTGCAGCCGCTCGACGGGCTGCGGCAGCACATCACCATCGTCAGCAACACCGACCTGCGGATGGCCGAGGCGTTCACGACGCCGGAGATCGGCGGCGATCACTTCCGCGCCAGCGCCGTGTTCCTCACCCAGGCCCACCCGAAGCAGACGATGGGCTCCGACGTGAAGGCCGGCATCTCGCTCGATCAGCTCTACGCCGGCCGCGTCGGCGCCGAGACGCCGATCCCGTCGATGCAGTTGTGCATCGAGCCGGTCGACCAGGCCGGCGGCTGCGAGTACGGCTACTCCTGCGTCTACACCGACTCGGTCAGCTGGGCCGACGCCGAGACGCCGCTGCCGATGATTCGCGATCCGCGCACGGTGTTCGACCAGCTGTTCGGCGTGGGGGCGACCAAGGAAGAGCGGGCCCAGCGCCGCCGCGAGGACAAGAGCATCCTCGACGGGCTGATGGAGTCGGTGTCGCGGATGAAGACGCAGATCGGCGCCGCCGACAAGAAGCGCCTCGACGACTACCTCGACGACGTGCGTGAGATCGAGCGCCGCATCCAGAAGGTCGAGGAGTTCAACTCGAGCGGCCAGGAGCGCGAGCTGCCCGGCGCGCCGATCGGCGTGCCCGACTCCTACGAAGAGCACGTGAAGCTGATGTTCGACCTGCAGGCCCTGGCCTTCGGCAGCGACATCACCCGCGTGTTCGCGTTCAAGATGTCGCGCGACGTGTCGGGCCGGGTGTTCCCCGCCACCGGCGTCAGCACCGGCTTCCACAACGCCAGCCATCACAACGCCCGCGAAGATCGCATCCGCGACTTCAACAAGATCAACAAGTACCACGTCAGCCTGCTGCCGTACTTCATCGAGCGCCTGAAGCGCATGCCCGAAGGCGACGGCACCGTGCTCGACAACACGCTCGTCGTCTACGGCTCGCCGATGGGCGACCCCAACGTGCACAACCACAAGCGCTGCCCGCTGCTGTTCGCCGGCCACGCCGGCGGCGCGCTCAAGGGCGGGCTGCACATCAAGGCCGCCGACGGCACCCCGATGGCTAACGCGTTCCTCGACGCGCTGCACAAGGTGGGGATGGACGACACCGCGTTCGGCGACAGCAACGGCGCGATCGACCTCAACGCCGTCCAGGACACGACGGCGGCAGCCGCCGAGTAGGAGACCACGAGCCATGCGACGACTGACCTGGGGACTTCCGGCCGCCGCCCTCTCGGCGTGGGCCCTGACCACGGTACTGGGGGCGTCTGGCGCCACCGTGCCCGACGCCGCCATGAGCGGCGACGTGGCCGCCGTACGCGCGCTGCTCAAGGCCGGCGCCGACGTGAACGCCGCGCAGGGCGACGGCGTGACCGGCCTGCACTGGGCCGCCCGCCAGGGCCATGAGGAACTGGCCAATACGCTCATCGTGGCCGGCGCGAACGTGAAGGCCACGACGCGCTTCGGCGCCATCACGCCGCTGCACCTCGCGGCGGAACGCGGCAGCGGCGTCATCGTGCAGGCACTGGTGAAAGGCGGCGCCGACGTCGACGCACGCACCAGCACCGGCGCCACCCCGCTGATGTTCGCCGCCGGCGCCGGCGACGTGGCCGCCATCACCGCGCTGCTCGACGGCGGCGCCAACGTGAACGCGAAGGAGAAGGACCGCGAGCAGACGCCCCTCATCTTCGCGGCGGCCGCCAACCGCCTCGACGCCGTGAAGCTGCTGCTGGCCAAGGGCGCGGACAAGAACGCGGCCACGCGCGTCATCGACCTGATGGCGCTCAGCGCCAACGGTGAGAACCCCGACGGCCGCAATCTCGCGGTGAAGCCCGAGACGCAGCCCGGCGGCGCTCGAAATCGTCCGGCGAGCAAGCCACGCACACCCGGTCTGGAACGCGGCTATCTCATCAACGAGCAGGTGCACACGCAGGGCGGCATGACGCCGCTGCTCTTCGCCGCCCGCCAGGGCTACAGCGAGGTCGCAATGGCGCTGCTCGACGCCGGTGTCGACGTGAACCAGCGCAAGAAGGGCGACGACGTCTCGGCGCTGCTGACGGCGTCGGTGAACGGCCACTTCGACATGGCCAAGGCGCTGCTCGATCGCGGCGCCGATCCGAACATGGCCGCCGAGAACGGCGTCACGCCACTCTACGCCGCGATCAACCTGCAGTGGGCGCCCCGCGCCGGTTATCCGCAGCCGCGGGCGCACCTGAACCAGAAGGTCGGCTACCTCGAGTACATGAAGGCGCTGCTCGACAAGGGCGCCGACCCGAACGCCCGCGTCAACAAGAAGGTGTGGTACTCGAACTACAACTTCGACCAGTCGGGTGTGGAAGAGACTGGTTCCACCGCGTTCTGGCGCGCCGCCTACGCGGCCGACGTCGACGCCATGAAGCTCCTGATCTCGTTCGGCGCCGATCCCAACATCCCCACCGTGAAGCCGCCCGAGCGCGGTGAGTTCGGCGACGCCGGCCGCCGCGTCATCGCCGACGTCTCCGGCGTGCCGCCGGTGCCGGTGGCGGGTCCGGGCGTCCCGGCCCTGCACGCTTCGGCCGGCGCGGGCTACGGCGAGGGCTTCGCCGGCAACTCGCACCGGTTCGCGCCGGGCGGGATGCTGGCCGGGGTGAAGTACCTGGTGGAAGTGGCCGGCGCCGACGTGAATGCCCGCGACCACGAGGGCAACACCGCCCTGCACAGTGCCGCGGCCCGTGGCGACCTGGAGATGGTGAAGTACCTGGTGTCGAAGGGCGCCGACGTCACCCTCGTCAACCGCGAGGGCCAGACCACCGCCGACATGGCCAACGGCCCGGTGCAGCGCGTGCAGCCCTGGCCCGAGGTGTTGACGTTCCTCGAAGAGCGCGGCGCGAAGAACAACCACAAGTGCCTCTCCTGCTGATCGCCTGACGCGATCGGCCGGATCGACGACCTACGGGCCCGTCGGCATCGTGTAGTGATCGATGCCACGGGCCCGTGTAATTTCGCCGGCGGGCACACGGTTCTGTGAGCTGCCCAAGGGAAATTCCACGCAAATCCTGTCAGCAATGACAGGGCACACCGATTGCTAAAGCTCCGTCGGACAGAAGCCCGACCAACAGGAGCCAACGCATGCCCCCCTCACAGCGCACCGTGGCCCTCACCGCAGTGAGCGGCCCTGCAAGCAAGGTCGTCTGGGCCGCAAGGTAACACCCTCAACCCCGCACCGGCGCCTCCCCCGCGCCGGCGGCCCGTCCTCCCACCGCTTCATTCCAACCGTTCGATCGACGTCGTCGCCGCCCGTACAGCACTCGGGCCCGACGCGCCTCTGCACGCCGGGCCCGTGGCCGTGACTTCGTGAGGCGGCGCGCTCAGCGCTGCTGGCTGCTCGTCGGGCGGATGGCCGCCACCACGCGCTTGGCGAACTCCGCTTCGTTGCCGGCGTGCCAGCGCCACACCACCACCAGGTCCTGGTCGGGCAGGATGACGATGGTGTTGCTGCCCGCGCCCTTGGCGCCGTAGGCGTTGGCCGGCAGGCCCGGGTAGTTCTTGCCCTGCGTGTTGAGCCACCACAGGTAGCCGTAGTCGGGCCCGTGCTGGCTCGGCGCCAGCGCCGCCTTCACGTAGGCCGGCGGCACGATCTGCCGGTCGCCCCACTTACCGCCGCGCAGCCAGAGGTAGCCGAACCGCGCCATGTCCATGGCGTTGATCCACACGCCGCCGCCCCAGCGGGTGCCACCAGACACCGACGCCACCTGCTTGCCGCCGACATCGACGAAGCTGTTGTGGTACGGAATCCAGCGCCAGGTGTTCGAGGCGCCGATCGGGTCCATGACCTCGCGGCGGAACACGTCGGGCACCGACTGCTTGAAGGCGCGCAGCAGCGACAGGCCGAGCCGGTTGATGCGGACGTCGTTGTACTCGTAGAACGTGCCGGGACGCTTCAACTCGCGCGGCTTGCGCTCGCCCTCGCCGAACGCCTTCGTGCCGACGAAGTCGTCCTTCTTGCCGAACATGTCGCCTTCCCACTCGGTCTCCTGCTGGAGGTGCATCTTCCAGGTGACCAGCGAGTTGCGCGGCGAGTCGTAGCCGCCGTCCTTCACGCTTGCGCCCACCGGCTCGTCGAGGCTCTTGAGCTTGCCGTCGCGCACGGCGATGGCCGCCACCGTCGACATCATGCTCTTGGCCACCGAGTAGGTCGGGTCGGCCCAGGTCGGATCGCCGAACTCGGCCACGACGTAGCCCTTGTAGATGACGACGCCGTTGGTGTGGGCGCGGATGTTGGGCACGGAGCCGAGCATCGTGCCGAAGATGCGCTCCTGGTCGCTGAAGTCCATCTCGCGGTTGGTCTCGCGCGACTGCGCGAACTTCACGGCGGCGTCCAGCGCCGCCTGATCCATGCCCAGCGACGCGGCCGAGCGCTTCTCCCAGGCGCCAGCTGGCGGGTAGTAGACGGCGGCCGCTGCCTGCTCCGCCGCGTGCAGGGCAACGGGGGCCGCGGGGCCGTGGTGGAGGGCGACGAACGACGCGCCGGCCAGCGCCGTGCACGCGAACGAGAGGCCGAGTTTCATGGAGAGTCTCCCCGCCGCGAAGCCGCGCGGCGGGAAGCAGTCTACACCGGGCGTCGGGCGGCCGGGCCAGGCACGCCTGGCCGGGGCCGTCGCACGAATCGAGTCTAGTAGGCCGGCCCCAGCAGCACGGCGTTCATGAACAACAGCATCGTGGCCTCGGCGTAGCCGCGATACGTGGCGTCCTCGGCGAAGCCGATCACGTGGCCCTGCCCCATCGGCTGGTGCATCAGGTAGGCCTTGCGCACGAGCAGGTCCTGCCCCTCGGGCCAGATGAGACCGGAGGCGACCAGCCTGTCCTTCTCGGCGTAGTAGACGACGTTCCGCCCCGAATTCAGCTTGATGGGCGCGAACACACGCGCGCCCTCGATCACCACCTGCGTCTCGGCGTCCTGGCCGGCGCTGAGCCAGTGGTCGGTGTCGACCGTGGCCCTGAGCAGCGCGCCGGGCTGGCTGTCGGGACGCTCGCGATCCGGCTGGATCGCCTTGTCGTAGTCAGCCGTGGCCGAGGCGCCGGTGGGCTTGCCGTCGGCCGGCGGCGGCACGTCGGGCTTGCCGTCCTTCAGCAGGGCGTTGGTGTCGAGCAGGCCCGCCTGGCTGGTCGCGGCCCAGCGCGTCGCATCCGCCAGCGTGACCAGCGTGCCCCCCAGCCGAATCCAGTCCTTCATGCGGTTCAGCACCGCGGTGCCGATGGCGTCGGCGTAGGAGCCCGACGGCAGCACCACCACGTCGAAGTCGGCGAAGTTCACGCGCCCCAGTGAGCTCGTGCGGACGGCCGTGACCTGCTGTCCGTAGCGCCGCTCCAACACCCATCGCGTCCAGCCCGCGGACAGCGACGACGTCGGCGCATCCCACGCCAGCAGCACGCGCGGCGCCTTCACGAACCCGACGTCGTTGCTACCGAGCGACGTGCCCGAGTCGATGTAGGCGGAGTCGATCGGCACGACCTCGACGCCGTGCTTCGTGGCCAGGGCGGCGAGGCGCTGGGCGAGGTCCGCGGGATTGCCCGCCGTACGAATGAGCGCCGTGCCGATCGGATAGGTCCGTCCGCCGAGCGTGAACGCGCCGCCCACGCTGTGCACGCGCAGCCCATTCGCCGCGGCGTCCACTGTGAGCGCCGCGGCGGCCGTGCCCCACGGCACGAGGTAGCCGACTTTCGCCGGGCCGACGGTGCGGGCCGGCGGGGCCGCGTCGTACGACGCAGGGATCGGCGTCGTCTTCGCGCCGATGGCCGACGGGCTCGTCACCACCTCGACGTCGAACATCAGCGGCAGGCTCCACGCCGTGATGTCGTAGATCTGATCGGGCTGGCGGCGCTTGCGTCGCTCCTCCTGACGGGCGATGAACGGCGCGTCCTGCTTGGTGTCGAGGTCGAGCAGGTTGCGGATCAGGCGCGCCGACGGCTGCGCATTCGAGATCACGTAGGCGCCGGCCGGCACCTTGCGCGTGCCGATGGTCAGGGCCTCTTCGGCGCGACGCACCTCGATGCCCTGGGTCGCGAGATTGCGCGCCAGCGCGGCCGCCCGCGTCGGGTCGTGACCGGGCACCAGCACGTACTCGCGCACCGCGCCCTTCTCGCCCTCGGTCACGGCGCTGCGGCGGAACTCGATGAAGTCGCGCACCAGCTTGTCGCGATTGCGGGCCGCAGTGACGGCCGTGGTGATCGCGGCGTTGAAGTGGTGCATGACGCCGTCGCGGAAGGTCATCACCGTGCCATCGGTCCGCGCGAACGACAGCGCCCGCGCCGACGCCTGCTCGTAGGTCATGCCGATCGAACCGTGCATCATCGGCCAGCTGTCGCCGTAGCCGGGATAGAAGCCGTCGTAGACCTCGCGGATGTAGTACGGCCAGCCCCGCTCGTCGAACCGCGCGGCGTTGGCGCGGCCGAACAGGTCGAAGCCGTCGCGCTGCGCCTTCGTGTAGTGCGGGTTCAGCGGGTCTGCCGGCGGCGCGAAGTAGTAGCTGTTGTTGCCGCCCTGCTCGTGCAGGTCGACGTTGACCTCGGGGAAGTACTCGAGGGCGATCCTGATGCGGCCGCGGGTCTCGGGCTGCGACTGCGCGAACCAGTCCCGGTTCATGTCGAACAGGTAGTGGTTCGAGCGGCCGCCCGGCCATGGCTCGTCGTGTTCGGCGTTGTAGGGCGCGGGATCGGGCGTGGCGGCGCGGCCCTGCAGGTTCTGGAACAGGAATCGCGCCCGGCCGTCGGGGTTCTGCATCGGGTCGATCAGCACCAACGCGTCGCGAAGCACCGCGTCGACCCCGGCGTCGCCACGGGCCGCCAGCAGGTGATACGCCTCGAGCAGCGCGGCATCGCCGGAGCTGATCTCGTTCCCGTGCACGCCGTGCACGAGCCACACGACCACCGGCAGCGTGGCGGCGAGGCGATCGGTGTCGGCGCCGGACAGCCCGCGCGGGTCGGCCGCACGGGCGATGTCGGCCTTCACCTGCTCGAGCTTCGCGATCCGATCGGCGCTGCCGACGACCAGCACCCACAGCGGACGGCCTTCCCAGGTGCGCGCGTACTCGACGAGGCGCGCGCGTTCGGGCGCGGCCTGAGCCAGCGCGCGGAGGTAGACGCCGATCTGGTCGGGCGTCGAGATCTCGGCGCCGTGGTCGTGGCCGACCACTTGACGGAGCGTGGGGATCTTCGGGTCGTACTGGGCGCCCGGCCAGAACGGCTCGTCCTGGGTCTGCGGGAATGCGGGCGCCGCCGCGCAGAGCACGGCCAGCAGCAGGGTCAGGGCAACGCGTGCGGACATAGCGGACTAGTGTGCCACGCCCGCACGCCCGCACGCCCGCAGCGCCGATCGGCGCCGCCTCGATGCTTACGGCGTGCCCGGCGCCTTCGGCAGCAGGCCCGGCAACTGGCCGGCCGGCGCGTCGAGCACCTTGCGGGCAATCAGGTTTTTGACCTCGGCCTCGGAGCGGGCGGCGGACAAGTAGGCCGTGCGCATCAGCGCTTCCTTACGGGTGCGCAGCTGCGTGGTGATACCGTCGCGCACCTCGGTGTTCGTGAGATCGCGCTGGCCGGCCTGTTCCTTCGAGACGACCAGCACCAGCGAGTGCGCGCCGCCGATGCTCACCGCGCTCACGGTGCCCGCCGACGACTTCAGCACCGAGTCGCGCAGGGCCGGCGGCGCCTGCTTCAGCGCCGACATCGGCACGTAGCCGAGGTCGCCGCCACGCGGCGCCGACTGCGTGTCCTCGGAGAAGTCGCGCGCCAGGTCGGCGAACGGCGCGCCGGCCTTCAGCCGCTCCATCAGCATCTGCGCCTTCTGCGCCGCCTGCTGCGGGTTGGTGGCGTCGTTGCCGGCGCGGTTGTTCAGACCCTGGTCGGGCACCGGCGTCACGACGATCTGCGCCAGGTGGTACGACTCCTCGGGCAGGTTGAACTGCGCCTTGTTGGCGTTGTAGAAGTCGGCGATCTCCTGATCGCTGATCGACGCCTTGGCAATCACTTCCTTCTCGAGCACCTTCTGCACCAGCATCTCGCGGCGCAGGCCCTCGCGCAGGTCGGCCGGCGTGAGCTGACGGCGCGACAGCTCCTGCTGGAACGTCGCGTCGGGCACGTCCTTCTTCACGCCGTCGAAGGCGGTGTTGAGTTCGGCCTCGGGCAGTTCGATCTTCAGCGCTGCGGCCTTCGCGATCAGGATGTCCTGCACGATCATCTCGTTCAGCAGGTTCAGCTTGGCGTTCATCGCCTCTTCCAGCGACGGCGCGGCGTCGGGCGGCAGGTTGCGGCGATAGGCCTTCTCGACCGCGTCGGCGGTGATCTCGCGGCCATCCACCATGGCCCACGCATTGGCCGACGGCGCCGGCGCCGCGGGCGTGCCGGAGCGATTGCAGGCCGCGGCCAGCAGGGTCAGGGGCAGCGTGCCGGCAACGACGGCACGGGCGGTCACGGCACGGCGAACGACTCGCGTCAGGGACATATCCCTACAGCGTATCCCGTCCGGCCGCCGTCTGCGGCACAAAGCCGCCCGCGCTCTATCTGTCCGCGTAGGCGACGATCTGCTGCGTCAGTCGTCCCATGCGGTCCTCGGCCTCACCGTAGGGCTCGGTGATGGCGTTGAGGAAGAACGAGACGACGATGGGACCGGACTTCGCGTAGACGACGCCGACGTCGTTGGCCAGCACCGGCGGGAAGTCGCCGGTCTTGTGCGCGGCGTTCACCCCGGGCGGCAGGAAGTGCGGCAGCCGCCGGGCGCCCGACTGCTGGGCGCGCATCATGCGCAGCAGCTCCTCCGCGCCGGCTTTCGACGGCAGCTCGCGCTTCTCGATGGCCTCGATCATCCGGCCGGTGGCCCGCGGCGTCAGCTCGCCCAGCCAGTAGGCGTGATCGCCGTTGGTCCTCGCGTTGCGATCGTCGGCCGGCGTGAGCGCGTTGTACTTGGCGAACAGGTCCCCGGTGGTCTGCACGAGCTTCATGCCGCTGGCGTAGCCCTTGGCGGTGAGCCACGCGTTGACCTTGTCGACGCCGCCGACCTGCCCGATCGAGAGGTCCGTCGCGGTGTTGTCGCTGGTGATGATCATCTGCAGCAGCACGTCGCGCAGCGTCGGCTGCAGGCCGGGATCGTGGTAGCGGAAGATGCCCGAGCCGCCGCGCACGTCCTCGGCGCGCAGCGTGAGACGCGTCGCCAGCGTCAGCGTGCCGGCGTCCACCATCTCGAGCGCCTGCACGGCCACCGGGATCTTGATCACGCTCGCGGAGTTGAAGACGTCGTCGGCGTGATACGCCGCTTCCTCGCCGGTGGTCAGGTGCTTCACCCACAGGCCGCCGCGGGCCGGGATCTTCGGCATCTCGGCATCGACGAGCGCCTGCAGCGACGCGGGGCGAGGCGGCGCGGACGAGGTCGACGGCGTCACGCCGCCGGCGGTGGCGGAGTCCTGCGTCGGCGCCTGCGCGGTGCAGGCGGCCGTCGCGGCAGCAGCGAGCAGGACGGTCACGAGTCGCATGGCGGTCTCCTATCGGGGGGTGCGAAGGGCGTCGACTTCCAGGGCGGCGGTCATGGCCATGGCGCCGCCGCGATCGTCGGCGCCGATGATGGCGGGCCGATTCAGATAGTAGTCGCGGGTGGCGTTCCGGCCCGCGCCGGTGCCGGTGCAGACATCCACCAGCTCGCCCGCCTCGGTGACGCGATCCTGCACGGCGCGCCAGCCGCGGTCGACCACGGCATCGAAGCTCTTGTCGATCCAGCCCAGACGCAGGCCGCGCGCCATCGCGGCGACGGTCATCGCGGTGACCGTGAACTCGCGGTACGTGCCCGGCTCGTCGACGACCTGATGCCACGAGCCGTCAGGCGCCTGCTGGCGGCGCATGCCGTCCATCAGTCGCCGGAAGCTCTCGAGCACCTGCGGACGCGCGGACCACGAGTCGGGCAGGTGCGTCAGCGCCTCCATCAGCCCGAAGGCGGCGAAGCCGTTGCCGCGTCCCCACGCGTGCGGCCCGCTCGCGGCGTGGATGAACACACGGTCCTGCTGCTGCAGCCTGGCGGCGTAGGTCGTGAGCAGACGGGCGACGGCGTCGGCGTAGCGTGCGTCGCCGGTGCGTTTCGCCGCGCGGGCCAGCACCGATGTCGCCATGAACATGTCGTCGGTCCACGACGTCGCGAAACGGACGATCTCGTCGGGAGCCTGGCCCAGGATGAAGTCGGCGGCCTGGCGCGCCAGCGCGCCGGCCTGCGGATTGTTCTCGAACTCCGCGAGGTCGAAGAACGCCTGATGTCCGGCCAGGCTCGTCAACTGGAACGGCTCGGCGATGGCGGCTTTCTCGCCGGACAGGAAGGGCGTCATCTGCGCCACGGCGCGATCCCGATACTGCGCGTCGCCAGTGAGGCGTGAGACACGCAGGGCGCCGCTCCACGACAGCGCCGGGATGTAGCTCATGATCGGGCTGGCAGGATAGCGCGCTGCCAGCAGACGGGCGATCGTCAGCGGCGCGCGCAGCTCGCGCGCCACCAGCGCCTTCCGCATCGGTGACGGCGTGGCGAGGATCTTCACCTGCAGGAACTCTCGCAGCGCGTCGACGACGGCGGCTCGTGGCCCGCGGACCTCGAGAGCCGGCGCACCGCCGAGATCGGCCGCCGACGCCGCACCGAGCGCCGCGGCCAGCGAGCCAGGGGACGCGGGCGCGCTGCCGGGCACCCGCGTCGTCGCGAGCGCGTTGGCGCGCCACTCGAGCGCCGGCCCCTCGCGCACCTCGATGACGAGGTCGGGGCCGAGCATCGTCACCCAGCGCCAGAGATAGCGCGCTTCGCGGAACTCGGGCGCGTCGAAAAACCCTTTGTCGGGCGGGAACGCGGGCTCGCCGACGGCCTCGGGAGCGACGCCGCTGCCAGCGTCACAGCGGTCCGCGAGCACGCAAGGGACGGCGGCAAGCTGCACGTTGCGACGGGTGCGCACCGGGGGATCGGCGGCCAGCCGTCCCTTCAGGACTTCGAGGACGGCCCTGGCGCCGGCGCCGGAACCATCGAGACCGCCGACGATGACCACGCGAGGTTGGGTGGCCAGCGCCGGCATGGCGGGCTCGAGGGCGGCAATGCGGCGTCCCGTCGCGGTCAATCCGATCGACCCGATGTGATGCCCTTCGGGCCCGCGGGCGATGGCGGCCAGTTCGCCGGCGATTGGCCCGGCAGGAGCCTGCGCCAGCGCCGCTCCTGCCGGCGCGGCGACGATGATCAGGACGGCGACGGCGCGACGCACGGCGAGCATGCGCCTCAGCATAGCCGGGCGCGTCGCGCGGCGTATCGTCTGCGCTACTTCGCGGCGGGCACGCGCGCCAGTGCCCACACGTTCATCTGCAGGTAGTCGGCCTTGCCGTCCTTGTCGAGGCCGAACGCAATGGTCTCCCGGCCGCCGCGCGGCAGGTCCACGAGGAAGCGCCCGGGCGCGACGTAGGTCATCGGGAAGTCGCGATTGAACCGTTTCAACACCAGGCCACCGCCCTGCGACACGACCTCGACGGTGAACCGTCTGGGATTGCGAAACGTGCCGACGTAACCCGCCGCCTGGGCCGGGGGCAGCGCCTGCGCCGTCGCGGCGGGGGCGGGCGGCGCCGTCCCGTTGCCACCACCCGCGGCCGCACGAGCGGCCGGCAGGATCGTGTCGATCAGCGGCTGCGGATTGCCGATGTCGCCGTTGGTCAGCAGCACCATCGCCATCCGCCGCTCGGGCTCGAGCGCGTAGTGCGCGATGTAGCCGGTCATCGTGCCGTCGTGGCCGACGTTGTGGGGACGGACGAACATCCCCTGTCCGTAACGCTCGCCGATCGGCGGCACGTCAATCACCGCCGTGCGCATGCGCGTGGCCACGCCCTTCGGCAGCGCCTGCCTGCCGTCGACCACTCCGTCGTTCAGGAGCGCGATCGCGAAGCGGGCCATCTCGTTGGCCGTCGAGTAGATGGTCCCGGCCGGCCACAGCCGCGCGTCGTTGGCGAGCGGCCGGACGACGGTTGCGGCCGCGCCGTCCCGGCCAAGGCGATGGCCCACGGCGAGCGGCCACGTCATCGCCTCCGTGGGACGAAACGTCGACCGCGTCATGCCCAGCGGCGTCAGCACGCGGGCGCGCACCAGATCCGCGTAGGGCTTCTTCTCGGCCTCCTGCAGCGCGAGACCGGCCAGCGAGAACCCGGAGTTCGAGTACGAGAACGCGCGCCCGGGCGGCAGCAGGCAGTACTCGCTGGTCCACGTGCGCTGGTAGGCACCGAGCCCGTCCTCGCCCTGCGGGCCGTACTCGTCGGGCTCGTCCATGATCCCGCCGCTGTTCGACAGCAACTGCTGCAGCGTCGGCTGGCCGACGCAGGGCGCCAGTCCCTGGACGTAGGTCGAGATGGGGCGGTCGAGCGCAACGACGCCCTCCGCGGCGGCGGCGAGCACCGCGGCCGCCGTGAAGGACTTCGTGACGGAACCGACCTGGAACAGGGTGTCGGGCGTGACTGGCGCCTGCGTTTCGACACTGGCGACGCCGACGCCCTTGGCCCACACCACCTTGTCGCCGACGACGACGGCGACCGCGGCACCCGGCAGGCCCATCTTCGCCATCGCCGCGCGCAACTCCGTTTCAGCGGCCGTGAACGCGGCGGCGACGGGCGGAGCCGTCTGCGCCAGCGGCGGCGCGGAATGGAGCGCAACGACACCGACCAGC
>CADEDM010000004.1 GCA_902826065.1 uncultured Acidobacteriota bacterium | reverse complement strand
TTGGCGATGATCTCGGTGTCGGTGGGATACGGCACCGACGGCTCGAGCACGCCGATGACGGTGGCAGTACGCATGTCGAGCCGCACCGTCTTGCCGAGCACCCCGGGATCGGCGCCCAGCGCCTGCCAGAAGCGGTAGGTCAGCACGGCCACGCCGTCGGCCGTCGCGCCGTCGTCGCTCACGGCGACGAGCCGGCCCAGCGCCGGCTTCAGTCCCATCACGTCGAAGAAGGTGCCGCTCACGACCCCGGCCTTCACCACGCGCGGTTCGCCCAAGCCGGTCATGGTGAAGTCGATGGTGGAGAAGTCGCCGAAGGCCGAAACACTTGTCACCCGCGACTTCATGTCGTCGATCTCGGGCACCGAGAAGGTGAGGTTGTCGCTGCCGGCGTCGGGCGCGCTCTGGCGCACGTAGATCAGCCGATCCTCGTCGCGGTTGACGAGCGGCGTGAGCAGCACCGCGCGCACCACCGTGAAGATGGCGGTGTTGGCGCCGATGCCGAGCGCGAGCGTGGCGATCACCGCGGCCGACAGCCCCCGCGCGCGCGATAGTGAGCGCATGCCGACGCGGATGTCGCGCCCCAGGTCCATCGCGGCGTCGTACCAGCGGCTGTACCAGACCTGCCGCATGGCCTCGCGCGCCGCCGGGATGTAGCCGAACTCCGCGTAGGCGGCACGCCGGGCCGTCTCCGGATCCTCACCGCGGTCGACGCGCGCCTTGATGGCCAGCGCGATGTGCCCGCGGATCTCGTCGTCGAGCTCGCGTTCCCTGGGACGCATGGCCTAGTCCTTTCCCGGGATCGGCGCCATGATGCGCCCGATCGCCGTGACGAGTTGCTGCCACCGGTCCTGCTCGCGCACGAGCTGGTGACGGCCCGCGGCCGTCAGCTCGTAGTACTTGGCACGCTGGTTGGCCTCGCTGACGCCCCACTTTGCTTTCAGCCAGCCGCGCTTCTCGAGCCGGTGCAGGGCCGGATAGAGCGACCCGGTCTCCACCTTCAGCAGCTCGTCGGATTGCGTGCGGATGGCCTGGCCGATGCCATGGCCGTGTTGCGCGCCCCATTGCAGCGTGCGCAGGATGAGCATGTCGAGCGTGCCCTGGAGCAGCTCCAGGCGGGCGTCGTCGGGCGTCTTGGCCATGGTGTAGACGTTCTACAGCCCTGAGACGTAGGATGTCTACCCCTTGTTCCCGGTCCCACCGAACGAGGGTCGGAAATTACACGGCCTGTGTCGGACGTGAAACACGCCAATACGCCGATCTGTGCCGATCCGTGGGCACATGCCTTGCACTATCGCTCGCGCGCCGGCCCCCCGTACCGGCGCGTCGGAACGGGAGCGGTGATGTTGAAGAACGATCTGCGGGTGTTTCCCAAGGCGAATGGCACCTGGGCCATGCAGCGCGACGGCGCGTCGAGAGTGCTGTCGACGCACCGGACCAAGCGCGCCGCGCTCGAGGCCGCCCGCCTGCGGGCGTCGCGCGACGGCGTCGACCTGAGCATCCAGAACCGGCGCGGACTGGTCACCGACTGCGACACTGACCTGCTCGACGAACTCGTGCGCTGGCATCCGGCCGACGATCTGGTCACGCGCCTGCGCAGCCGTCCCTGCTAGCTCGGCCGCGTCCTTGCCGGCGCCGTTCGACGGCGCGTCCCTCGATCCATCCCACGCCAGCCCGCCGCGCTATCCTGCGGCGATGACGTCCGGACGCCGCCTGCTGCTCGCCGCACTTGCCCTCGCGGGTGCGTCGCTGGCGGGGAGTCAGGCCGCCGCCGGAAGGCAGGCGGCTCCGGCGTCGCTGCCACCCTGGACGCCGGGCACGCTCGACATCCACCACATCGCGACCGGCCGCGGGAACGCGACGTTCCTGCAGTTCCCCGACGGCACGACCCTGCTCGTCGACGCCGGAGCGGTGCGCGCGGCGATTCCCTACGCGGATCCGCTGCCCGATGCGACGCGGTCGCCAGGCGCGTGGATTGCCGACTACATCCGGCAGGTGCATCCCGACGGCGCACGCGCGCGGCTCGACTACGCGCTGGTCACGCACTTCCATCCCGATCACTTCGGCGAGACGTGGGCCGAGGCCCCGCGCGATGCGGCCGGCCTGCAGCTCGCGGGCATCACCGAGGTCATCGACGCGCTGCGGCCGCGGGTCGTGATCGACCGTGCGTGGCCGGCGTACGACTACCCGACGCCACTCGTGACCGCGCCGTCGGCCGCCTCGCGCGTCGAGCGCTCTGCCGTTGGCAACTACAAGGCGTTCGTCGAGGCGCGGGTTGCCAGCCGTGCCCTGCGCGTCGAACAGGCACGGGTGGGGAAGGCCGACCAGATCACGCTGCGGACGCCGCCGTCGGCGCCGTTCGAAGTGCGCATCGTCGCGGCCAACGGCGTCGTCTGGACCGGGCGCGGCGACGAGACCGAAGCCACGTTCCCTCCGCTCGCGTCGATCGCGAAGGACGACCTGCCCGACGAGAACATGTGCAGCATCGCGCTGCGCCTCCGCTACGGCCGGTTCGACTACTTCACCGGCGGCGACCTGCCCGGCGATCCCGAGGGCGCGCCGGCGTGGCAGGGCGTCGAGCCGCGCGTCGGCGCAGCGATCGGACCCACCGACGTGCACCAGGTGAACCATCACGGCTCGATCGATCCCTCGACGCCGGCGTTCCTGACCGCGTTGCGCAGCCGCGTCCTGATCGTGCCGGCGTGGGCGCCCACGCACCCGTCGCCCGATGCGTTGAAACGCATGCTGAACCCGCGCTACTACGACGGGCCGCGCGACGTGTTCGTGCTCGCGCTGCGCGAGCCGATGCGCCACGCCATCGGCGCCCGCGTGCAGCAGCTCGCGTCGGCCTTCGGCCACGTGGTGGTGCGGGTGGCGCCGGGCGGCGATCGCTACGAGGTGTTCGTGCGCGACGCCCGCACGCCCGAGCGCGCCGTCATCGGCCACACCGGTCCGTACGACGCGCAGTAGCACGCCGCCGCCCGCCTCCGGCGCGTCGGCGCGGCACGCGCTACGACTGCGGGAGTCTCAACGCCAGCAGCTCGCCGCTGTAGGCCGGCCCGCTGATCGCGATCACCAGGTACTGCCGGCCGTTGAGCATGTACGTCATCGGCGATCCGGTCTGCGGCGCCGGCATCTGATACGCCGCCACTTCCTTGCCGGTTGCCTTGTCGTAGGCGCGCAGCATCGCGCCGCGCGCGCCCGACGGCGTGGGCCCGAAGTTGCCCTCGCCGGCGATGAGCAGCGTCTTCGTCACGAGCGTGCCGACGTTGTTGCCGGGGCGACCCGTCGCCGACGTGTCGACGCCCTTCAGCGCGGGATGGTTCTTCACGAGGTCCGGCGTGCCGCCGTGCGGCACCTGCCAGCGGATCTCGCCCTTGGTGAGATCGATGGCCGAGATGCGGCTGTACGGTGGCTTCACGATCGGCAGGCCCTGGACGTTCAAGTCGGCGCTGCCTGGCGCGCCCGCGCCTCCGGCGGTCGCCGATCCGGAGCCGCCCGCCCGCCGCGCGCCGGTGAGTGCCGTGCCCTGGTGATACGGCAGGTCGGACGCGCCCGGAGGCGGCGGCACCAGGCCCAGTGGCCGCGCCGAGCTCTCGGACGCCACGTAGAGGACGCCGGTCTCCGGGTCGAACGAGCCGCCCGGCCAGTTCGTGGCTGCGCCCTGGGCGCCGAGCGTGATAGTTGCGATGGGACCGTCGAGTCTGCTCACGACCGGCGGCGTGAACATCGGCCCGATGCGGTACTTCGCGATCGCAGCCTCGGCCTCTTTCCGGATCTCGGGCGTGTAGTCGACGAGGTCGTCGAGCGAGAACCCCTGCCGGTCGTACGCCGGTGGCTTCGTCGGGATCGGCTGCGTGGGCGAGTAGGCCTCGCCGGGGACGTCGCCCTTGGGCGCCGGCCGCTCCTCGATTGGCCAGATCGGCTCGCCGGTGAGGCGATCGAAGACGTAGAGAAACGCCTGCTTCGTCGGCTGCGCGACGATCTTGCGCGGGCGGCCGTCGATGGTGACGTCGGCGAGAATCGGCGCGCACGGGATGTCCATGTCCCACACGCCGTGGTGCACGAGCTGGAAGTGCCAGCGACGCTCGCCGGTCTTGAGATCGACCGCGACGAGGCTCTCGGCGAACAGGTTGTCGCCGGGCCGCTGGCCGCCGTAGTAGTCGTGCGTCGGCAGTTCGACGGGCAGGTAGGCGAGGCCGGCCTCCACGTCCACCGAGATCTGCGCCCACACGCCGGTGTTGCCGGTGAAGGCCCACGAGTCCTGCCGCCACGTGTTGTTGCCGAACTCGCCGGGGCTCGGAATGGTGCGGAAGATCCACAGCCGCTTGCCGGTGCGGACGTCGAAGCCACGCACGTAGCCCTTCACGTTGATCTTGCTCTTCGGGTTGGCGCCGGTCTCGAACGCCGCGCCGACGATTACGACGTTGCCGGCGACCATCGGCGTGGAGTGCAGGCCCACGGCGGCCTTCTCGAGGTCGACCTCCTGGTCGAAGTTCTGCTTCAGGTCCACGATGCCCTGCGTGCCGAAGGACGGCACCGGCCGGCCGGTGGACGCGTCGAGCGCGATCAGGCGGTAGCCCGGGGTGACGTAGAGGATGCGGGCGTCGGTGCCATCGCTCCAGTACGACAGCCCGCGTCCCGAGAGCTGCCGCGGCGCCGCCTGGCCGCGCGCGCCCTCGTCGAGCGAGTAGACCCACTTGAGTTCACCGGTGGCGGCGTCCAGCGACACTACCGCGCGCCGTGATCCCGCCGTGGAATACAGGCGGCCCTTCACGACCAGCGGCGTCGACTGGAACGTGTATTCCGGCCGCGGGCCCAGGTTGTCGGTCTTGAAGCGCCAGGCGACCTCGAGCTGGCCGAAGTTGGCGGCCGTGATCTGGTCCAGTGGCGCATAGCGCGTGTGGCCGAGGTCGCCACCGTAGGTGGTCCACTCCCCGCCTGCGGCGCCGCGCTGGGCCGAGAGGGCCAGCGGATGCAGGAGCAGGAGCGCCACGAGCCCGCGGAACCACACCGTGCGCTGCGTCATGGCGGGCAGTATATGCGCCGCGTCGCGCGTGGACCGAGTCGGCATACACTCGCGGCCTGGCCCACGCGCCGCTGACCTGGCGGGCGTTGTCGGGCCGCCCGGAGGTGCCGCATGCGCGCGTGTCTCGTGGTCACCCTGCTCGTCGCGTCGACCCTGGCCGTTCGCGGCGCCGATCCGCTGCCCACCGGCACGCCCGACAGTGTCGGGCTCTCCAGCCAGCGGCTCGAGCGCCTGGCGCGGGCCATCAAGGCCGACGTCGATCGCGGACGCCTGCCGGGGGCGGTCGTGGCCATCGCCCGCAGGGGCAAGCTCGCCTACCACGAGGCGTTCGGGTTCGTCGATCCCGGCACGAAGACGCCGATGCCGAAGGACGCGATCTTTCCGCTCGCGTCGATGACCAAGCCGTTCGCCGCGGTGGCCACGCTGATGCTCGCCGAAGAAGGCGCGCTGATGCTGAACGATCCCGTCGGCAACGTCCTGCCCGCGTTGAAGGGCTTCAAGGTGCAGACGGCCGACGGCGTCGAGCCGGCGCACCGTCAGCCGACGCTGCAGGACATGCTGCGCCACACCGCGGGCGTCAGCTACGGCAACCGCGGCGACTCACCGCTCCATCGTCTCTACGAACAGCGCGTGCGCGGCGGCAACGCGCAGACCGCGGACGAGTTCCTGAAGGAGCTGAGCAGCCTGCCGCTCTTCTATCACCCCGGCACGGCGTGGGAGTACAGCTACGGGCTCGACGTCGCCGGGCTCGCAGTGGAGGCAGTGACGAAGCAGCGGCTCGGCGTGTTCCTGCAGGAGCGGCTGTTCGCCCCGCTCGGCATGGTCGACACCGCCTTCGGGCAGCCCGCGAGCAAGGCGTCGCGCTTCACGAAGGCGCTGGCGAAAGACCCCGACACCGGCCAACCGATCCCCGATCGTTCCCTCACCGAGGCGGCGAAGTTCGATTGCGGCGGCGGCTGCGCGTCGGGCACCGCGATGGACTACCTGCGTTTCGGCCAGATGCTCCTGAACAAGGGCGCCCTCGACGGCACCCGCGTCCTGGGCAAGAAGACCGTGGAGTACATGACGGCGAACCAGCTCGGCAAAGGCGTCGACAGCTCGCGCCTCGACGAGTTCGCGGTCGAGCACATGGACGGCTTCGGGTTCGGTCTCGGCGTCGCGGTCCGCACGTTGCCCGGCGTGGCCGGTGTGCCTGGCTCGCCCGGCGAGTTCATGTGGAGCGGAGCCACGGGGACGATGTTCTGGGTCGACCCGAAGGAAGAACTCGTCGCCGTGTTCATGGCGCGCACGCCGGGACCGGTCCGGCGGCACTACCGGCAGCTCGTGAAGAACCTCGTGGTGCAGTCGATCACCGAGTAGGCCGCCGGCGTGCCGGTTCGGCCGGTGCGCCCGACGCCTTGCGCGCGACCGCGAGGAACGCCTCGACCACCGGCGGTTCCGGCCCGCTCGGCCTGACGAGGGCGATCGAGACCGACGCGCGCGGAATCGGCTTGAAGACCGCGCCGGCCCACGACAGCCGGCGCACGGTGTCGGGCACGATGGTCACGCCCACGCCGGCGCCGACGAGGCCGACCGTGGTGTAGACCTCGCGGCTCTCCTGCACCACGTTCGGGCGGAAGCCGGCCCGCGCACACACCTCGATGACCCGCTCGTGGAGGCGTGGCGCGATGGCGCGTGGGAACAGGACCCACGGCTCGCCGGCCAGCGCCGACAGCGGCACCCGCGCCGCTTTCGCCAACCGGTGATCACGGTGCAGCGCGATGACCAGTGGCTCGCGCGCGAACAGCTCCACGTGCAGCCGCGGGTCGGCCTCGGCGCCGCGCACGAAGCCGACGTCCAGGTCGCCCCTGACCAGCGCCGTGATCTGCTCGCTGGTGGGCAGCTCGCGCAAGTCGACGCGCACGCCGGGGTGCCGCTGCCGATAGGTGCGGACGACGTCGCCCAGCGTCGAGAGCATCAGCGTCGGTCCGAACCCGACGCGCAGGACGCCCAGCTGCCCGGCGTGGGCCTGGCGGGTGGCGTCGACGGCGGCGTCGACGTCCCGCAGCAGGCGCCGGGCGGCGTCGTCGAGCACGCGCCCGGCCGCGGTCAGCGTCACCTGACGGGTGTGGCGGTCGAACAGTCGCGCCCCGACGATCGCCTCGAGCTGCCGGATCTGCACGCTGAGCGTCGGCTGCGTCACGGCGAGGCGGGCGGCGGCGCGCCCGAAATGCAGCTCGTCGACGACCTCGCGGAAGTAGCGCAGGTGGCGCAGCTCGAGGCGGGCAGGGTCACTCATAGTCAGCAATTATCAATCATGGCGATCCGATCAATTGGACAGCATGAATCGACCGCTGCCACAGTAGGGGGATGCAGCGTGCCAGCACGACCGCCCTGCTCGCGGGCGTCGTGGACTACGCGGGGCTGTTCCCGCCCGCGGGCCTCACCATGACCGACGCCGTGTGGGCGTATCGCGAGGCCCTGTCCGGACCGTCGGCCTGGATGCTCGGCCGATTCGTAGTGCCGGCGGCGCGCCTCGAGGAGCTGCGCGAGGCGCTCGACGCTGCCACCGGATCCGATGCGGGCTGGCGCGTGAGCGCGATCGTGCGCGACGGCTCCGACGCGGATCTTGCGGCGGTTGCCGGGTTCAACACCAGCGCCAGCGAGCGCGCCCGGGTCGACTCGATGGAGTCGAAGCCGGCGACGCTCGAGGGCATCGACTGGCTCGCCAGGTACGCCGGCCCTGCCGGCGAGGTCTATGTGGAGATCGCACCCGGTCCTGACGTCGACGCCTGGCTGGCACGCGTCGCCGCCCGTGGACTGCGCGCCAAGGTCCGCACCGGCGGCGTCACCGCCGACGCCTTTCCCGCGCCGGCGGCGCTGGCCGCGTTTCTCGCCGCGGCGGTGCGGCACGACGTCGCCTTCAAAGCCACGGCCGGACTGCACCATGCGGTGCGCGGTGAGTACCGGCTGACCTACGAGCGCGACGCGACGTCGGCGCCGATGTACGGCTACCTGAACGTGCTGCTCGCCACCGCCGCCCTGCAGGCGGGGGCGTCGACGCCGGCCGCCGAGGCCGTGCTGCAGCACTCGGACGCCGGCGCGTTGGCGTTCACCGACGGCATCGTCCGCTGGGCCGGGCGCGAGTTCACCATCGAGACGCTGCGCCAGACACGCGCGCGTCTCGTCAGCTTCGGATCGTGTTCGTTCCGCGAGCCCGTCGAGGAATTCGACGCGCTCGCCGTTCGCTGAATCGGAGAGTCAACGATGGGTCCCTATCCGCACGACGCCCCGCCACCCGTGATCACCGATCAGAACCCGATGGGCACCGACGGGTTCGAGTTCGTGGAGTTCTGCCACCCCAACCCGGCCGAGCTCGACCGCCTGTTCACGCAGATGGGCTTCACGGCGGTGGCGAAGCATCGCTCGAAGGCGGTCACGCTCTACCGCCAGGGCGGCATCAACCTGATTCTCAACGCCGAGCCCGGATCGTTTGCGGCGCGGTTCGCCGAGGCACACGGGCCGTCGGCGCCGGCCATGGCGTTCCGCGTCGTCGACGCGCAGTACGCGTTCGACCGCGCGGTGCGGCTGGGCGCGACGCCAGTGGATCGCACGGCCGCGCCTGGCGAGCTGCAGATTCCCACGCTCGAGGGCATCGGCGGCCTGCACATCTATCTCGTCGATCGCTACGGCGCCAAGGGCTCGATCTACGAGGTCGACTTCGAGTGGATCGGCGATCCGAATCCGGCGCCGAAAGGCCTCGGCCTGTTCTATCTCGACCACCTGACGCACAACGTGCAGCGGGGACGCCTCGACGAGTGGGCGGGCTTCTACGAGCGCATCTTCAACTTCCGCCAGATCCGCTACTTCGACATCTCGGGCAAGCACACCGGCCTGCACTCACGGGCGATGACCAGTCCCGACGGCAAGATCCGCATCCCGATCAACGAGGACGCCGGCGAGCGCGGGCAGATCGCGGAGTACCTCGTCCAGTACAAGGGCGAGGGCATCCAGCACGTGGCGCTCGGGGCGCAGGACCTCTATGAGTCGATCGAGGCGCTGCAGGTGCGCGGCGTCGACTTCATGCCGGCGCCGAACCCGATCTACTACCAGCGCATCGATCAGCGGCTGCCCAAGCACGGCGAGGATCTGGCGCGGCTCGAGAAGGACGGCATCCTCATCGACGGCGAGGGCGTGGTGGAGGGCGGCTTCACCAAGGTGCTGCTGCAGCGCTTCGGCAAGACCGCCATCGGCCCGATCTTCTTCGAGTTCATCCAGCGCAAGGGCGACGACGGCTTCGGCGAGGGCAACTTCAAGGCCCTGTTCGAGTCGATCGAGGCCGACCAGATCCAGCGCGGCGTCCTGAAAGGGGCCTGATGGCCTGGACGCGCGTGGCCGCTCGCGCCGACTTCGGCGATCGGGCGATGATGAGCGTGCGCTGCCCTGACCAGCGGGTGGCGCTCTACGCGATGCCTGACGGCGTGTTCGCGACCAGCGACGCCTGCCCGCACATGGGCGCGTCGCTCTCGATGGGCTGCCTGGTGCAGGGCTACGTGGAGTGCCCGATGCACCACGCGCTCTTCGACGTGCGCACGGGCGCGAGTGACGGCAGCGTGACCGATCGCGGCGTGCGAACGTTTCCGGTGAAAATCGAGGGCGGCGACATCTACGTGGACCTGCCGGCCGAGGAGCCTGTGTCATGACCAAGAATCCGGCAGAAGTCTCGCCCGGCCCGGCCAGGGGTCTGACTCCGGGGGCCGGGCAGCCGACGATCACGCCCGGGTACATGTCGGGGTTCGGGAACGGCTTCGAGACCGAAGCGCTGCCCGGTGCGCTGCCCATCGGTCGCAACTCGCCGCAGAAGTGCGCCTACGGGCTCTACGCGGAACAACTGAGCGGCTCGCCGTTCACGGCGCCGCGCGCGACCAACGAGCGCACGTGGCTGTATCGCATCCGGCCGACCGTGGCCCACTTCGGAGATTTCCAGAAGGCCGACATCGGCCTGTGGCGCACCGCGCCCTGTCACGACGTCGACCTGCCGATCGCGCCGATGCGATGGAGCCCGGTGACCGTACCCAGCGAGTCGCTGTCGTTCCTCGAGGGCGTGCGCACCATCACGACCGCCGGCGACCAGCACACCCACGCCGGCATGGGCGCGCACGTCTACGTGATCACGCGCTCGATGCAGGACGAGTACTTCTACGACGCCGACGGCGAGCTGCTGTTCGTGCCGCAGTCGGGCGATCTGCGGCTGTGGACGGAGTTCGGGATCATCGATCTCGAACCCGGCGAGATCGCGGTGATCCCGCGCGGCGTGAAGCTGCGCGTCGAGCTCCGCAACGGACCCGCGCGCGGCTACCTCTGCGAGAACTACGGCGGCGCATTCACGTTGCCCGACCGCGGGCCGATCGGCGCGAACTGCCTGGCGAATCCGCGCGATTTCCTCACGCCGGTCGCCGCCTACGAGGATCGCGACGTGCCCTCGCGGATGTTCGTGAAGTGGGGTGGGCAGCTGTGGACGTCCGCACTCGACCACTCGCCGCTCGACGTCGTCGCCTGGCACGGCAACTTCGCGCCCTACAAGTACGACCTGCGCCGCTACTCGCCGGTGGGCCCGGTGCTCTACGACCACGCCGATCCGTCGATCTTCACCGTGCTGACATCGCCCTCGGAGACGCCAGGCACGGCCAACGTCGACTTCGTGATCTTCCCCGACCGCTGGCTCGTCGCGGAGAACACGTTCCGTCCGCCGTGGTACCACATGAACGTGATGAGCGAGTTCATGGGCCTGGTCTACGGCCAGTACGACGCCAAGCCCCAGGGCTTCGTGCCGGGCGGCTTCTCGCTGCACAACACGATGCTGCCGCACGGGCCAGACGTCGACGCGTTCGAGGCGGCCAGCAACGCTCCGCTCGCGCCGAAGCGGCTCGAAGGCACGATGGCGTTCATGTTCGAGACGCGGTTTCCGCAGCGCGTCACGGCGTGGGCCGCGCAAGCCGATTGCAAGCAGGATTCCTACGCGCGCTACGGCCACGCCCTGAAGAAGCACTTCGACCCGACCAAGCCGTGACCCTCGACGAGACCCACGATCCCGCGCGACGCAGCTGGGTGGCCTCGGCCAACGGCCACGCCGACTTCCCGATCCAGAACCTGCCGCTCGGGGTCTTCTCGACCGAGAACGGCCCGACCGCTCGTGGCGGGGTCGCCATCGGGGACCAGGTGCTCGACCTGGCCGCCGCACGGCGCGCCGATGTCTTCACCGGCGACGCCGAGGAAGCGGCGACGCTGGCCGCCGAAGCGCCGCTGAACGCGTTCCTGGCCGCGGGCGCCGGTCTGCGCCGTGCGTTACGGGCGCAGCTCTCGTCGCTGCTGACCGAAGGCGCGAGCGCGCGCGTGGCGCTGGAGCCCTGCCTCGTCGACCGCGCCGCCTGCACCATGCACGTCCCGGCCACCATCGGCGACTACACGGACTTCTACGCCGGTATCCATCACGCGGTGAACGTCGGGAGGCAGTTCCGGCCCGATCAGCCGCTGCTGCCGAACTACAAGCACGTGCCGATCGGCTACCACGGGCGGGGCTCGTCGATTGTCGTGTCCGGGACGCCGGTGCGGCGCCCACAGGGGCAGCGCAAGGTGCCAACCGACGACGTCCCCACCTTCGGGCCCTCGCGCCGTCTCGACTACGAGCTGGAACTCGGCATCTGGATCGGCCCCGGCAACGAGCTCGGCGAGCCGATCGCAATCGGCGACGCGCGGGCCCACATCGCCGGCCTGTGCCTGCTCAACGACTGGTCGGCGCGCGATCTCCAGGCCTGGGAATACCAGCCGCTCGGGCCGTTCCTGGCCAAGAACTTCGCCACGTCGATCTCGCCGTGGATCGTGACACCGGAGGCGTTGGCGCCGTTCCGCATCGCACAGCCGCCGCGGCCCGCCGGCGATCCGGCGCCGTTGCCCTATCTGACGGACGCGCACGATCAGGCCGAGGGCGCGTTCGAGCTCGAGCTCGAGGTGCTGCTGCACACGCCGTGCCTGAAAGCGGCGAACCTGCCGCCGCACCGGCTGTCGATCGGCAGCACGCGTCATCTGTTCTGGACCATCGGGCAGCTCGTGACGCATCACGCCAGCAACGGCTGCAACCTGCGACCCGGTGACCTGCTGGGCACCGGCACGATCTCGGCGCCGACGCCCGACGGCTTCGGCAGCCTGCTCGAGATCTCTGCCGGCGGGACGGCGCCGGTCACGCTGGCGTCGGGCCACACCCGCACGTTTCTCGACGACGGCGACGAGGTGATCTTCCGCGCCCGCGGTCGTCGCGACGGCGCGGCGTCGATCGGTTTCGGCGAGGTGCGTGGCACGGTAAACGCCGCCGGCTGAGCGACGTATTCGGCGGGAGAGGAGCCCGCTCGAATGCGTCACTCGCCCCGTCCGTCCCGCCGCGACTTCACTCGCCTCGTCGGCAGCGCCGCCGGCGCACTGCTGGTGAGCGAGGCGCTCGCACCACTGCTCGCCCAGACCGGCCGCTCGCTGCGCATCGGGATCATCGGCTCGGGCAACATCGGTGGCGCCATCGGCACGCTGTGGGCGAAGGCCGGCCACGAGATCCTGTTCTCGTCGCGCAATCCCGGCACGCTGAAAGACCTGGTGACGCAGGCACCGAAATCGGTGGCCGGCACGCCGCAGCAGGCCGCGGAGTTCGGCCCGGTGGTGTTCCTGGCGTTGCCCTACAGCGCCATTCCGCAGATCGGCAAGGACCTCGGCGCCGCCATGAAAGGCAAGGTGGTGCTCGATTGCAGCAATCCCTCGGTGCAGCGCGACGGCGCGATGGCGGAAGCCGCGCGGCAGAAGGGCAGCGGCGTCGCCACGGCGGAATACATCCCGGGTGCGCGCATCGTGCGCGCCTTTGGCACCATCAACTACAAGATCGCGCTGCAGAACGCCCATCGCGCCGGCGACAAGGTCGCGATTCCGATCGCGGGCGACGATGCCGACGCGGTACGGGTCGCCTCGAACCTGGTGATCGATGCCGGCTTCGACCCCGTGATGGTGGGTGGGCTCGCGCGGTCGAAGGACTTCGACATGGGCGGCCCGGGGTCGGGCAAGAACACGACGGCCGCCGAGCTGCGGAAGATCCTGAAGCTGCCGTGAGCCTCAACGCCCGGCCGGGCGCGGCAACATCTCCTCGACCGACAGGCGCCAGTCCATGCCCGGCGCCGTGACGTCGAGGTAGGACACGCGCGGTTCGTCCTGGACGAAGGCCGTGCCTGCACCCGGTTCGTGGACGTCGAGCACGGTCTGCAGCGGACGGCCCGAGATGGCGCTGTGCAGGACCACGGTGAGGTAGCGGTCGGCGTCTGGCGCACTGGCCCTGGCTTCCCACTTCACGCGCAGTGAGCCGGTGCCGACATCGAACGACCCGGTCTGGCCGCTGCCGTGGCCCGACCACGTGCCGAGCGTGTGCCAGACGGCGGTCTCGGCGGCCGGGGCCGCGATCGCCGGAGGCGTGGCGGGCGCCGGCGACGTGGCCGCCGGACGGTCGCAGGCCGCTCCAAACAGCACGGCCCCGGCAAGCGGCGCCAGCCTCAGCCGGCGCGGCACCTGCAGGTGCCGCCGCTGCCGCTCGTCGTGTCGCACGCGCTACGTCGTCGCCGCGAGCGGACCACCGCGCACGGCGCGCCGCACGAGGTTCCGCATCAGCGGAATCTTGTAGGCGTTGAAGCGCAGCGCCTGCGCGCCGGCAATCGCCAGTTCGCCGGCGGCCTTCGCCGTGTCCTCGGTGGCCGGCTTGCCGGCGAGCTGCGCCTCGACCGTGCGCAGGCGCAGCGGCTTGGCCGCCACCGCGCCGACGACGACGCGCGCCTCCTGGATCGTGCCGCCGCTTTCCTTGAACGCGGCCGCGACGTTCACGAGCGGGAAGTCCCACACCTGGCGGTCGCGCACCTTCTCGAAGTAGTGCCGCGCGCCCGCGAACGTGGCCGGCACGCGGATGGCGGTGAGCAGCTCGCCCGGCTCGCGCACGGTCAGACGGGTGATGTCGATGTCAGGGCCGAGGAAGAAGTCGGCGGCGTCGACCACGCGCTCGCTGCCACGGCGCCGCAGCACCATCTGCGCGTCGAGCGCCACGAGCGCCGGCGCCGTGTCGGAGGGACTGACGGCCACGCAGCGGTCGGCGCCGAGAATCGCGTGCTCGCGGTTCACGGCGGTGGGCGTGTCGGCGTAGCAGGTGCTGCCGCCGGCGCGATAGCACGACCAGCCGCGCCGGTAGTACCAGCAGCGCGCGTCCTGCGAGACGTTGCCCCCGATGGTGCCCTGGTTGCGGATCTGCGGCGAGGCCACGAGGCCGGCGGCCTCGGCCAGCATCTTGAACCGCGCGTTCACGGCGGCGTGTTCGGCGACATCGACCAGGGTGGTCATCGCGCCGATCTCAAGCCCGCCGTCGACCTCTCGAATGCCGCGCAGCGCGTCGATCCCGCTCAAGTCGACCACCGCGCTCGTGCGCTTGGTGCGGTCCTTGAGCCAGTCGAAGGAGTCCATGCCGCCGGCCAGCACCCATGTGTCGGGCCGGGCGTCGAGCAGGTCGAGCGCCTCGTCGGCGCTCGACGGCTGGAACAGCTGGAACGGAGGCATCACGTCGTGCACGATGGCCATGGCGCTGGTCCTCCTAGATGTGGGCCGTGAGGGGTTCCTGCATCGGCCGCCCGTGTTCGAGGGCCATCAGCAGGCTGTCCAAAGTGACCGGCGCGCGCTTGAAGACGTCGTCGCCGAGCGCGGCGGCAATCGCGTTCATGACGGCGCAGGCGCCGGCCGCCACCGGCGGCTCGCCGATGCCGCGGGCGCCCACCGGCGTCTCCGGATCCGGCAGGTTCACGGCGTCCCATTTCATGTTGCGCGGCACGTCGAGAATCGTCGGCGGCCGGCTCTGGTGCAGCCGCGTCGCCAGCGCCACGCCGTAGTGCTGGTCGTACACCGTCTTCAGCGCCAGCGTGTGGCTCATCCCCAGCACCGAGCGTCCCAGCACCTGCGCGCCATAGGCGCGCGGATGGATGATGGTGCCCGAGTCGCCGACCGCGGTGTAGTCGAGCACCTTGTAGTTGCCGGTCTCGACGTCCACTTCCACTTCGGCGAAGCCGGCCACGAACGACACGGTCGTGCCGTCGCGCGGATAGGTGTCGCGGGCGACCCCCATCAAACCCTCGCCCGCCAGCGCGGTGGCCGCCGTGGTCGTGACCTTGTTGATGTTCTCTGGCAGCGTGTGGCCGTCGTACTTGCCGCCCAGCTCGATCGCCTTCTTCGCGACGTCGGCCAGCGACATGCTCCGTCCGCCGGCCGATACACGGCCATCGGCGACGCGATACGACGCGGGGCTGCCACCCAGGGTCTGCGCCGCGATCTCCTGCGCCTTGGCGATCGCGTCGGACGCCGCCGCGTGCGCGGCCCGCGTCATGGCGTGGGTGGTCTGGCTGCCGCCCGACACGCAGGTCCACGGCAGCGGGTGCGACGTGTCGCCCCAGGCCACCTCCACCTGATCCCAGCGCAGGCCCATCATCTCGGCGGCGACGCGGTGGACATCGAACACCGACTCGGTGCCGAGGTTGCCGACGCCAGACTTCACGTACATCTTGCCGTCGGGCTTGATGACGAACAGGCCGTCGAAGCCGGTGGAGCCGGCGACGAACGAACTCACGGCCACTCCGGAGCCGCGCACCGTGGAGCCCGTGCGCTTGCCCGACCGCGCCTGTCTCGTCTTCCAGTCGAAGAGCTCGGCGCCCTTGTCGAGCGCTTCCTTCAGGAACGCGCTCGTGATGTAGCCGCGCTTGCCGTCGCGGCCGGCCGGCCCCCACAACGCCTTGCCTTCCGGTGCGTTGAGGCGCCGCATCTCCACCTGGTCGATGCCGAGCTGTCGCGCCGCTTTCGCGATCACCGGCTCGACGATCATGATCGCCTGCAGCCCGCCCGGCTGGCTCTGCGCCCGCCGCGGCGGCGTGTTCGTGAGCACCGTGATCGACCGCGACCGCATGGCCGGTGGCTGGTAGAGCAGCGAGATGAAGCGGCCGCCGCTGTTGGCGTCGCCCTGGGCCTCGTAGGCGCTGTTCTCGCCGATGAGGAACAGGTCGAGGGCGGTGAGGCGGCCGTCCTTCGCGAAGCCGGCCTTCACCCGGCCATGCATGCCCGGGCGGATGCCGCCGATGTACTGCTCTTCCTCGCGCGTGATGCGCAGCATCACCGGGGCGTTGGCTTTCTTCGCCAGGATCGCCGGCACCATGCAGATGACGGCGCCGGTGGCGCGGCTGCCGAAGCCGCCGCCGGTGTACTCGGTGATGAGCACGACCTTCTCGAGCGGGATGTTCATCCAGCGCGAGATCGACGCCACCGTCTGCACGGCGCTCTGCGTGCCGGTGTGCACGTGCAGCTTGTCGCCACGCCAGTAGGCCAGGGCCGTCCGCGGTTCCAGCACGTGGTGCTGGTTGTTGGCCATCGAGAACGTCTCGTCGAGCACGAGCGCGGCGTTCTTGAAACCGGCCTCGAGGTCGCCGTAGTTCCAGTCGATCTGCGGCTCGCCCATGGGCATCTTGCCCTGGTCGTAGTCCGCGAAGTCCTCGGCCTTCCACTTGAGCGGCATGACGGTCAGTGGTCCCGGCGGCTTGCCGGATTCGACCGGTGCGCGTCCCCACGTATTGCCTTCGGCGCGCGGACTCGGGCCATCGGGCCGCAGGCTCACCAGCGGATCGACGACGAACGGCAGCGGCTCCCAGTCCACCTGGATGGCCTCGAGCGCGGCGACTGCGGTCTCTTCGTCCACGGCGGCCACGGCCAGCACGGGTTCGCCGGCGTAGACGGGCTCGTCGGTGAGCGCGCGTTCGCCCATCGGGTTGGCGCGAATCGTCTCGCCGAGGTCGGTCACCGTGTCGGCTGGTGCCGGCAGTTCCGACGCACGCAGGATCGCGCGCACGCCCGGCATTGCCTCGGCCGCGCTCGTGTCGACGCTTCGTATGCGCGCGTGCGGCAACGGGCTCAACAGCAGCTTGGCGAACAGCATGCCGTCGGCGCGGAAGTCCTCCGCGTATCTCGCCTTGCCCGTCACCTTCGCGAGCAAGTCGGGCGTGGTGTAGTTCTCGCCGACGAGTTTCTTCATGTCAGCCACGGGTCACCCCCCGCGCGAGCTCGGAGCCGCGATGCAGCGCCGTGAGGATCTTGTCGTAGTCCTGGCAGCGGCACAGATTGCCGGAGACGCCGTGCGCGAGTTCCTCGCGCGTCGGGCTCGGGTGCTTCTTCAGGTAGCCGACGGTCGCCATGATGAAGCCCGACATGCAGAACGCGCACTGGAAGCCCTGCTCCAGCACGACGCCCGCCTGCACCGGGTGCAGCGTGCCGTCGGGATCGGCCAGGCCTTCGATGGTCTGCACCTTCTTCGTGCGCACCGAGTGCGTCAGCACCGAGCACGAGTAGCGCGGCACGTCATCGACCAGCACCGTGCAGGCGCCGCATTCGGCCCGGTCGCATCCGAGCTTCGTGCCGGTGAGCCCGAGCTTGTAGCGCAGGGTGTTGGCGAGGGTTTCCTGCGGCGCGACGTCGACGCGCCGGGTCTGCCCGTTGACCGTGAGCGTGATGAGCCGCTCGACGGCGCCGGTGCGCGCCTGGCCGGAGACCAGCGTGCCCGACCGGAACAGGTAGGCGGCCGTGGAGACGCCGGCGCCGCCGGCGATCACGCCCTTGATGAAATTGCGCCGGGAAACGGATGCCGGCACGTCGTGGAGCCGGTGAGCGTCGTCGTGGGACATAACACCTCGTGAGGCACCGCCGTGACGGGGGTGCAGGCGTCCGCTGTCTACCGTCCGATCGGAGGCACTATAGCGCACCGCATCGAGCTCCGTGATACAACGCCCCTGCGCCGACTGGCGGATGAGGTGGGCCCGCCGGGCACGGAGAGGAGCGGGTATGCGTGTCCCGTCCGTCGTGCTGATTGGTCTGTTCGGCCTCGCCGCCTTTCCGTCGGGACAGGCATCGTTGTCGCCCGGCGCCGAGGCGAAGGTGCGCAAGGTGTTGGCGGAACCTCACTGGGCGGCGTCCCCACCCATTCCCGAGCCGTTCGAACCGCCGTCCCAGGACGACGATGCCCTCCCGGCGCCCTCGATCCAGGAGCCCTTCGCGATCGGCGAGGCGATGTACGAAGAGAGCCGGGCGCCCGACGCCATCGTCTCCCTGCTCGCGAAGATGCGCATCCCGATCGTGGCACCGGCTGCGGGCGCGAGTTCCGCCAAGGGCCTGCAGGTCGATCACGACGAGGTGCGCGCCCTGATCGACCTCGCCGTCCACGACCTCCAGCATGCCGATGGCCTCGAGAACCTGCCGTATTCCTTCGCCGACCTGCATGCCGCCGTCGTACCGCTGTTACCGCAGATGACCGTCGAGGCGCTGGCCGCTGCGTATCAGCAGGCGTACGAGGGCCGCCCCGACGACCTCGTGCCGCGCGTGATGATGGGCCAGCCGATCGAGCCGGAGACGCGACTGACGCGGGCCCAGATCTGGCTGCTGTTGATGGACGGTTTCGCGGCGCCCGATGGCGAGACCGCATGGGGCACGGCCGACCGCGCAATGCCCGACGTGCCGTCGCCGGTGGCCGGCTGGAGCCGCGCAGAATGGCGGGAGGTCATCGCCAGACTGCCCCTGGTGCCGGCGCGACGCCTGCTCGCCAGCGACTCGGCCGCCGACCGCGTGTCGGTGCGGCTCGAGCCGCAGGGGCCGGCCCTCGTGTCGCGCATCAGCGGACGGACGTTGATCGCCGCGAAGCCCGGCAGCCTGGCGGGCGGTTCGGTGACGTGGACCGTCGACGAGCAGGAGCGGCTCGACGAACTGGCCACAGTGAGCACTCCGCTGGGACAGCCGGTGTCCATCGGGGCGAACGGCGTCGCGCTACTCACGTACAAGGGGGTGCCGGACCCCACCGGCGGCCGCGGTGAGCTGGTGCGCGAATGGATTCCCGTCACCGCGTCCCTGCCCGCCTGTCCGCTCATCTCAGGTGCACTGGCGGTGCCGGGCCCCTTGTGCGCTCAGCTCATTGGCGACCGCCGCGCCAGCATCGATGCCCTGTTCACGTGGAGGACGTCGGACAAGATCTGGCTGCGCATCGAGAACCACTACTCGCTGCGTCTGCAGTTCAGCGGGCTCGGCAGTGTCACGCGCTGGGGCACCGACAGCGCCCAGGGAACACTGGTCCGTGGGGCGAACGGTCGGTACGTCGGCGAGATGAAGGCCAAGTCCGACTCGACCCAGACCCTGATCGGCTCAGGACAATGCAAGAACGGCCAGGAGGTCACCGAGCAGACGCTGGTCGTCGAAGGCAGCAAGCTCCTTACAGCAGAGGAGCCAAAGACCGGCATAGCGAGCATCATCCAGGCCACGAAGAGCCGTGAACTCTATCTGTGGATCAAGAGTCTTCGGCCGATCACGTTCGGCACGAACTGGGTCGCCGAGCCGCCGGATCAGGGTTATCTCGGCCTGGAGTTCTTCCCGGGGAAGCCCGCCAAGGTCACAGGTGGTACGCCGGATCCCTGTCGAGACTTCATTCGAGCGACGGCCCACCGGAGATTCAGCCGGCGGACATTCCTGCCCCTCAACGACGCGCAATGGACGACTGCCGGGGGTCGCTACCCCATCGGCCTGCGAACCTCTTCCGACTACGCGTTCGTGGATGCCAACGCATTCTTCGAGTTTTTTGTCGAGCCCGACGCCGCCGGCGACAAATTCGCGCCGATGTGGGTCGTAAGGGTCAGACGATTGTCACAGGCGAAGCCCTGACGACTACGCCCGCTCGCGTCCTCAGCGCGCGCCCAGCAGCTTGTTGATGCGCTCGATCGACGCCTGATTGGCCAGCACGAATTTCACGTTCTCGCCGGCTGCGCCGGGCGGCACGGGCAGGCCCTGCTTCTGCAGGCCGCCGATCATCGCCGCCTGCACCGCCGTCACGATGAACTTGGCCATGTCGCGCGGCGCCATGCCCGCCGACTTCAGCGCGGCGTTCATGGCCGGCACCTTCTGGAGCTGGGCCGAGATGTCCGACAGCGAGCCGCCGTTGATGCCCAGGTCGACGTCATCGCCGGCGGCCGCCTGCAGGTCTTCGAGTCGCTTCTGCTCGGCCTCGGTGAGGTCGTCCTTGTCTTCGAGCCTGGCGATCTCGCGCTTGGTGTCGAGCTTGCGCTTCATGGCCGGATCGCGCTCGGCGTTGGCGCCGAAGGCAGTGGCCACCGCCTCGGCTTTCGTGAGGAGCTCGGGCGTGAGCCGGAACTGCAGCAGCTCACGGTCGTCGGCCGATTGCGCGGCCGCGTCCAGCGAGACCGCCAAGAGTCCCATCGCCGCCAGCCGAACGAGCCAGGTCATAGGCCCCTCCCTGTGGTTTCCGCGCCGAGGGGCGACGATAGCGCAATCGGGAGGCGCCAGCCCGACTATTTTGGCCGCGGCAGCCGGGGGATCTTGATCGGGCCGGCCTTTTCCACCTGATCCCACACGCGGCGGCCCACCGCGTTGGCCTGGGCCACGATGGCGGCTTCGTCCACCGTGGTCATCTTCCGGTCGCGCATGACGAACCGGCCGTCGATCATCACTGACTCGATGTCGTTCGGCTGGCCGTTGTGGATCCAGGTCGAGATGATGCGCACCGACGGCACGATGTGGATGCGCTGCGTGTCGAGCACGAGGATGTCGGCCTTCTTGCCAACCTCGAGTGAGCCGATCGCGGCCGTCTGGCGGACGGCACGCGCGCTGCCCATGGTGGCGTCGGCCAGGATGTCCTCGGGCTGCGGCTGCACGCCGGGGAACGCGTCGTCGCGGCGCACGCGCTCGGTGATCATCGCGATGCGCAGCACCTCGAAGAGGTCCGTGGTGTTGTTGTCGGTGCCCATGGCGATGGGCACGCCGGCCGCGCGCAGCGCCGGAATCGGCGGAATCACGCCGCGATTGGCCGCCATCCGCGCCTGATGGGTGACGATGGTGCCGCTCTTCGCCAGCAGCGCGATGTCGGCGGCATCCACGTAGCGGCAGTGCGCGGCGAAGAGCCGCGGGCTGAGGAAGCCGTGCTTGTCGAGGAACGCCACCGGGCTCATGCCGTGGTGGCGCTTCATGTAGTCGACTTCGGCCTGGCTCTGCGACAGGTGAATCGTGTAGCCGAGGTCGTGCTTGTCGGCGAACGCGCGTACCGCCTGCAGCAGCTCGGGCGACGAGTTCTCGGCCAGACCCGCGGCGGGGAAGACGGAGATGCGCCCGCTCTCCTTGCCGTGCCACGCGCTGTGCAGCTCGGTGATGCGGCGCATCCCCTCGTCGCGCATCTTGGCGGAGAAGCGCGGCGCCTCGCCGCGCGCCAGGATCTCGGGCGACATCGGCGAGCCGCCTTCGCGGTCGGTGGCCGACTCGGCGAACACCCAGCGCAGGCCGGTTTTCGCCAGCTCAGACGCGGTCGCGGCCGTGCCGCCGACGTTCTCGACGACGCAGGTCGAGCCGGTCTTGATCGCCTCGATGGCGCCGACCACCGCCATCAGCGTGCTCTCCTCGCGCGAGAGCAGGCTGCCCGGGTTCACGGCGAGCTTGTAGCTGTTGGGGAAGCCGAAGTCTTCGTTGAAGCCGCGCGACAGCGTCTGGCCGAGATGGGCATGGCAGTTGATCAGACCGGGCAGCAGCGCCTTGCCGCGCCCGTCGTAGGCCTGCGCCTGCGGATATTTCTTCAGCACCTCGTCGGTGGGTCCGATCGCGACGATGCGGTCGCCGGTCACGGCCAGTGCGACGTCGCGCTGGACGAGGTCCGGATTGGCGACGTCGACGTGCGTGAAGACGACGGTCGTGCCTGCCGGCGTCTGCGCCTGCCCGTCGCGGCCGTCGGCCAGCAGCATCGCCGCGCCGGCGCCGGCGGTGGCGAGCCATTCGCGGCGGCTCAGCGTGGACGTGGACGTGTTCGAGTCGCGATCGTTCGAGGGACCGGGGCGGAGAGGCGTCGACATGCGGCGCAACGTAGCGTTCCGCCCGTGGCAAGTCAAGGACGCCGGTCCGCGCCGGCGCCCCGACACTCGGTCAGACCGCCGCGGCCACCGCGTGCGCGGCAGAGGTCGTGCCCGGCCGTGTCACGTCGGTGCGTCCGGCGGCCACGGCCTCGAGATAGTCGACGAAGGGCACGAACGGGTCGAACCCGACCACCCGCGGCGCATCAGCCACGAAGTTCGACAGCGCGTTGATGTCGTAGTAGTAGCGCCGGCCATCGCGATCGTCGACCAGGTACTCGACGCCGCCCACCTCGATGCCGGCGGCGCCGATGATGCGCACCACGTCGTCGATGGCCTGCTGCGGCGGCGTGGTGCCCTCAACGCGGATGCCCTTCTTCGGGGCCTCCACCGCGCACGCGCCGTCGACCGCCACGCCGTCGCCGGGCTGGCAGATGTCGGCCGGGCACAGATTGAAGCTCTCGCCGGTACTGAACACGTTGATGGCGTACAGGTAGGCGCCGTTCAGCACCTCGACGCGCGTGATGTGGCCGCCGCGCGCGGGGATGAACTCCTGCACCAGCGCCGTCTGATCCAGTCCGAGGTCGATGCGCCCCTCGTCGACGGCGCGCTGCAGATCCTCCGGACGATCGAAGCGCACGATGCCGGCGCCGCTGCCGCCGATGTTCGCCTTCACGACGACGGGGAAACGCAGGCCGCCGGCCGCTGCCGGCGCCTCGCTGGCGTGATTGATGACGCGCGCGGCCGGGAACGCCAGGCCCAGCGACTTCAACAGCGAGAGCTGCTGCGCCTTCGACGTCTCGATGCGGAAGGCGTCGACGCCGTTCACGACCCGCACGCCGAGGCGTTCCAGGTGCGCGAGGTAGTTGGTGGTGTAGAGGATGCTGTGCGCGCGGCCGCGCAGGTACGCCGACGGACTCATGCGGTTCACGACCAGCGCGAAGCGACGCTCGTCGTCGCTGCCGGCGTCGTAGCGGTGGCGGCCGGCGTCGATCCGCTCGTAGGCCATGCCGCGGCGATCGAACTCGGCGAACAGCGGCCGGAACCACTCGGGGTGCTCGTAGAAAACGCCGATCGGCCCTGCGTGCGTGCTCATGGACTCACTGCTCCTTCGGAGTTGGAGGTGCGGGAGGGACTCGAACCCTCGAATAACGGCTTTGCAGACCGTCGCGTTCGCCTCTTCGCCACCGCACCCGTGAACGTCTCTGCCTGTTCCGGCTCCTCTGACAACGGGCGTACAAACACGAAGGCCCGGAGAGCGTGTCTACGCCTTCCGGGCCTGCTGCGGGAAACGTCCCTGGTGGAACTGGATGTCTAGGGGGTCGATCGCTCGACGCGCAGCATGGCCGTGGGAGGCATGAAGCCGCCGCAACAACACACCGGCGCGGGGATCGACGAATGGAACACGACCCTCCGATGCTCACACGGAGCCGGAGGTGTCGTCAAGCCGCTGCTCACAGGTCACGCGACTCGGGCCGCTCGTCGAACCCGAACCGCTCGCGCATGCGGGCGCGCACCCGGTCGCGCTGGTCGTCGGGCATCCCGTGCCAGCGTTCGCCCATCCGCTCGCGGAAGCGCTCGCGCATCCGGCTGCCGTGACCCCAGCGGGGCCCGCCACGCCCGCCAATCCGGCCGAACAGGATGCGACTGAGCAGCAGCAGGCCCAGGGCCTGCCAGAACGTCACCGACGGCACGCCGAACAGGCCGGGCAACAGCCAGTTCCACAGGAGCTGCACGATGTAGCCGCCGAGGGCGATGAAGCCCAGGAAGCCGAGCAGCGCCAGCGGAGCGAAGAAGAGGAAGCGGGATCGCATGTCCGGATCTCCTACGTGTCGAGGTCGTCGTACGCCTGCTGCAGGCGCGCGCGCAGCCGCTGCACGGCGTAGCGCTTGCGCGAGAGCAGGGTGTTGATGCTGAGGCCGGTGGCCGACGCCATCTCGGCGAACGTGCGGCCGTCGAGCTCGTGCCACAGGAACACGTCGCGCTGCTCGGAGGGCAGCTCCGCCACCGCAGCGTCGAGCGTGTCGAGCAGCTCCTGCCGCATGAGCGCGGCGTCGGGATCATCGGCGCTCGAGGGCAGGAACTCGTCGAGCGACAGGCGCTCGCCGTCGGCGCCCATCGGTGCGACATCGTCGAAGCGCTCCGGCGTCTTCTTGCGGAAGACGTCGATGATGCGGTTGCGGGCCACGCGATAGAGCCACGCCGTGACGTGCTCGATCGGCATCAGCAGACGGTTGGCCTCGACCAGCTCGGCGAAGACATCCTGCAGGATGTCTTCCGCGTCGATCGGATCGGCGACCCGCCGGCGAATGAAGGCGGCCAGCCGGGACCGCTCGCGCCCGACCAGCTCCGTGAGCCCGCGGTCGGACGGAGCGGCGACCGGCTCACGGCCTGCCGTCTCGGTCATCTGAAGAGGTAGACGAGTGAGAGCCGAGGTTTAGTGCAAGCCCGGCCGAACCGACGGAGACGCCGCTCAGACGCCGGTGCGCCCGGCCAGACTCGCCACGGTGGCGACCAGCTCCGCGGGGTCCACCGGCTTCGCCAGGTGCGTCTGGAACCCCGACAGCATCGCCCGCTTCCGATCCTCGAGCCGCGCCAGCGCAGTGAGCGCCGCCGCCGGAACGCGGCCCGCGGGCGCCGCCATGCGCCGCACCGACTGGATGAAGTCGTAGCCGTCGCGCTCGGGCAGGCCGATGTCGCTCACGATCACGTCGGGGGCGTAACCGCCTTCCAGGTGTCCCAGCGCTTCGTTCACCGAGGCCGCCGCGGTCACGGTGGCGCCCGCGTCTTCGAGCAGGCGCTTGACCACGTCACGGGCGTCCTCTTCGTCGTCGAGGACCAGCACCTGCAGATCGCGCAACGAGGCCGGGGCGGGCGCCGTCGTGCGTGTCTCCATCTCGACCTCGGACCGCGACGACACGAGCGCCAGGGGCAGGCGCACCGTGAAGGTGGCGCCGCTGTTCTCGCCGTCGCTGGAGACGTCCACGGTGCCGCCGTGCAGCTCGACGAGGTTCTTCACGATCGACAGTCCCAGGCCGAGGCCGCCGTGCCGGCGCGTCGCCGACGAGTCGGCCTGGCGGAAGCGATCGAACACCTGGGGCAGCAGCTCGTTGGCGATGCCGACGCCGGTGTCGCTCACCTGCACGTGGACGTGGCTGTTGACCTTGCGCAGCGTCACCTGCACCTGGCCGCCGCGCGGCGTGAACTTGATGGCGTTGCTCAGCAGGTTCCACACCACCTGCTGCAACCGGCCGGGGTCGCCGCGCACGATCGACGCCGACCCCAGTGTCGTCAGCAGGCGCACGCCCTTGGCGTCGGCCGAGGGCAGCGCCGACAGCACCGCCTCCTCGATCACCGAGGCGACCTCCACGCGCTGGACGTCGAGACGCAGCTTGCCCGACAGGATCCGGCCCATGTCGAGCAGGTCGTCGATCATCTGCGACTGGCGCCGCGAGTTGCGGTCGATGACGTCGACGGCCTTCGACAGCGTGTCCGGCGAGTGATCCTGCTTCAGCACCCCGACCCAGCCGAGAATGGCGTTGAGCGGCGTGCGCAGCTCGTGCGACAGCGTGCTGACGAAGTCGTCCTTGAGGCGCGCCGCCCGTTCGGCGGCGGAACGCGCCGCCTGTTCGCTGGCCAGCAACTGCGCCCGCTCCTCGTCGGCCGTCTTCTGGTCGGTGACGTCGCGCGCGGTGGCGACGAGGCGATCGACGTCGCCGCGGTTGTCGGGCACCGCCTTCACGATCACGTCCCACCACTGCGGAGCATCGCCGAGCCGGCGGCTGGCGACGAAGCGGCCGTCGCCGCCGGTCACGGCCGCGCGCAGCGCGTCGTGCGCCGCGGCCAGGTCGTTGGGCCACAGCTCGACGAAGGGCGCCTCGCGCCACGCCGCGTCGACGCCGACGCGGAACGCCTGCTGGCCGGCGCGATTCATGAACGTGATGTCGCCGTCGGGCGCCAGCACCGCGATGGCGTCGGCGGAGTTGTCGAGGATGCTGCGGTTGAACGCCTCGCTCTGCTGGAGGTCGAGCGCGTGCGCCGCCGAGTCGCGTTCCGCCTCGAGGCGGGCGATGGTCTCGCCGGCCAACTCACGCCGGCGTTGGTCCATGGTCCGGGTCAGCGCCCAGGCCAGAGAACTGAGCAGCAGCGCCACCACCGCCGCCGCGATGCTGAAACGGCGCGTGGCGACCGACGCCGCGGCGGCCTGGCGGCCGCGCGCCGCGGCCAGCGTCTGCTGCTCCGCCTTCAGGCGCTCGGCGACCGTCCGGATCTGGTCCATCAGTACCTTGCCGTGGGCCGTCGCCACCGACGCGATGGCCAGCTCGCGGTCGCCGCTGTCGACCAGGCGCAGGTTGGTGCTCATCTCGAGCAGGCGCTCGTCCACCAGACCGGCCAGGCGGGTGAGGTCTTCGGTGCGATTGACGTCGTCGGCGAGCAACGACGTCAGGGTGACGACGGCGCCGCGGGCCTCCTGATCGACGCCCCGGTACGGCTCGAGGAAGACCGGGTTCGACGTCAGCAGGTAGCCGCGGTAGCCGGTTTCCGCGTTGACCAGGACCGACACCAGGTCGTCCACCGCACGGCCGATGCGATCCGACCGCTCGATCTCGAGGTTGAGGGTGTTCAGCTGCTGGTAGCGGACGGCGGCCCCCACCCCGAGGGTGCCCACGAGGAGGATCGACGCCAGCAACATCCACCGCCACCACGACGCGACTGTCGACCTGAGCTCGTCGGCCCGCATTGGCACTCCGAAATGGCGCCGCCGGGGGACGGCCGTCGAATTGGCCCTTCTCCTGCGACCGAGCCGGAAGGGGCCAGCCTCGATATGATACGTGTGTCGCTCCAGCGCGCGACGCGTAAGGATGTCCAGCCCCCGCCACTTCGACGGCACCATCAACCACCTCGCGTCCCGCCTCACGGCCGAACATCTGGCCCTGGCACAGGCGTGGCTCGAACGGCTCGACGCTCTGCTCGACGTCGACCGGCACGAGGTCTTCCCCAGCCACCAGCTGCTCGACCACATCCCCGAGCTGCTGCGCCAGATCGCGATCTACCTGCGGGCCCCGGCCGACCAGGAGATCGCCGCAAACACGCAGGTGATGGCGAAAGCCACCGAGCTGGGCATGCTGCGCTTCGACCAGCGGGCCTCGGTGCACCAGCTGCTGCGCGAGTACCAGTTCCTCAGCGAGATCCTCGAGAGCTTCTTCGCCCGCGAGTGCGCCGCCCTCGGGGAGCAAGCCGACGCGACCGCCGCGGTGCTGGCGCTGGCGCGCGCGCAGCAGGCCGTGCGCGAGCTGCAGCGCAAGACCGTGGATGCGTTCATCGCCCGCTACAGCGAGATGATCGATCGGCAGCACGGACAACTGGAGAGTTTCGGACGCCTCGTCAGCCACGAGATCCGCCAGCCGCTGGGTGTGCTGCAGGTGCTCACGCGGCTCATGGCCACTGCCGACGAGGCGCATCGCGCGCGCCTCATCGACACGCTCGACCGCAACGTCGGCCGTCTCGGCGACGTCACCGGCAAGCTGGAGCGCCTGGCACGCCTGACGCGGCGATCGCGCTCAGCGCCGAACGATCAGGCCGTGGACCTCGCGGCGACGGCCCGCGACGTGGCGCAGCAGCTCGCCGACATGGCCGACGTGCGCGGCGTGCGCATCGAGATCGCCGACGACCTGCCGCGGTTGGTCACCGACCCCGGCCGCGTCGAGCTCGTGCTCATCAACCTGCTCGCCAACGCGGTGAAGTACAGCGACCCCGAGAAGCACGGGCGCCTCGTGCGGATCAGCGTCGAGCCCGGCGACGCACCGGCCGTGCGCGTCGACGACAACGGCATCGGCATCCCGGCGGCCAAGCTGTCGCTCATCTTCGAGCAGTTCGTGCGCGTGCACGCACACCTCGACGACGAACTGGGCGCCCAGGGGCTGGGCCTCGGGCTGTCGATCGTGCGCGAGTGCATGGATGCCATGGGCGGCAACGTCACGGTGGCCTCGTCCGAGGGGGCGGGCACGACCTTCCGACTGACGTGGCCGGTGGCGGCCCTGCGGGCGCCCGATCCGGCGCCGTCGCGCTGACGCGGTATGCTGTCGCCCGGGCGTCCCGTTGAGGGTGCCGTTCAGAGGGTGCGCGCCATGACCGTGCTGCTGGTCGACGATTTTCCGGATGCCCTCGAGGTGTGGGATCTGTTCCTCACCACCGCCGGCTTCACGGTGGCTACCGCCACCAACGGCATCGACGGCCTCGCGCAGGCGCGGGCGCTGCTTCCCGACGTGATCGTCCTGGACCTGCAGATGCCCGGTCTCTCGGGCACCGAGGTGGCCCGGGCGCTGCGCGCCGACGCCGCCACGTCTCACATTCCTCTCATCGCCGCCACCGGGCACTCGCCGACGTTCCGCGACGATGCGCGCGCCGACGGATTCGACAGCGTGATCGTGAAGCCGTGCGATCCCGATGCGCTGGTCGCGGAGATCCGCCGCGTGGCGGCCGCGCGCCGGGCCGCCCCCGCGGCCGATCCGGTTACGCCCGGCCCAGCCTGAACGCGACGCGGAGGCGCTGGCCGGCATCGGCGGCGACCTCGCAGCGGCCGCCGGCCTGCACGATGGCGCGGTGGGCGAGCGGCACGGCGAAGCCCGGAGAGCGCCACGGGTCGAAAGCCGGCACGGCCTGGCCCTCCGTCGGGACGGGGCCCTCGACCGCGAACCACAGCGTGTCGCCATCGATGCCGGCCGCGCACGGCAACCGCGATGGTGTCGACACGGCGGCGAGCATATCCACGACCGCCTCGGCCACCCGGTCGTCCCCGAACGTGAGGGTCAGCGTGCCGTCGCGGTCGGCGTTCGGCAGTGCCAGCCCCGGCAGCTTCGTCGCGGCGTGGGTCGCGATCCGGCCGAGAAAGCGCTCGAGGGCGACGGCGTGCGGCGCCGACGCCGGGTCGAAGTCGAGCCATGCCGTGGCGTCGCCGCAGACGCCGGCCATCGCCCGCAAGGCGTCCTGGGCCTTGCCGATGGCGCGGGTCACGTCTTCGCTGCTGCCCAGTTGTCCGTCACGGACCAGGCGCAGGTAGCCGCTGGCGACGCCCATCGGGCTGCGCAGGTCGTGCAGCAGGCGGGAGAGCACGCGCTCGAGGTCGCTCATTGCGCGGCGTCCGAGATGCCGCAGTCCTTCATCTTCGTCAGCAGCGTCTTGTAGCTCACGTCGAGGTAGTCGGCGACCTTGCGGCGGTTCCAGCGGAACATGCCCAGCGCCTGGAGGATCGCCTCCCGCTCGGCCTTCTGCGCCGCGGCCCGAGCCACGGCGTGCAGGCCGACGACCGCCGGATCCGGCGCCGGCTCCGCGACGGGCGCCTCGTCCACGATGGCCGCGGCTGCGCCGGGCGACGCGTCGTCAGCGGCCGTCGTCTCGACGGTCAGCGGCATGATCGGCGGTCCCGCGAGCGGCAGCGGCGCCGGCCGCGCGGGCTCGGCCGCGCGGACGTGGCTCTCGGCCGCCGCTGACGACGCCTCGGTCCGCAGGCGATCGAGCTCGGCGAGAATCAGCCCCTCGTCCTGCAGCACCACCAGCCGCTTCATCATGTTCTCGAGTTCGCGGATGTTGCCCGGCCACGCATACTGCCGCAGGGCCTGCAGCAGCAGTGGCGACGGTCGCACCGGCGGCCGGCGGTAGACGCGCGCGTACTTGGCCAGGAAGAACTCGACCAGGGGCGCGATCTCATCGACGCGCTCGCGCAACGGCGGCACGCGCAGTTCGATCACCTGCAGGCGGTAGTAGAGGTCCTCGCGGAACGTGCCGGCCCGCATCATCGCGTCGAGATCGCGATTGGTCGCCGAGATCACGCGCACGTCGACGTCGATGGCGCGATTGCTGCCCAGGCGCGTGAACGACCGGTCCTGCAGTGCGTGCAGGATCTTGGCCTGCAGCGCCAGCGGCATCTCGCCAATCTCGTCGAGCATGATGGTGCCGCGCTGCGCGAACTCGAAGCGCCCGACGCGGGTCGCGCCGGCGCCGGTGAAGGCGCCGCGCTCGTGTCCGAACAGCTCGCTTTCCAGCAGATCGGCGGGCAGCGCCGCGCAGTTCACCTTCACGTATGGATGGGCGCGACGGGGCGAGCGCCGATGCAGCTCGCGCGCGATCACCTCCTTGCCGACGCCGCTTTCGCCGCGAATCAGCACGCCGACGTCGCTGTCGGCGACGCGCTCCACCATCGCCATGACGCGCTGCATGGCCGCGCCGGCGCTCCAGTAAGGCTGGGCGCCGTCGGGCTCCTCGCTCATCTGCGCGCCGAGCCGCGCCACCTCGGCGGCGAGCGTTTCCCGCTCCAGGGCACGGTTGATCGCGGCCTCGAGCGCGGCCTCGCCGACGCCGTCGGGGTCATCGGGCTTGAGCACGTAGTCGGCAGCGCCCAGGCGCACCGCTTCGATCACCGTGGCCGGCGCCTGCCGGCCCGACAGGATGATGACCTGTGGCGCCGCACTCGTCTGGCGGATGGCCCGCAGCGTGTCGAGCCCGCTCAGCTCGGGCATCAGCACGTCGAGCAGGACCACCTGCGGCGCCAGGCCGCCACGCAGGGCGTCGAGCAGGGCGGTGCCGCTGTGGAAGACGTCGACGGCCAGGCCGCGCGCGCCGAGCCACGTCGCCATGTACTCGGTGAACGCGCGATCGTCGTCGACAACGGCGATGCGGCCGGTCACCTCGACTCCTCGGGCGGGCGCGCGCTGACGGTTGACGGTCGAGGCAGGGGCAGGGGAAAGGGGGGCATGGCACCCCTATGTTATTCGCGCGCAGGGATCGGGGCGGCTGCGAGGCGCAGCGACTCCCGTGAATGGGTAACGCACTACCTATACGCCACGACAGAACCGGCTTTTGAGCTGGCACGGTGTTCGCTCTAGGGCGGAGGCAGAGCCGAACCGGCGCCGCGCTCAGTCGCGGCGGCGGGCGTGCCGTGCGCGGCGCTCGACGGCCCACTTGTCGAAGGAGACACGTGATGTATCGCAACGACTACGACAACACACGCCGCGTCGCCGCAGGCATCGTCTCGGGCGCCCTCATCGGCGCCGGACTGGCCCTGCTGTTCGCTCCCAAGTCGGGCCGGGTGCTGCGGTCGGAGCTCGGCGAGTCGATGGACGGCCTGCGTACCGCGGCCGCGAATCGCTACGAGACGCTGGCGTCGCGCGCCGGCGGCGCGGTCAACAGCCTGCAGGAGACCGTGGGCTCGGCCGCGCACGCGCTCGAAGCCCGGGCCCGTTCGGTGGCCCACTCGGCCACGCGCCGGGCGCGGGGCGAACAACCCGTCGCCTGAGGCGCATCAAGACACTGTTTTCGGAGGACGTCATGCTCAACACGATTCTGATTCTGTTGCTGATCCTGTGGCTGCTGGGGATGGTGAGTTCGTACACGATGGGCGGGTTCATCCACCTGCTGCTGGTGCTGGCGATCGCGGTGATGTGCATCCGCATCATCCAGGGCCGCAACCCCGTCTGACGGCGCTCGCGTTCGCGTTCGAGCGCTGCCGCTCGACGTCCGGACGGGTCGCGCAGGCGCTTTCAGGAGCGCCGCGCGGCCCGTTCGTCATGTACGCGCCTGAGCCTCGTCGAGGCGGCGCGCCCGCCGGCCCGCTACGTCCGCAGCGGCGGCCCCGGCACCGGCGGCGGATCGTCCACCGGAGGGCGATTGGGCTCCGGGTCGATCGGCGGCGGGCGATGCACGTCCGGCGCCTGCGGATGATCGGGCGGGACGATCGGCGGCGGCGGCATGGGGCCGGGCGGCGGCAGATCCGAAGGTTCGGGCTGGATGGGCACGCTCATGTCGATGGTCTCCGGGGACGCGGTCAGCGTGAGAACGGCGCCAGGCGCGCCAGCGTCTCGCGCCACGACGTCGCGGCCGCGGGCACCGGCGTCGCGGCCAAGGTCTTGAACACGTCGGCCGCGTCCTGCGGTTTCCCGTAGACGTCGCCGTTGGCGTCGCGATCGTCGCGCAGGGAGGCGCCCTGCAAGCTGACGCCGGCGAAGAGGCCGCGCGCGCGTGAGTAGGCGAGGATCTTCGCCGACATCGACGCATCGGTCGCGGCCTGCGCCGATCGGCCCACGGGGCCCGCGGCGATCGAGGCGTTCGCGCCGAGGGTGAACTCGGACCGCAGCAGGTCATCGACGCCGTCGGGGTTCATCACCAGCAGCACGAGATCGATCGACTGCACGCCGATCTGCCAGCCCAGGCTGCCTCCGGTCAGCGCGACGAAGGCTGGCAGGCTCCACGCGCGGGTCGTGCGATCGCGGAGGCTCATCACGCCCTTGCCGTGCTCGGCGCCGATGATGAAGCCGCCTTTCACGAGGGTCGGGATGACCACGATGGCTTCGGCGCGATCGAGGATGTGCTGGGGAATGGCGTCGTCGGGGGCTTGCACCAGCTCCTGCAGGACCACGCCGGCCTGACGCAGCCTGGCGATCTCCGCAGCCGGGTCGGCAGCGGCCGCGACGGGCGTCAGCGCCGCGATCGCGAAGCCGCCGGCCGACAAGGAGTGGACGAACTTGCTCAGATAGGGCACGGGAACCTCCTCGGTGGGTAGCACGCGGCCTCAGCCAGGGACGGCGGTGCGTCGCTACGCCCGAGAGGGGCAAGAACGATGCCTTCGGACACGACGCTCACGCCCGCTCGCCGTCGAGGCGAACTGCCGCGAGCGCCGAGTCGTGTGATGACGGCCGCACTCAGGCGGCTACGCCGGCGCTCAGCGTTCGCCGCCACCGCTTCAGCTCGTCGAGGGCCTCGCCGCGCCCGAAGCCGTAGCGCGCCTGCAGCACGCTGATCAGGCGCTCGGCGTTGCCCTGCACGCTCTGCACGTCGTCGGCACTCAGCTTGCCCCAGCGCGCGCGGGCGGCATCCATCACGCGCGCCCACTGATCACTCATCGTCGTCGTCACCTGCTTCGCCATCGTCTGCTCCTCGCAAAGGTCCGATGGCGGTGACAGTTAGCAACGACCATGCCACGGCGTGCGCGATGCCGGTCCGGTGCGCGCGGCATCGGCGCCGCGGCCGCCGAGCGTCACATCGATGACGTGGGTCTCGCCGTCGTCGACGAGCGGGATGCAGTGTGGTTCGGCGGGGTGGCCGTCGAGCAGCGTCTGCTGGACACCGCGCCCGACGCGATGCGGGTTGGTGACGCGAATGCGATACGTCGATCGCCCGTGCCGCCATTCGATCTCGAAGCCCGGCCACGCCGACGGCACGCATGGGTCGATCGACGCGGTGGCGCCGGCGCGCCGCAGGCCGAGCAGGTGCTCGAGGCCGGCCCGATACAGCCAGCCCGCCGAGCCCGTGTACCACGACCAGCCGCCGCGTCCCGGGTGCTGCGGGTGCGTGTAGACGTCGCCGGCGACCACGTACGGCTCGAGCCGGTAGCGATCGACGTCGGCGCGCGTCCGCGAGCGGTTCACCGGGTTGATCATGTGGAACAGCTCCATCGCCTCGTCCCCGGCGTCGAGGCGCGCCAGCGCCATGATGAACCACGCGGCGGCGTGCGTGTACTGGCCGCCGTTCTCGCGCACGCCCGGCGGATAGCCCTTGATGTAGCCGGGCTCCTGCGCCGAGGCGTCGAACGGCGGTGTCAGCAGCGCGATGGTGCGCATCTGTCGCGAGACGAGGTGCGCGCGCACGGCGTCGATGGCGCGCTCCGCCCGGGCCCGCGGCACCACCGACGACAGCACCGCCCACGACTGCGCGATCGAATCGATGCGGCACTCGTCGGCATGGGCGGCGCCGAGCGGCGTGCCGTCGTCGTAGTAGCCGCGGCGATACCACTCGCCGTCCCACGCGGCGTCGAGGGCGGGCACCAGCCGGCTCGACTCGTGGCGATAACGCGTCGCCGTGGCCGCCTCGCCGGCCGCCTCGCACAGCCACGCCGTGCGCTCGAGCACGCCGTGCAGGAAGAAGCCGAGCCATGTGCTCTCGCCGCGGCCCTCGTCGCCGACCAGGTTCATGCCGTCGTTCCAGTCGCCCCCGCCCATCAGGGGCAGGCCGTGCTCGCCTTCGCCGAGCGCGAGCACGCGATCGACCGCGCGTCGGCAGTGATCGAGCATCGTGCCGTCGTCGGGACCCGACTGCGGCAGGTCGTACGACTCGGCGACGCCGGCCGGCAGGACCGGCGCATGGAGGTACGGCACGCGTTCGTCGAGCAACGCGAGGTCGCCGGTGTGCCGCACGTACTCGGCGACGGCGAACGGCAGCCACAGCAGGTCGTCGGAGCAGCGCGACCGCAGGCCGCGGCCCGACGGCTCGTGCCACCAGTGCTGCACGTCGCCCTCGACGAACTGATGGGCGGCCGCGCGCAGCAGGTGCGCACGGGTCAGATCGGGGCGCGCATGGCAGAGCGCCAGCACGTCCTGCGTCTGGTCGCGGAACCCGAAGGCGCCGCCCGGCTGGAAGTACCCCGTGCGCCCGTGCACGCGACAGGCGAGCGTCTGGTACAGCAGCCAGGTGTTCATCATCGTGTCGAACGAGTCGTCGGGCGTCCGCACGCGCACGGCATCGAGCGACGCCGCCCAGGACTCCCGCACGCGCTGGAGCGCAGCGGCTGCCGTGGTCACGTTGGCGAAGCGATCGATCAGGGCGCCGGCGTGGGTGGCGTCGTCCCCTTGTCCAAGCACGACCACCAGGCGCACCGTCTCACCGGCGCCGATCTCGACGCCGACTTCGAGCGCGGCGCACGGGTCGAGACCGCCGCCGAATCGCGAGACGAGGGGCCGACGCGCTCCCGGTGGATCTGCCATGGTGCCGAAACGGCCGAGGAACGCCGCGCGGTCGGCGGTGGCCGCCCGCGGCCGGTACGACGTCGCCAGGAACGCGACGCGGCGGCGGAAGACGTCGCTGAACGCGTTGGTCGCGAGCACGGCGCCGCGGCCGGAGTCGTAGTGCGTGACGACGTGGAGGTGGTGGCCGTCCTGCGGCGGGCCCAGCGCCCACTGGCAGTACGGCACGACGCTGAGACGGCGCGGGCTGTCGCCGCGGTTCGCGAGCGTGAGGAGTGCGCACTTCACCGGCGCCTCGACGTCGACGAACACCTCGAGCATCGACGCGATGCCACGGACTTCGCGCTGGAACGTGGTGAGGCCGGGGGCGTGCCGCACGTCGACCGTGCCGGCGCCGCGCGTCGCAACGGGGGCCGGTGTCGGCGACCAGATCTCGCCGCTCAGGTCGTCGCGCAGGTAGATCGCCTCGGCCGTCGGGTCCGACACCGGGTCGTTCGCGAACGGCGTCAGGCGGTTCTCGCGGCTGTTGACGGCCCAGGTGTGGCTGGCGCCGCTGCTGGTGACGAGCGAGCCGAACGCTGCGTTCGCGAGCACGTTCGACCACGGTGTGGGCGTGTCGCGGCCCTCACCGACCTCGAGGGCGAACGTGCGGCCGGCGTCGAGGAAACGGCCGAGCCCCACGTCCACGCCGGCTCGCGGCGCAGTGGGCGCCGACGCCGGGACCAGCGCCGACGCCGCGCCCGGGGCGCCGCGCAGCGGCTCGTAGGCGGCATCGGAGGGCGGGGTCGCCGCCGCGGTCGCCGGGCGTCGCGGGTCGAGCTGCATGCGCAGGTCGCCCTCGCCGCTGCGCACGACCACGCGCGCCACCGCCGACAGGAGGCGGTCTTCCTCGTCGGACAGGGCGTCGCGGCGCAGCAGCAGCGCGCCGGCCGGCTTGTTGGTCCAGGCCCGCCACGGACCCGAGGCCAGCACGTCGGTGAGCGCCGCGTGCATCTCGTCGAAGTACGAGACCGGATGCTCGTTGACGACCACGACGTCCGACGTGAGCCCCTTCATGCGCCAGTACTCCTGCGCCTGCAGGACCTGGCGCACGAGGTCGGGGCCGTCGGAGCCGGGGCCGACGCGCACCAACGCGATCGGCAGATCCCCCGACAGGCCGTGGCGCCACAGGCCCGGTTGCCCGAGCGTGTTGGCCTCGAACACGGCCGGCTCGGCGCGTCCCGATTCGTCGACGTAGTGGAGCAGCGAGGCCAGGCGCTCGAACACGCGCGCGTCCTCCGACGAGACGCCGAGGTGCTGGCGCAGGCCCTGCGCGTGCGTGAAGGCGAGGGCGAAGGCCCGCGACGTCGCGGCCGGATGGTGGTAGGTGCGCGCCAGTCGCACCGCCGCCTCACGATTGGCGGCGACGCCGGTTGCAAACGCCACCCGCGCCTGGCCGCCGGCCGGCACCCGCACCCGCAACCGCAGGCTGCACACGGGATCGAGCACGGTGCCGGTGGTGCCGCTGAGCGCTCGCCCGTCGAGCGCGCGCGGCGCCGCCAGCGTGCGGCCCCGGCCGATGAACCGCTCGCGGTCGGTCTCCCACTCCACCGGGCCGAACGCGTGGCCCTCGAGGCTGAGGACGTGCACCGCCCACAGCTCGTCGTTCTTCTGCCGCGGCCGCTTCCGGCACAGGATCGCGGTGCTCTCGGGCGCGTAGCTCGTCTCGACGAACAGCTTGCCGAACGCCGGATGCGCGAGGTCGTCGCGCATCGACGCCAGCGCGATCTCGACGTAGCTCGTCACCTCGATCTCGCGGGCGCGCAGGCCGTGGTTGCGCAGCGTCAGGCGCCGCACCTCGACGTCGTCCTCGGGCGAGACGGCGATGTCGAGCTGGGTCGCGAGATCGTCGTCGATGCGCTGGAACGTCGCCTTGTCCGGGTGGAACGTGGCGACGTACTCCTCGGCCTCCACGCACGTCGGCTGGTGCGTCGCCGACCAGACGGCGCCGCTGCGCACGTCGCGCAGATAGAGCGCCTGGCTCGCCGGGTCGCACGTCGCGTCGCGCCGCCAGCGCGTGACCGCCAGCCCGCGGAACGACGACGCGCCGCCGCCGGCGTTGGTGACGGCCACCACGTAGGCGCCGTTCGAGAGCAACTGCGCCTGCGGCGCCGGGGTGACCGCGGAACGATAGCGGCGCACCGGCACGGTCGTGGCCGTGGCCGGCACCCGGGCGTCGTCTTCTCCCGGCTTCATCGACTCGGCCGGCGGCCGCGGCACGCGTTCCTGCAGCAGCAGCTCCGTCGCCCGTACCATCGGGTCGCGATGGAAGCGCGCCACCATGCGGTCGTCGAGTAGCGCGTTGGCGATGGCCACGAGCATCATGCCCTGGTGGTGGCTCATGCAGGTCTGCACCACGGTGCCGGTGTCCGCGTGCCGCCGGGCGCGGGCGCCGTCACCGGGCGCCGTGCGATCGGTGAAGTCGACGGCGTCGTAGAACCCGAACTCGCCACGCGCGCCCAGGCCGGCCAGCCGGCGCAGGTTGCCGACGGCGGCCGTCGGTGCAACGGCGAGCGCGAGTCCCGTCGCATACGGCGCCACCACGAGATCGTCGGCCAGGCCGCGCGCGAGCCCGAGCCCCGGCACACCGAAGGCCCGGTACTGATACGTGTCGTGGCGATCGACGACCGAGTACGCCGACTCCGAGATGCCCCACGGCACGCCCAGCGACCGCGCGTACTCTCGCTGATGCCGCACCGCCCGTACGGCCGACGCCGCGAGCAGCGTCTCCGGATAGGCGCGCATCAGCAGCGCCGGCATCAGGTACTCGAACATCGTGGCGCTCCACGACAGCAGCACCGGGGCGCCGTGCAGCACGGTGAGCGGACGTCCCAGGCGGAACCAGTGCCGCTGCGGCACGTCGCCGCGGGCGATGGCGAGGAAGCTGGCCAGGCGCGCTTCGGACGCGAGCAGGTCGTACGACGACGTATCGAGCCGGCCGACACCGTCGCGGTCGGCGACGCGATAGCCGATGGCGAAGAGCTCGCGCGCCGGGTCGAACAGGAACGTGAAGTCCATGTCGTCGACCAGCTGGCGGGCGCGCGCCGCCAGCGCGTGCAGCGCGCCCGCGTCGGCCGATCCCTCCGCCGCCTCGTCGAGCGCCACGGCCACGGTGAGCAGGGCGCCGGCGAGATTGCCGCTGTCGACGGTCGAGACATACGCCGGCCGCAGCGGTTCCAGCGTCGCGGTGTCGTACCAGTTCAGCAGGTGGCCGTGGACCTTCTCGACGCGCTCGAGGCTCGCGAGCGTCCGCTCGATGCGTCCGGTGAGCTCGTCGGCGGGCAGGAATCCCAGGTCGTGGGCCGCCAGCATCGACAGCAGGCCCATCCCGATGTTGGTCGGCGAGGTCCGCGCCGCGACCCGCACGTCGGGCGTGAACTGCACGTTGTCAGGCGGCAGGTGGTGATGCTCGGCGGTCGTGAACGTCTCGAAGAAGCGCCACGTGTCGCGCGCCAGGGCCTGCAGCCACTCGCGGTCGTCGTCGGCAAGCATGGCCCGCGCCCGCGTCACCGGCTGGCTGAGGCCGTGCGCCACGAGCGGCGCGGCGAGCCAGGCGAAGGCGAACGGCGCCACGACCGGCAGGGCCGACGGCCGCACCACGGCTACCACGGCGGTCGTCGCCGCCGCGATGGCCGGGCTCGCGATCATCGCCGAGACGAAGCCCCAGGCGTCGCGTCCCTTGGCACTGGCGGCGCTGGCCGCGGCGGTCTCCCACTCGAGCAGCCGCCGGCGCGTCACGGTCAGGCGCACCAGCGTCAGGCCGATCGCGTGCAGCATTGCCCACGTGGTCTGCGCCAGGAAGGTGACGTCGAGCAATACGCGCGCGGCGTCGACTCGCAGATCGTCGATCAGCCCCGCCAGCGACACATGATCGTGACGGCCCAGCAGCGTCGCGCCCAGGCCGGTGATGACGCGAATCGCGAGCGGCGCGAGCGGCGCAGCCAGCGCCGCGACCGTCCACCACAGCAGCGAGCCCGGCATCAGCAGCCACGCCGCCGCCAGCGCCGCGCCGGTGCCGGGCGGCGTGAGGCTACGGCGCAGATTGTCGAGGATCTTCCAGCGTGACCGCCACGGCAGACGGTTCCGGGTGACGCCCTCGCGTGTCGGCACCAGCGGAAACACCCAGCGAAGGATCTGCCAGTCGCCGCGGACCCAGCGATGCAGGCGGCGGGCGTGCGCCAGCAGGCTGGACGGGTAGTCGTCGATGACCTCGACGTCGGTCACGAGCGCGGCCCGTGCGTAGAGCCCCTCGAAGAGATCGTGCGAGAGCACCGCGTTGTCGGGCACGCGCCCTTCGAGCACGCGCATGAAGGCGTCGACGTCGTAGAGCCCCTTGCCGGTGAAGATGCCCTCGTGGAAGACGTCCTGGTAGACGTCGGACACAGCGGTCGTGTACGGATCGACGCCGGTGTGGCCGGCATAGAGCCGTGCGAACAGCGAGTACGACGCGCTGGTCATCGTGACGCTGACGCGCGGCTGCAGGATGCCGTAGCCCTCGACCACGCGGCCCAGGCGATCGTCGATGCGCGGCCGGTTCAGTGGATGCTCGAGGATGCCCACGAGCGTGCGTACCGCGTCGCGCGGCAGGCGCGTGTCGGTGTCGAGCGTCAGGCAGTAACGCACCGACGGGAGGATGGCGACGGCCCCGGCCTCCACCGCGTAGCTGGTGTCGCGCGCGCCGCGCAGGCGGCGGTTGAATTCCTCGATCTTGCCGCGCTTCCGCTCCCACCCCATCCACACGCCTTCGCCGGCGTTCCAGAGGCGGGCACGGTGGAAGAAGAAGAAGCGGTCGGCGACACCGGCGCGGGCGTTGAGCGCGGCGATGCCGTCGACCGCGGCGGCGAGGATCGCGGCGTCCTGCGGCGTCTCGGCGGTGACGGCGTCGGCGAAGTCACTGAGGATCGCGAAGTGCACGGCGGGATCGGTGTTGGCGAGCGCCGTCACCTCGAGCTGCTCGAGCAGCGCCTCCACGCCCTCGACGCTGGTGAGCAGCGTCGGCACGATCACCATCGTGCGGGCGTGCGGCGGCAGGCCACGGGAGAAGTCGATTCGCGGCAGGCGATCCGGCGGCACCAGCCCGCTGACGACGCGGTTCACCGCGGCGATCGCCGCGTCGAGGGCCGGCAGCGCGAACGCCAGCACGGCGACGACGGTGAGCGCGGTGGACCCGCCTTCCGCGCGTGCGTGCAGGGCCAGCACGGCCAGCGCCGCCGCCGCGGCGACGGTGATGGCGCCGAAGTAGGCGGTGCCGGCATGCCGGGCGACGCGCCGGCGCCAGCGCACCGCACCTGGCAGCGGACCGCCGACGCGGCGAATCAGCTCGTCCCGTCCGGGGCCGACGAGGTAGTAGCCGACGTGGGTGCGCCGATCGCCCGCCGGCGCCGCCGCGGTCGTGGCGCAGTCGAGCGCCGCCCGCGCCACCCGCTGCTGCGCGTCGCCGTCGTACGGAGCCAGCGCTTCCAGCGCCTGACGCTGGGCATCGCGGCTGGCGAAGTCCATGCGCGGGTAGACGCCGGCCGGGTCGCGCCGCAGCATGTGATCGACGCCGCTCACCACCTCGACGAACGACGACCAGTCCAGCGCCGCACACAGCCGCAGGCTGGTGATGACATTGGCGACCAGCACTTGCACCGCGGCATGCTGCTGGTGCACGTCGCGCACGATCGCGTCGGGCGTGGTGGCCCGTTCGCGCGCCCGCCGTTCGAGCCAGGCGCGCACCTCGTCGAAGGCCTGCCCTTCCTCGCGCAACCGGTGCGAGAGCTGGGCCATGAACACGGGTTCGCCGCTGGACGGGGGCGTCGGCGGCTGCTGCGGCGGCGCCGAGCGCCCGGCGCGTTCGAGGTAGCGGGTGACGGCGTCCCTGGCCGCGCGGGCATCGAGCATCGCGTCGGCGAGACGGCGCAGGTTCTCGAGCAGCGCCAGGCGCAGCACGCTCGGCCACGCCCACAGTTCGCCGAGCGTCAGCGGCGTGACCGTCTGGACGCTGGTGAGGTACGCCTCCATGTGCGTGCGGTCGAGGCGGCTGTCGCTGTGCCGCACGAACTCGGCGGCCAGGACGTCGACGCGCGCCACGGCCACGTCCTGCTCGACCGTCGCGGGCAAGCGCGCGTAGAAGCTGGGTGGGAGATCACGGCGCAGCGCCCGCACTTCGCCGTCGACGAGGTGGTAGTTGTCGAGCAGCCACTCTCCGGCCGGCTCGACGAAGACCCCATGCCGTGTGTCGTCGGCGAGCGCGGTATGCGCCTCGGCGATGCGCTCGGTGTTCTCCGCGAACCGGGCGAGGGTGCGGGTCGTGCGGCCTCTCGGCGCGATGACGAGGCGGGCGGCGAGCGCTCGCGCGTGGTCCTGGAGCCGGGCGAGATCGAAGAGCTCGCCGCGCAACGGCGGCTCGACCACAGAGCTCGCGCCAGACCTCGGCCATTTGGACACGCCGCGTTTGGCTGCAAGGGCAGTGCCCGTCTCATTCGCTGGCGCGAGCGTTGCAGTTGTCTGGGCGGGCGACGAGATCGTCGCGGAAGTGGGTCACGGGAGATTGAGAATGGGTAACGCGACGACCAATCCACGATTCGGCGACGACAGCGACGTCTACGTCACCATCGACCCCCGCACGCGCGTCCTCGACGTGCCCGACGACGGCCGCATCGCCGATCTGCTCCCCGGTCGGACCAGCGCGCACTCGGCGCCACCGCACCAGCCCGACCGGTTTCGATCGGCGTAACGGCAGGCCCGTGCCCACGCACGCGCCCAGAGTGCCCAAGGTGAACCCGGCTCGAAACAGGCCCGCCGACTGAACGCGCGCCTGGCGCCGGTTGCGACGTGGCCCGGGATTCGCACCGAGATTCAGTGCGCCGCCATGGGCGGTTGCGTTCGGCCATCACACGTATTGCGGCGCCCATGCGGCCGGCACCCTCCGGCGGTCTCGTGTCACGTCGCGCCTGGAGGTCTCACGATGCCACGCACCCAGACCACGCCCGACACTCCCGACCCGCCGCGCACGACGCCGCCATCCGGACGCGAGGCAGAGCGTCGCGGCTCCGCGGCGACGCCGTCACGTGAGGCGCACGAGCGGCCGCGCCGTCCGTCGGCGGCTGACGGCGACGACGAGGATCTCGATCCGGATCTGCCGGACCGGGAGATGGACTCGCAGCGCTAGGGTTCCGCCGCACTGCACGATGCCGGCGGCGGCGTCGCCGCCGGCCTCGTCACACCGCCGCGACGGCGACGCCGCTGCGGGCCTGCTTGGCCGTGTACATGGCGCGATCGGCCCGCTCCAGCAGTTCCAGAGCCGTACGCCCGTGGTCGGGGTAGCAGGCCAGGCCCACGCTGACCTCCACCTGCACGACGGCGTTCGACAGACGATGCGGCAGTGCGACCGCCGCGCCGAGCACGCGCAGCAGCGCCTCGGCATCGCGCGGGCGCTCCACGCGGCTCAGCACCACGACGAACTCATCGCCACCCAGGCGCGACACCGTATCGGCGCCACGCACCAGCGCGCGCAGACGATCGGCCACCGAGATGAGCAACTCGTCGCCCGTGGCGTGACCGTGCGTGTCGTTCACGCCCTTCATGCCGTCGACATCGAGGAAGCCGACCGCGGCGGGATGCCCGTGCGTACTCGAGGAGGCCAACGCGGCGTCGAGCCGCTCGAACAGGCCGCGCCGGTTGGGCAGCGTGGTGAGCGGATCGTGGCTGGCGCGGTGGTTGAGGGCCTGCGTCAAGGCCAGCGTCGGGCCGACGTCGCGGCACACCAGGACGCGGCCGATGACGATGCCCGCCGGGCCATGCAGCGGCGAGCTCGTCACTTCGGCGGGACGCTCCGTCCCGTCGCGGCACACGAGGCGGCAGGCGGTCGACGCGCGGCGGCCAGTCTCGTCGAGCCGTACGAGGCGCGTGACCGGGCCGCCGGCCAGGGCGTCGCCGCTCCACCCGGTGAGGCGTTCCGCCGCGGGATTCATGTAGGTGATGCGCGCCGACGTGTCGGTGGCGATGACGGCGTCGCCGATGGCGTCGAGGATCTCGCCGGCGGACGGCGTCACCGTCGGCACGGCTACCGGCGGCGGTACCGGCCGCAGGCGCGGAACGGGAAACAGATGCACTGGACGGCTGCCCATGGGTTCCTTCACGCACGGCCCGGCGCTTTGGCGTCGCCGGGCGGCACTGGTCAGGTTCTCGCGTCGAAGAGCGGCGCGGCCCGGCGGGCCGCCGACTGCGTTCGCATGGCGTCCAGCTCGCGTTCCGACTCGCAGTCGCGGCAACGAACGGCGAAGGGCAGGGCGCGCAGGCGCGGCGCCGCGATCTCGTCGCCACACTCGTGGCAGTGGCCGTAGCGGCCGTCCTCGAGCCGGGCGAGCGCCTCGTTGACCTTGCCCAGGATCTCGGCCTTCATCTCGAGCAGCGTGAACTGAATCTCATCCTGCACGTCGGTGTCGGCGATCTCGCCGAAGTCGCGGCCGTCGTGCGGACGTTCGGTCGCGCCGTCGCGCACGCCACGCAGGCGCCCGTTCAGTTCTTCTGCCAGCACCAGCCGGCGGCTCTCGAGCATCGCCTTCAGCTCGTCGTACCGGTCCCGTTCCGATGCCACGTCGTCCATCGTCGTTGCCGCGAACTGCGCCTGCGCCATGACCGTGTCTCCTTCGAGGATGTCGCCACCGCGCCGTCGCGGTCACTGTCAGCCACGCTGCAACGCGTGTGCCGCGCTGGGCGTGGCCGGTGCGCCGCCACGAGGCGACAGGAGGGGCAATGCGCTGCCCCTTCTGTGTATCGCCGCGCTTACCTCTTCATCAGCAGCGCGGCGCCGCCGATGACCAGCGCGATGCCGGCGAGCGGCGGGAACGCGAGCGACTCCTTCTTGTCGGCCGTGATCTCAATCGGCCCGGCGTCGACCACGGTGTCCTTGCGCGTCCACGAGATTCCGCCGTACACGAGGGCCAGCACGCCCAACACCAGCAACACCATCCCAGCGGCTTTCATCGCATCCTCCAGTCGGGACGGTCGCCGCGCGTGGTTTCGCGCGCGCCTGCCGTCCCGCGTGTCACACCGGCCTCAGCAAGCGCCGTTCCACACCGACGCCTCGCCGATGACCGATCGGCGTGGCACGTCGATTGAAGTTGTCGCCGATGGACGGCGTGCCGTGGCCTCGCCCTGCCGAGGTGGGGAGCCCGGTCGCCAGAGAGGGCAGCGCGCTGCCCATTCGTCACCGATCAATCCGCGCCTCGCGGCCGCTGTACATCTACGGAGCTCGCTGCCATGAAGACACTCGCCGACGCCTTCCATCACACCCTGCAGGATGTCTACTACGCCGAACACGCGCTCACGAAGGCGCTGCCGAAGGTCATCGCCAAGGTGTCGTCAGCCGATCTGAAAGCGGCGCTCAAGCAGCACCTCACCGAGACCAAGGCACAGATTGCCGTGCTCGACGACGTGTTCGCGGAAATCGGCGAGGAGGCCTCGGGCGAGAAGTGCGACGCCATCGACGGCCTGATCAAGGAGTGCGACGGCGTCATGGCCGACGCATCGGGCATCGCGCGCCAGGCCGCCGTCATCGGCTGCTGCCAGGCCATCGAGCACTACGAGATCGCCCGCTACGGCACGCTGCGCGAGTGGGCGAAGGCGCTGGGCCACACCCGCGCGCACGACCTGCTGACGCAGGTGCTCGACCAGGAGAAGAAGGCGAATCACACGCTGACCCACCTGGCCGTGACCGGCATCAACAAGGCCTAGCGGCCTCATCGTCTGGCGGGCGCGTATCGCGCGCCCGCCAGCGTCGTCACTGCCGTCCGCGCAGCGAGGCGCCGAGGTTCACGTCGACCTCGGGAGCCGCCCGCGTGCCGCGCACGTCCATCACCACGCGCGTCCCGGCGCCACCGCGTGCCAGCAGCGCGTCGAACGGCCGCAGCAGGAACCGCTTCAGGCCCCGCTGCGTCTTCGACAGCCGTGCCTCGAGCGACGCGATGCCGTGGAAGTCGAGTGTCTCGTCGCGCAGCGAGTAGGTGCCGGCGCCGGCGATCTCCGCACCCGGCACGTCCAGGTCCACCTTCGTGAGCGTCAGCCGTCCGCCGGCCAGCGCCACGTGGCCGCGCAGGCGCGCCGCCACACCGGCCGCGTCGTCGTCGGGTTGGCCGCGGCCACGCCGTGAGACCTCGTCGATTGCGCCCTGCACGCTCGGGTTGATGAAGCGCGCCTGTTGCAGATCGAAGCGGCCGAGGATGCGGGCGCGCGACAGCACGGCGGCCTCGCCCGGCGGCAGCTCCAGCGCCACGTCGAGCTGCGCGCGACCCGACGCTGGCGGACGGCGGCCGTCGATGGCGAGGCGCAGCAGGTCCGCGACGTCCGCGTCTGGCGCGGTGACGTGCAGGCTGATGCGCCGTCCGCGCACGCCACGCGCCCGGACGATGTGACCGGTCGCCGCCAGGCGCGCGCGTCCGGCGGTGAGGTCGAGACGCGTGACGTGCACGTCGCTGTTGGTGGCGTCGAACAGCGCTTCGTAGTCGGCCGAGAGCGGCAGAGTGCGGCCCGCGGCGGTGACCAGGCCTGCCCCGGGCGACTGCGCGGTGCCCACGGTCGCCAGCCGATCGAGCGTGCCCAGCGCCTTGCCGCGCACGCGGATGGCGCCTTGCAGTCCCGGCACGCGGTCGAGCCGTCCGTCGAGCACGTACTCCCCGGTCAGCGGGAGCTGGTCGAAGTCGCCGCGGGGCCACGGACCGGCGGTCCCGGTGACGCGGGCGCGGTCGTCGGGCAGCGGCGTGTCGACGGTGGCCTGGAACGGACTGGCGAGGTCGAAGCTGAACGGATCCATCCGCAGGTCCTGGATGTCCCACAGGTGCGGCTCGCGGGTGGCGTCGCGTGGCGTCACCTCGAGCGCGACGTGCTCGGCCACCAGCCGGTCGATCTGCATGGCCGGCGGCCGCCGGTGGCGTCGCGGAGCGTCGGGCGGCGGCGGTGGGCGCAGGTCGTCGAGGCGCCGCGGCGGCACCGTGATGCGGACGTCGGCGAGACGGATCTCCTCGAAGTGCCGGATGCCGAGCCGGCCCAGCTTGGCGACGCCCGACCAGTGGCCAATCGTCACGAACGGCGGCAGGTCGGGGCGGTTCCGGATGCGCAGCGTGAGGCTCTGGCCGGTGACGTGGATCTCCGGGCCGAGCGCGACCTCGATCGGGCCGACCGTTACATCGCTGCCGAGGCGGTCGGACAGCCACGCCTCGAGCTCGGACCGCAGCCGGGTGTCGATGACGTCGAGCCACCAGATGGCCCCGCCCGTCGCCGACGCCATCACCACCAGCGCCACCGCGACGACCGCGGTGGGCCACCGGCGGCGCGCGCGTGAGGGGGGCGGGTCAGGAACGTCGGGTTGGAAGTGGTGCAGCACCGCTGGACTCGTGAGGCCGCACTGCATGGCCCATGCCCGGCTCGACGGCGTGCGCGCAGCTTCGGAGCCGGCCGTAGCGCCGGAAATCGAGGCTCGGGCGGCAGTTGGACGGCATGGGTGGAGCCGCGCCTACCGTTCCTCGGTAGCCGGTGCCACAGTCCGGGCCCCCGTCACTGCCATGACACCGGCACGCGCCTTGCTGAAGTGAGTGTCAGGAAGCGCGCCATGCCACTCCTCCCCGACTCGTTCCTCGAGATGGTCATGCTGGCGGCGGCGCCTGCGGCGGCCGCCGACGCCATTCCGCAGCTCGTCGAGCAACCCTATCGTTCGCCCGTGCACGCGGTGATCGGCGCCGCCGTGGACGACGCGCGACGCTCGGGGCGGCGGGCGGCCGTGTGCCTCGTGGACCTGAGCCGGTCGGATGCCCAGGCGCGCCCGAGCGTCAACGCCCTCGAGGCTGCCGTGGCCGGCTGCCTCCGTCGGGCCGATCAGTACGTCCGCGTCGGCGACGCGCTCGTCGTCGTCGCGCCGGGACTCGACCATCCGGCTCAGGGCGATCGGCTGGCCGAACGGCTGCGCGCGGTCGTGACCACGGGTGACCGGGACGGCGTGGTCGGCATGGCCATCTACCCTGTGCACGGCCGCGATGCGGCCGCCTTGCTCGATAGCGCCCGCGCTTCCGCGCTGCGCGCGCGTCTGGGCAGCGGACTGCTCGATGGCGATCCGCGTCGGAGCCTGCGAGCGGTGTCATGACCGGCCCATCGGCACGGGGCTGGTTCGCCCGCCAGCGCACCGAACGCACGCGGCGCGAGCCGTGGCAGGTCGCCAATCGCGCGCGGCGGACGAACGCCGCAACCGACACGCGAGCCACGAGCCTGCGGCCGGATGCGGACAATCACGGCGAACCGGTGGCCGTGGACAAAGACCGCCCCAGCGGCGGCGGGCCATACGCGGTGCGTCCGTCGCTGCCTGCCGCGACGACGGATCGCGACGAGCCCGGTCCTGAACGCAGGAACGAGGCGCTCCCCGGACCACCCGATCTGTCCAACCTCCGAGTGCTGGTCGTCGACGACGAAGCGGACGCGCGGGAACTGCTCGAGTTCGTCCTGACGCGCTTCCGCGCCGACGTCCACACCGCCGCCTCGGCCGCCGAGGCGCTGGCGATACTCGATACGTTCGTGCCCGACGTGCTGCTCTCGGACATCAGCATGCCCGGCATGGACGGCTTCGAGTTCATCGCGTCGGTGCGACGCCGTTCGCCCGAACGCGGTGGTGACGTGCCGGCGGTCGCCGTGACCGCATGCGCGCGGGCCGAGGACCGCACGCGTGCGCTCGACAGCGGCTTCCAGAGGCACGTGCCGAAGCCGGTCGACGCGTTGGAGATCCTGGGCGTCGTCGCCTCGCTCGCGGCGCCGCCGCGGTGACGCGCGTGGCGACGCGACGCAGCTGGGCAGTCGGCGCCACAGAATGAGCATGGGAACGGCGGAGCACGGCGTCGGCGGCCGCCGTGTTCCGGGCACGCGCGTTGCTTCAATGCAACACATGGAGCACTCCCCCTTGCATCGCACTCTTGCGTTCGAGATCGGCGAGCTGCACACGGCCACCGGCGATCTCGCCGACGCGGCCGGGATGATGGCGGGCACGGCCCGGCCTGGTGCGGTAGCCGACCTCGCCAAGGACGTAGCGGTGCGACAGAACGGACAACGGGAACGGCTCGACGCGTCCCTCGGTGCGCTGGGCGTGGACCGGGTGCCGGTCGCCTCGCCCACGTTGACCGGGATCATCGACCTTCGCTGGCACGCGCAGCGGCATCGGCTCGGCCATCCACTGCTCGAAGCCCACATCGTCGGGACCGCGCTGCAGAACGCGCTGCACTACATCGGCACCGTGCTGGTGCTGGCGGCGGCCCGCGCCGAACGGCTCGAGGAGGTGGGCGCCACGCGGTTCCTGCGTGAGGCGTTCGACGAGGTGCTGGAGATCCGGCGTCGCGTCGCCCGCGCCACGGGCGTGCCCGCGGCCACCATCGAGACCGCCGAGGCGCTGCCGCCCCATGGACAGCAGCCACGGCGCTGGTATGGACACTAGACCGCCAGCGGCGCTTCGCGACGATCCGCCGGCGCGGCGCGATGCGGCGCCGGGCCCGGCGCGTGACGGCCTGCACCGTCCGCGCCCCAACGCCTGGCTGGCGCTGCTCGGCACCATCGTCGTCGTCGCCGCCCTGGGCGCGGCGCGCGGCTTCCTGGTGCCGATCGCGTTCGCGGCACTGCTCACGTTCCTGCTGTCGCCGATCGTGTCGCGGCTCGAGCGGTTCGTCGGGCGCGTGCCGGCGGTGCTGGGCGCGGTGACCGTGGTCGTCGCGCTGCTCGGCGGCGCCGGCTGGCTGCTGCTGCGTCAGCTCGACGGCGTCACCGCCGACTTGCCGCGCTTCCGCAACACGCTGGTCGCGAAACTCGGGCAGCTGCGCACGGCACGCGAGGGCGGCGCCGTCGACGAGATCCAGAAGACGATCGATCGCGTCCAGCAGGACCTGGCGGCGGTGGCGGCGCCGCGCCGGCCGGCGCGGGTGGTCATCGCCGAACGCGCGGCCGAGCAGTCGATCTTCGGCATCCTCGGGCCGATGCTGGGTCTCGGGGCCTCGGCCGGCCTCGTCGTGACGCTCGTCATCTTCATGCTGCTCGAGCGTCGGGACCTGCGCGATCGCATCGTGTCGCTGGCGGGACGCGGGCAGATTCCCCGCACCACCCGCGCCCTCGACGAGGCCGGCAGCCGCGTCGCCCGGCAGTTGCTGATGCAGTCGGCGGTGAACACGATCTACGCCGTGGTGGCCACCGCCGGCCTGTGGGCGCTGGACGTGCCGTATCCCGCGGTGTGGGGCGTCTTCGGCGGCGCGGTGCGCTACCTGCCCTACGTCGGCCCGCTCGCCGGCCTGTCGGCGCCCGTGATCGTGGCCGTCGCGGCGTCCGCTTCGTGGCAGCAGCCGCTCTACGTCCTCGGGTTCATGATCGCGCTCGAGCTCTTCACGAACCTGGTGCTCGAGACGGTGCTCTATGCGGGCGCCGCCGGCGTGTCGCAGGTCGGCCTGCTGGTCGCCGTCACGTTCTGGACGTGGCTGTGGGGCGCGATGGGGCTGCTGCTCGCCATCCCGCTCACCGTGTGCCTGGTGGTCATCGGCAAGCACGTGCGCGGGCTCGAGTTCCTCGCCACGCTGATGGCCGACACGTCGGCCGCGACGCCGGCCCAGGTCTTCTACCAACGGCTGCTGGCGCGCGACACGAGCGACGCGCTGGATCTGATCGAGCGGCACGTGGAGGCGGCGTCGCCGCGATCGGTCTACGACACGCTGGTGCTGCCGGCGCTCGCGCAGGCCGAGACCGATCGGCTCGAGGGCCGGCTCGACGCCGATGGCGAGCGTGCGGTGGTCGCCGCCACCGGCGAACTGCTGGTCGATGCCGCCGAGCACGTGCGGCGTGCCGAAGCCGCCAACCAGCACGCGCCGCAGCCAGCCGCGCCCGGGTCGGGTGCGCGGCTCCGCGTGCTCGGCCATGCGGTCACCGGCGCCGCCGATCAGCTCGCCCTCGAAGCGCTCGCGCGCATGGTCGACGATCTGCCGATCGCGATGGAAAGCCCGGGGCGTCTGTTCACCGGCGAACTGGCCGACTGGGCTCGCGCCCACGACGTCTCGATCGTCTGCCTCGCCGATCTGCCGCCGAGCTCGGCGTCGCGCGCGAAGTACGTGGTGAAGCGGCTGCGCGCAGCGGCGCCCGACCTCACCATCATGGTGGGCCGCTGGACGGGGACGGTCGGCGCCGACGAGGCCGGTGCGACACTGGCCAACGCCGGCGCCCAGCACGTCGGCGCGACGCTTCAGGAGTCGCGCGCCTTCCTGCAGGCGCGTCTGGCGGCAATGCCCGCGGTCGAGGCCGCCGTCGTCCCGCCGCCACCGCCGACGCCGGCGCCCGAGCCGGCCTTCAGCTGAGGGCGGCCGCGCGCAGATCGGTCCGTCCGGCCAGCGTGACGAGGCCGCCGGAGGCGCGGGCGTTCAGCGATCCGGCCACGACGTGTTCCATCCTGCCGAGAGCACGTGCCGTCCATCGCGCAGTCCGCGAGCCAGGTCGAGCCGCAGCGTGCCGGCATCGGCCGGCAGCGAGACCCGCAGCCCGATGCCGGCGTCGCTGTGCCACGCGGCCTCACCCGCCACGGTGCGCCACGCGCGCGCGGTGTCGGAGAACGCCGCCATCGCGATCTGGCCGGCGGCCGTCGACCGCAGCGGCCGCCGGTACTCGACCGTGCCGTGCAGCAACCGCTGCCCGAACACCTGGCCGGTGACGACACCGTCGTCGAGCAGCGGATGCGCACGCAGCAGCGGCGCGCGCGCCAGGCCCAGACCGGCGCCCGGCCAGAGGTCGAACGGCGCGGCCGGCGACACGCCGGTGGCGCCGGCCAGCACGTGCCACGCCGCCGTATCGACGCTGGCGCGGCTGCGCGCGGCGACCTCCAGCGACAGCCGCCCGAATCCCGAACCTGGCCCCGACGCGGCCCAGCCGCCGATCGTGCCGGCGACCGCGATGCGATCGGCCGCGAGCCGCAGATCGACACCCGCCTCCGCGTTGCCGTAGCGCTGCGTGTCCCAGCGATCGAGCGCCACGCCGGCCGACCAGCGCAGCCGGCCGCTGGCCCAGTCGCTCACCTGCAGGCCGGCACGATGGCGTTCGAGTTGGGTGGTTGACGCGCGTCCCCGTGGCGTCGCGTAGGTGGCGCGTTCCCACAGGCCGTCAACCGTGGTGATTCCGGGCCAGCCCGCCACCATCGGCAATGCCAGCGCGAACGCGACCCGCGGCCGCTGTTCCCACCAGCGCCACGCGGCCGACCAACGTTCGCCCTGGCCGGCGGGCGAGGCGACCGACAGGCGCGCCTCGCGCTGGATCGCCGCCTGTGCCGCCAGCGCCGCGACCGGCACGAGGCCGCGCGGCACGACCGACCGCTCCACGACCGCCGCCTCGATCGTCGCCAGCCCGCCCTCGATCGGCTGATAGCGCAGCGACGTCGTGAGCGCGCTGGGCAGGGCGTCGAGTCGGCGGGCGGCGCGGGCCAGGGCCGTGGGCGTCACCGTCGAGCGCGGCTCGAGGCCGACGAGTCCCGCGATCACCGGCTGCCGCGTGCGTTTCGCGCCGGAAACGCGCACGACATCGACCTGCGGACGATCGAGATGGTTCCAGGCCTCGAGCGCCTCGTCGCGCCGGCCGTCGAGGAACAGGCTCGTGGCCAGCAGTTCCCAGCCATCGTCGTCGGCGGTGTCGAGAGCCGTGGCGCGACGGGCCAGCGCCGCCGCATCGGTCCATCGCTGTTGCAGGAAGCGCACGCCGGCGAGTTCGCGCCAGACGCCGGCCGATTGCGGGCAGACCGTAGCGGCCGCCTCGAGCCCGCGGCCGGCGCCGGACAGGTCGCCGCCGTTGGCCTGCGCGACGAGATCGTCCACCCACGGCGTGCAGGCGTCGGTCGACGCGGGCCGCTCGAGTGCGGCTGCTGCCGCCGGCGCTTCGGACGCAGGCGCCGCGTCGGGTTCGCTGCGCTGCCCTCGTCCCCGGTCCCCGGTCCCTGGTCCCTGGTCCGAGGGCAAGACCATCAACGCCCAGCGTCCCGAAGCCGCCCATGCCTCGTCGAACGCCGCCGCCGGCAGCACGCGGAACGGCGCCTGCGCCGGGTCGTGCACGACCAGCGCGTCGTCCGTCACGGCTACCACCACGACGTAGTGGTAGCGGTCCGGCCCCACCGCAATCAGCGCCACGACGGGCCGCCCGGCGTCGACATGCCCGCGCATCTCGTCGAGGCCGGCGCGGCCCGGGGCTCCCTGGAATGGCAACGACGTCCAGCCGCGGCGGCGGACGTCGGCCGCGAGCACGTCGGCGGCGATGCCGGCCCGCGTGCGATCGACGAGCGCGGCGAAGTCGTCGGGGCGGGCGCCATCGCCCCAATAGCGCAGCACCATCGCCACGGCCGCGCCGCCGCAGAGATCTTCCGTCTGCGGCAGGAACGGCACGTCGAGCAGGCGGCCGGCGACTGTCGCCGGCGCCCGGAGCGCGCTATCCTGAGCCGCCGCGGCGGCGGGCGTCGCCAACAGAACGACGCCCGCGACGGCCGCCAGCGTGCTCGCTGGAACCCGCATCCGCCGGGCCGTCAGTCCGCGAGCAGGATGACGATGATCAGGATCAGCAGCAGCGAGGTCAGCGAGATGACTACCGTCGCGGCACCGCCGGCGAGGGCGACGTCTACCGCCTGCGCGCGTTCGGCGGCCTGGGCGAGCTGCACGCCGGATAGCGTGGCCACCGCGGACCGCGCGTCGCCGAGGTCGAGGCCCATCCGCGCCGCGAGGGCCTGCACCTCGGCGCGATCGAGGACGCGCCGCACGTCGGCGCGCGTGGCCTCTTCGGCGGCGCTCTGGGCAGCCAGGGCCCGTTGCAGAGCTGCCGCGTCGACGACGCGCTGGGCGGCGAAGGCCGGCGACGCGGCGAGCATGACGGGAAGCAGCAGGACCGCGACGGGCTTGAGCGTGATACGCATTGAGTTACTCCTCCTGGGTAAACGGTTACCCACTGGCGCTCCGGACTCATGGGGCGGAGCGGCTGAAAGGGCGGACTGCAAGGCTCGCGCCCGTCGACCTCGGCCGTGAGAGATTCGAGTCCGGCCAGGCGAAAGGTGTGGCGCGGTCCGTCCCACCAGCTGAGCGCGCCTCCCCGAGGCGACACCGAGGAACGAGGGCGTCGATGAGCGCAGCAGGGCCAGAGCCGACACGGGATCCGGCGCCGTCGCCGGCACAGCCTCTGGGCCCGGTGCCGGCCTGCGGGCTGACGTCGGACCAGGTGCGTGCGATCGAGCAGGAACGCATCGGCCGCCCGCCCGAGGTCGGCCTGGCGATCTCCGGTGGCGGCATTCGCAGCGCCACCTTCGCGCTCGGCCTCGTGCAGGCGCTGCACCGGCTCGGCCTCTTCGCCGCCGTCGACTACGTGTCGACGGTGTCGGGCGGCGGCTACACCGGCGCGTGGCTCTACGCGTTGCAGCGGCGCGGGCAACTGCCGCAGGCGCTGGCGCTGCATGGCGACGAGCCCCGCCAGGTGCGCTTCCTGCGCGCCTACAGCAACTACCTGACGCCGAAGCTCGGACTCTTCAGCGGCGACACGTGGGCCGCGGTGGGTACCGTCACGCGCAACCTGCTGATCACCTTCACCCTGCTGAGCGTGAGCCTGCTCGCCGTGCTCTACGTGCCGTGGTTCATCCACCGCACCTACAGCGACTGGATGCTGCTGGCGATCTGGAACGCGCCCGCCGTGACCCGGCTGCTGCTGGTCGCGTTCACGCTGCTCGTCGTGGCGTTCGCCACCAGCGCCGCCAACATGGCCCGTCCGCTCGCCGACGGCACGTGGACCACCGACGGCAGCGACTGGACGCCGCGCTGGCGGGTGCAGGTGCAGGTGGTGCTGCCGATCGTGGTCGCCATGGCCATCGTGGCGTCGATCATCGATGTGCTGCCGCCGGCCGACGGCCCCGTGCCGTGGCACGTCGTGCAGGCGGCGGTGGGATACGCCCTTGCGTGGGCCATCGGCCTGGCGCTGGCGTATCTCTCACGCACCCTCGCCGCGGCGCGCGAACGGCGCCGCGCGCAGGCCCAGGGCGAGCCGGCGGCGGTCGTGCGCACGGACTGGATCGCCGCGCTGCTCGCCTGGGGCAAGACCACCGCGTTCGCGTTCGCGGCCGGCCTCATCGGCGCGTTCGTGGCGGTGAAGTTCACCGAGCCGCTGGTGTGGACGAACTTCGTCGAGTTCCGCATGCCGCTGCTCGTGCTGGCGTTCCTCATCGCCGTCACCGCACACATCGGCCTGGCCGGCACGCAGCTCTCGGACGAGACCCGCGAGTGGTGGGCGCGCGTCGGCGGCCAGGTGCTGCTGGGCACGGCCATCCTGTCCGCGCTCGTGTTCCTGGGCGTGCATGCACCGAAGCTGCTCGAACGTGCCGCCGACTCCTTCGACGCCACCGGCGCGAAGCGCACGTTCGTCGGCTTCCTGTGGGCGGCCATCACCGGGTCGGGCGTGATGGCGGGCCGATCGAGCCAGACGCGCGACAACGGCGGATCGACGTGGCGCGATCGCGCCGGGCGGATCGCACCGACGGTCTTCATCCTCGGCTACCTCGTGCTGCTCGCGGTGACGCTGCGGAAGATTCGCGTGCCGGAGTCGGCCTTCGAGGCGCTCGTGGGCGTCGTGGTGCTGGGGCTGCTGGCGTGGTGGTTGTCACGCCGTGCCGACCTCAACGAGTTCTCGATGCACGCGTTCTACAGGAATCGCCTGGTGCGCTGCTACCTGGGCGCCTCGAACGCCGCGCGCAAGGCGCACCCGTTCCACGGGTTCGATCCCAACGACGATCTGCCGCTGGCCTTCGCGGCGGCGCCAGGCCCGCTGCGCCCGTATCCGATCTTCAACGCGGCGATCAACCTGGTGGGCGGGAAGAACCTGGCGTGGCAGCAGCGCAAGGCGGCGGCATTCGTGTTCACGCCCGACGTCTGCGGCTACGAGTATCGCGTCGACGAGCAGAACGATCGCGGCCGGGTCGCCGCCGCCACGCCGCCTCCGGCGCCGGTGCTGAGTGCATTCGCCTCCACCGCGGCCTATGGCGGCAATCCCCTCGGCGTGGGCCTGGCCATGGCCACGTCGGGCGCCGCCGCCTCGCCCAACATGGGCTACCACACGTCGCCCACGCTGTCGTTCCTGATGACGGTGTTCAACGTGCGGCTCGGCTGGTGGATGCGCAACCCGCACTCGGTCTCGAGCTGGACCTACTCACGCAAGCGGCTGTCGCTCGTCGAGCTGTCCAGCGAGCTGCTCGGCCTCACCACCGCCGAACGCGACTTCGTGTACCTGTCGGACGGCGGGCACTTCGAGAACCTCGGCGTCTACGAGCTCGTGCGCCGCCGCTGCCCGTTCATCATCGTCAGCGACGCCGGCCAGGACGGCGCCGTCACGTTCGAGGACCTCGGCAACGCCATCGAGAAAGTGCGCGCCGACTTCGGCATCGACATCGAGATCGATGTCGCCGGCATCCGCCCCGAGGCTGGCCGCAGCGAATCGCACTGCGCCGTGGGCACCATTCACTACGAGCAGGTCGACCGCGCGCAGGCCCCCGGCACGCTGGTCTACGTCAAGGCGTCGCTGACTGGCGACGAGCCCACCGACGTGCTGCGCTACGCCTCGCTGCACCCCGAGTTCCCGCACCAGTCCACCGCCGACCAGTTCTTCAACGAGTCGCAGTTCGAGAGCTACCGTGCACTCGGCTACCACGTTGGCCATCGCGTGTTCGAGGTGGTGCGCGTGCACGGCAGCGCGCCGGTGTCGCCGGTGGAGATGTTCCGTCTGCTCCGCCAGCGCTGGACGCCGGCGGCGCCGGGGCCCGACGACGGCATCGGCAAGTACTCGCGCGCGCTCAACGCCATCTGGGACGCGGTGCGCGGCAACGACGACCTCAGGTTCCTCGACGCCCAGGTCTTCCCCGAGTGGGCCTGCCTCATGGCCACGGGCCGCGAGGACGTGACGGCCCTCATGGACACCGCGACGCCGACACCCGGCGTGAACTACTGGCTGCCGCCCGAGGAGACGCAACGGCGCGCCGGCTTCTATGTCTGCAACCAGATGCTGCAGCTGATGGAGGACGTCTACATCGAGTTCCGGCTCGGCGATCACCACGACCACATCGACAACCGCGGCTGGATGAACCTGTTCCGGCACTGGTCGTGGTCGGGGATGTTGTGCGCGACCTGGGCGGTGACGGCGGCCACCTACGATCCGCGCTTCCAGCGCTTCTGCGCCGAGCGGCTCGACCTGCGTCCCGGCCGTGTCCGCGTGCCGGGGCGCGAGATCGGCCGGGCGCTGCCCGATCACACGACCTGGTCGCAGTGGACGCCGGAGCGCCGGGCACAGGAGCGGCAGGCGTGGCAGGAGTCGCCGCTGGGCCTCAACTTCTGGGAGGCGGAGCTGGTGGCGTCGCTGCTCGACCAGACCGCCACCGACACGCCGCTTTCCCTGCATCCGATCCGGGTGATGGTGGAGAGCCCGCGCCGCGAGGACGGACATCCGTTCGCGTTCACGGCCGGCTACTTCGTCCTGGCCCACGCGACCACCGACGAGGCGGCGCTGGTGCACGTGCGCGTGCAGAACCACCTCCGCAAGATGGGGGTGGCCGGCACTGCGCTGCGCGAGATCCTGCGGCCGGCACCCGACGGCTGGGGCCTGCGTCGCCTGCGGGTTCACGTCGCCGACGAGGACGCGCCGGCACAGACAGTGGCGCTCGACGAGGCGATGCCGCGACGCGAAGTGGCGAAGCGCGTCGAACGCTGGATCACCGCGTTCGCGCACGACAAACGCCGGGCGGTCTGATCCTCCAGTCGCGTCGAGCCTCTTTTGTCGTCGCGCTGCGGCGGCGCGGCATCGTGCATCGGGTCAGCGGCTGTGATCTGCTTGCGAAGCTCCTGCCCGAGCGGCACCGGCCTGGGCTGGCGGGTGGCGTGTGACGGGCGCCCGCTGGCGATCGGGCGCGATATCGGGATCGCTCCGCAGCGCCCGGTCGTCAGAGGGCTGTCACACGACGGGACCCGACTGGGTGCCCGGGCCACCGCTCGACGCTTCGACACTCGGAGCCAGACCAGCCGCAGACCCGAGGCATGATGTCGCGGCGCCGCAGCGCGGCGACAGCGCTCAGCTCACGCCATCGCAAACTTGCCGCGCGCCGCGCCGCTGTCGTCGACGACCGCCAGGCCGATGGGCGGGTTGATGCCGCCGTCGATCAGGCGCACCGAGTCGTGCACCTGGTCGTTCCAGCGCACCACCCGAGGCGTGTTCTTCACCACGTCGTACCACGGCGCCGACGAGACCTTGGCCGCGGGATCGCGGCGGCCGACGTTCTCGGCGACGATCGGCGCCCGCAACGGCACGCCCGCGGCCACGGCCTTCGTGAACATCCACGCCAGCGGGATGCTCGACAGACCGGGATTGACATTGCCGCCGCCCACGTCTGAATGCACGCCCCGGAACCACACCTCGAAGAGCCGGCCTTCCTGATCGGCGTGCTCGACGCGGGCGTCGGGCCGGTGCAGGTGGAACGACTGTCGCCGCTCGTCGAGGGCCAGGGCGTGGTAGCACTTGGCCACGTTGTCCGGAAGCTCGAGGTCCCAGCCGAGGTTCGCGTCCACGACAGCGACGCCGAACGACGGCACGCAGTCCCACAGGCCGAGGAAGCGGACGGGTGGCGGTGCCGGCAGCTTGGCGAGCTGGTTGACGAAATGCAGCGCCAGCGCCGCGCCGCGGCTGAAGCCGACCACGTCAATCTCCGGGTCGGGGCTGTCCTGTGCGAGCACGGCCATCTGCACGGCCTCGTCGACCCGCTCGCGGCCGCCGGCGCCGGTGAGCCCGCCGACGACTCGGCCGGGCGCGCCGAAGCGCGTCCCGACGCCCTGCCAGTAAACGACCTGACCGTCGTAGGCACGCCGGAACCAGGCGACGTTGGTGTCGCGGTCGGTGCCGGGCTTGTCGAGGTTCCAGGTGCCGTCGAATGCGTAGAGCACGTCACTCCTCCAGGGTCACAGTCACCCTTCCTCGGTGACCGCGGTCTTCAACTCGGGCTGCACGAACGACCAGTGGCTGTGCACCAGGCGCCACCGGCCATCGATGCTCGCGTACCCCTCGGTGGAATTCCAGTGGGCGACGGCTTTCTCGAGGCCGTCACCCTGACGCTGGTAGCTCACCAGGTTGAAGGTCAGCAGGGCCATGTCGCCGTGCCGCTGCACTTTCGGCTGCTGCATGTCATAGCGATCAACGCGAATCTTGCCCATCAGCGGCTCGAGGGTCGCGGTCATGGCCGCGTGGCCGTCGATGCGCCGTTCCCGCGCCGGATCGAAATAGGTGACCTCGGGCGCCATGAGCTCGAGGTAGCCGTGTGGGTCGCCAGCGCCCCAGCGGTCGAGCGCCCCGCGCTCGAGGGCGATGATTTCCTGCGGGTCGAACGTGTCCATGTCAGCGGTCTCCGGGTCAGTGAGGGTCGAGCAGCGTGCGGAACCGCGGCTGCGCCAGCAGCGCGCGCACGCTGGCGACGAGGTCGGGCGCCGGCTGGAACGGATGCGCGCGGTGCACTTCGGCGTAGGCCGTGTCCAGGGCGTTGACGTCGTCGTGCAGGCGCGGGGCGACGTCGCGCACGCGCTGCACGTGGGCGCGGGCGAACAGCAGGCCGTCGGGGGTCACGAAGCCGGCGTCGATGAACGCCCGCGTCTTCTTCGCGCACCGGCAGGGATTGGCCGTGTTCACGAGGCCGCACTTGTCGTGCATGAAGCTGTGGAGGTCGCGCCGCGCGCGCGCCAGCTTCTGGCGGAAGTTCTCGCGCGTGGTGTCGAGCAGCTCTGCGCCCACCACGTCGGAGACGCCGAAGATCTCGCCCAGCACGTAGACCAGCCGCTGCTCGCGCGTGAGGCAGAGCAGCATGCCGGAGGAACACGTGATGCGCGACTCATCGACGATGAGGTGCAGTTCGACCGGCACCGTGTTCGGATCGGGCAACTCGGTGTCGGGCGCGCCGTCGAGGCCGTCGCCGTAGCGCCGGAACGTCCACTCGGCGGCTTCGCCTCGCGCGCGCTTCATGTTCAACACGTGGTTCACGACGACCCGGTACAGCCAGGTGCGGAACCGGCTGCGGCCCGCGAAGGTCGACAGCGACGTCAGCAGCTTGACCAGCACCTCCTGCGTCACGTCCTCGGCGTCGTGCGGGTGATACACCATCCGCAGCACGAGGTTGTAGATCCACGCCTGGTGGCGGCCCACGATCGTCTCGAGGGCGTCGCGGTCGCCGCCCTGCGCGCGCCGCACCAGCACCAGGTCGTCGGCGTCGCCGTCGGGCGTGTCGGCGAACGGATTGGGCGGAATCATTCCCACATTCTCTTGGACACGAACGGGCGCCCAGTGTGACAGAAGGCCGCGAACGCGCGGACCGCACGCCCCGGCATACACTCGATCGGGTGAGCCACGCCAGCGAGGATCGCAACCGGCGCATGCTGCGCGCCCGCGACCGCATGGACCGCACCTACGCGGATCCGCTCGACATCCGGGCGCTGTCAGCAGTGGCGGGCTGCTCCGAGGCGCACTTCATCCGGACGTTCCGGGCCGTCTTCGGCGAGACTCCGCACCGCTACCTGCAGCGGCGGCGCGTCGAGCGGGCGATGGCCCTGCTGCTCCGCGGCACGAGCGTCACCGACGCCTGCTTCGCGGTGGGCTTCAACAGCCTCGGCACCTTCAGCCGCACCTTCGCCGCGATCGTCGGCGTGTCGCCGTCGGTCTACCAGCGCCGCTCGCCCACGTCGGCCGTACCCACGTGCTTCGCGATGGCGTGGTCGCGCCCGTTCACGAGATCGAGCAGTTTCGGAGAAGCGGACCGGCGCCGCCGCTGACTACAGTCGAAGCCGGCCGGACGATCCGGCCCACCTACCGGAGACAGAGTCGTGCTCAACAGCATCAACATCACCCACATCTGGGTGTTCGATCAGAACGAAGCGCTGGAGTTCTACGTCGGCAAGCTCGGCCTGGAAGTCAGCGGCGACATGGACCTGGGCGAGATGCGCTGGCTCACCGTGCGCGTGCCCGGTCAGGTCGGCCGCGACATCCTGCTCGAGCGTCCGGGCCCGCCGTCGGTCGACCCCGACGCCGCGGCCAGGATTCGCGAGCTCATCTCCAAGGGCGCCTCGGGCTTTACGGCCGGCTTCACGACCAGCAACTGCCAGGCCGTCTACGAGGACCTGAAGGCGAAGGGCGTCGAGATCACGCAGGAGCCGGTGACGCACTTCTACGGCACCGACATCGGCATCCGCGATCCGTTCGGGAATCACCTGCGCATCGTGCAGCTCGCCGAGAACATGCCGCGCTGATCGCGACGCGGCGGCAGGTCCCGTGGGGCGTGGGGCGCGCGTCCTAGAACCACGTCATCCACGGGGCCCGGCGCTCTGCGCGCAGCCGCGCGAACGCGCGGCACGGCACGTAGAGCACGGCCACGCACACGGCGAACACCGCGTAGAGAAGCCCGAGACTCCACAGGTAGCCGTCGGGCACCGGTGGCGGCGCCATGGGATGGTTGCCGAACAGCCACGGGTTCACGCGGCCCTCGCGCACGATCGACACGCCGATCGCCGCCAGGTGGATCACCGGGATGTGCAGCAGGTAGTAGAGCAGCGGCACCCGTCCGAAGGTGACGACCACCTGCGCCACGCGTCCCGACCAGCGCTCGGCCAGGCCGACGGCCAGGATCGTGGGCCCGAGGGTCATCAGCAGGAACGACAGCGACGCGGGGTACTTCGTGGTGTTGAGGAAGGCGAGCGGCGCCGGCAGCCGGCTCGCGTGCCACGGCCGCGGGTCGCCGTAGCCGTCGAGTCCGCGCACGACCAGGAAGGCGATCGTGAGCGCGAGGCCGACGCGCAGGCAGAAGCGGCGGCGACGTTCGACCGGCCAGGCCATCACGGCGCCGAACGCGTAGCCGGCCATCATCACGCCCAGCCACGGCCCGATCACGAAGAGCACCAGGAGCGGTGGACCGCCCGGCCCGAGCTCGACGGCGCCGCCGAAGTACAGGATCCGCAGGAGCCAGTGCGGTCCGGCTTCGCCGAACCATGCTTGCAACGCCGGTGCGGCCATGTCGACGACGTTGTGGCCCGCGATCACCGCCACGCCAAGCGCGCCGATCGCCATGAGCGGCAGGTGCACGACCGCGGCCATCAGCACCAGGCACCAGCCGATCATCCAGATCACGCCGGCCAGCATGTAGTTCGCGAAGTCCAGATTGAACGTCCACGCCACCCGCAGCACGGTGAGCTCGAGCAGCACGAGCCAGAGTCCGCGCACTACGAGGAACGACGACAGCGCGCCCACGCCGTTGAGGCGCCGGCCATGGAAGAACGCCGCCGTGCCGGCGAGGAACACGAACGCCGGCGCCACGAAATGCGTGACCCATCGCGTGAAGAAGATGCCGGGCGTGGGCCCGCCGGCCGGCTGGCCCGAGTAGACGCGTACGTGATCGATCGCCATGAGCACCATGGCGAGGCCGCGCACGAGATCGATGGAGGCGACGCGGGCACCGACGGCGGCCGGCAGCATGGGCATCGTCACCTCACGCCTGACGCAGCACCACGGCCGGGTCGGCGCGGAGCGCACGTCGCACCGGTGCCGCACAGGCGAGCAGCGCGGCGACCACCAGCACCACCACCGTGCCGGCGACCGATGGCGGGTCCCAGGGCACGATGCCCACGAGTTGCGTCTGCAGCCACGACCCGCCGGCGGCGGCGCCCAGCAGGCCCAGGGTCAGGCCGGCGGCCGTCATCACCGCGCACTCGCCCACGACCAGGCCGGCCAGTTCGCGTGATCCCGCGCCCAGGGCACGGCGGACACCGAACTCGCGTTGCCGCTCGGTCACGGCGTACGCCACCACGCCGTGGATGCCCACCGCCGCGAGCAGCAGGGCCGCCGCGGCGAACAACGCCGCCAGCACCGCGGTGAAGGACCGCAGCGCCCGGGCCCGATCGACGTAGGCCGTCAGTGGCTGCACGTCGTAGATCGGCAGGGCCGGGTCGAGCGTCCGCAGCGTGTCGCGAATCGCCGGCACGAGTCCCGCGGCGTCGGCGCCGGCCTTCACGAGATACACGGACGGGTTGCGCGTCGCCTGCCTGGCGGTGAAGTAGACCTGATCGCGCACCTCGTCGCTGGGCGAGCGGTGTCGCACGTGCGTCACCACGCCGACGACCGTGGCCCAGGTGGCCGGCGTGCCGGTGACGAACGGGTCCACGGCCAGGCGCCGGCCCACCGCCGACGCTCCCGGCCAGGTGCGCTGCGCCAGCCGTTGGTCGACGATCACGACCGGCGCCGTCGAGAGGTCGTCGGTCTCGCTGAACCATCGGCCTTCCAGCAGACGGACCTGCAGGAGCTCCATGCCGCCCGGCGACACGGCGCGATAGTCGGCCTGCGGCGCGGTGGACGCGTCCGCCCCTTCGACGGCGATGTAGGGTCCGCCCCAGTTCGGGACGTGGTCGTACGGCGCGTGACTCCACGAGGCCGCGGCCGTGGCGCCCGGCAGCGCCGCCAGCGACTCCTGCATGCGGCGCGAGAAGGCGTTGAAGGCCTCCTGCGTCGGGTAGCGTGTGCCGGGAAGCGCGACGCGGAACGAGACCACGCCGCCGGCCTCGAACCCGGGATCGGACTGCTGCACCCGCTGCACCGTGCGTGTGAGCAGCAACGCCATCAGCACCAGCACGACACTCAGCGCGAGCTGCGCGACGGTCAGCGCCCGGCGGAGGCGTCCGCGGCCGCGCCCGGCCGTGTGTCCGCGATCGTCGAGCACCGCTTCGAGCATCGACGCCGACGGCGCCTGACTCGCCGGCGCCAGGGCCAGCACCGCCATCCACGACAGCACCGTGCCCAGCGACACCGCCACGACCGGGAGATTCATCGTCGCCAGGTGCAGCCGGCCCAACGCCTCGGGAGTGAAGCGCAACAGCAGTCGCAGGCCCCAGTAGCCGAGGCCGACGCCGAGAGCCCCACCCATCGCCCCGAGCACGAGCGTCTCGACGAGATGCTGCCGGAACAGGCGTGCGCGGCCGGCCCCGAGCGCGGTGCGCAACGCCGCCTCGCGCGCCCGCGCCGCCGCCCGCGCGACCAGCAGGCTGCCCACGTTGATGCAGGCGATGAGCAGCAGCAGTCCGACGCCGGCGCTCAGCACCTGCAGCGGGCGGCGCACGTCGTTCATCGCGTCGACGTGCAGCGGCACGGTCTCGAACTGGCGCCCCGACGCGCCGTAGAACGCGTGCGCGGCAGAGATCTCGCGGCCCACGCGGGCGACGTCGGCGATGGCGTCGAGGTCGCCGACCTCCGCTCGCATGCGGCCGATGACCCGCAGGTACCGCTGCCCGCGCGGTCCTTCGGTGAAGCGCCGGTTGAAGAGCTGGAACGCCTCGAGGTCATCGGGCACGGCGGAATCGGGCGGCATCATCAGCCGGAAGCCCGCTGGCATGACGCCGACGACGATGGCGGGGCGTCCGTTCACGTCCACCCGCCGGCCGACGATGCCGGCATCGCCGCCGTAGCGCCGGCGCCAGACGGCATCGCTGAGCAGGATCGACGTGGCGCCCTCCACCGACTCGTCGTCGATGGTGAACGTGCGGCCGAGCGCCGCCTCGGCCCCCAGCAGCGAGAAGAAGTCGCTCGTCACGAGGCCGATGCGAAGCTGCTCGGGCAGATCGTCGCCGGTGAGCGCCGCGGTGGTCGCCCAGATCGCGCCGAAGCCCTCGAACCGCGTGCTGCGTTCGTCGAGATCACGCAGCTCGGGGCCGGAGAGCGGCGCGCGCGGATAGCCTTCTGCCGTCTGATCGGCCCACACGAACACCAGGCGATCCGGATCGCGGAACGGCAACGGCTGCAGCAGCAGCGCATGCGCCACGCTGAAGATGGTGGTCACGGCGGCGACGCCCAGGGCCAGCGTGGCCAGCGCGGCGAGCGTGAATGCCGGCGTGCGCCGGAAGCCCCGCCACGCGTGCGCGACGTCGCGCAGCGTCTCGTCGAGCAGCCGGCCCATGCGCACGTCCCGCACCTGTTCCTTGACCGGCTCGACGCCGCCCATTTCGGCGAGCACTGCCCGCCGCGCCGCCTCGGGCGCCTCACCGCGGCGCACGCGGCGCTCGACGTGCTCGTCGACCCACGCGCCCAGCTCGGCGTCGAGGTCGGCAGCGAGACGCCGGCCTCGCGCGATCGTCCGCCACACGCTGGCTGCGCGCGCGATGAGCCCCACCGTCTACTCCGTCTCGAGCACCAGCCGCATCGCCTCGACCACGCGCGCCCAATCGCGGGCGCCGGCCGCCAGTTGCCGGCGCCCCGCGGACGTCAGCCGGTAGGTCTTGATGCGTCGGCCGTCGACGATCGACCAGTCGCCGGCGATGGCGCCCTCCTGTTCGAGCCGGTGCAGGGCGGGGAACAGCGAGCCCGGCCGGACGTGGAACGTGCCGCGCGTCGTCTGCTGGATACGATCGGCGATGGCCACGCCGTGACGCGGCTCGAGCTCCAGCGTGCGCAGGATCAGCAACGCGAGCGTGCCCTTCATCAGGTCGAGGCGTGCCATCGTCTGGTTCGACGGCGGCGACGATATCCGATCTCGATATTGGAATGCAATATCAGGGCGTGGGCGACGTCACGCTCGCCGTCGCCAGCCAGCAGGCGCCGGTGAACCGGACCTCGTCGCCGTGAACGAACGAGTCGAACGCCGGGCGCACGGCCGCGAGGACGCGCTCGCGGGTGGCGTCGTCCGCGCCCTGCAGCGCCATGCCGACCGGCCCGAGGCGCGAGAGGTAGGGCACGAGCTGCGCTTCCGGCATCACGCACGGGACGTCAAGGGCGCGCACGTCGACGCCGGTCCAGCCGCTGTCGGCGAGGATCGCGCGGAGCCGCGCGCCATCCGCCAGGGCGAACTGTCCGGGCCCGCCGGCTGGCCGCGGCGGCAGCGCCGGCAGCAGCGGCGCGGCGGCGCGCTCCGCCGTGGTCATGAACGGGTTCTCGGCGGCGCTGCGCCAGGCGATGAACCGGAGCGCCCCGCCGGCGCGAGCGGCACGTCGCAGATTGGTAAAGGCCGCCACCGGATCGGCGAAGAACATCACGCCGAAGCGCGACAGGACCAGATCGACGCTGGCCGGCTCGAAGCCGTAGGTCTCGGCGTCGGCGGCGATGAACGCGGCCCGCGACCCCTCGCGCGCGGCCCGCTCGCGGGCCAGCGCCAGCATGGGCTCGGAGATGTCGACGCCGGCGACCCGTCCCTCGCGGCCGACGCGGCGGGCGCACGCCAGCGTGGTGCTGCCGGTGCCGCACCCGACGTCGAGCACCGATCCCTCGAAGCCTGGTGGCACGGCCTCGACGAGCCGATCTTCGTACGGCTGCAGCACACGGTCCATCAACGTCTGTCCGTCGACCCAGGCGCGCCCGGCCGCGCCGTTCCAATGCGCGGACTGTCCTGCATCACGGCCTGGTATCGCGTTCGGCGTCATGTCCATTTGGTTGACCCTGTGGCGCGCCTGGTTACGCGGACTCCATCCGGCGGCGCCAGACGTCCCAGGTGAGCGGCCCGGCGACGTCGTTGTGGATGGCCAGCCCCGACGCCTTCAACGCCAGCTTGATCTGCCCATGGTGGTAGCCGTCGTGCCACAGCAGCAGCTGCAGCATGAGCAGCGGATGGCCGTAGTTGAGGTCGAGCGTGCGTCCCGCCGCGATGCGGCCGCGTACGGCGTCGCGCACGGCCGCAGCGCTCTCCTCGAGCCGGGCGGCGATGCGCAGCCGATCGGGTTCGACCGCCCATTCCTCGTCGGGCAGTGGACGCGCGAACTCCGGCGCTTCCTCTGACACGGAGATCAGCCGCTCGTGATGGAGGTGCATGAACTGCTGTGCGACCGTCGGGCCGTCGGGCGTGGCGCGCGCGTCGAGGCCGCCCTCGGGCAGCGTGCGTAGCAGGTTCAGCGTGATCGTGTGATTGCGCGTCCACGACTCGAGCAGGGCCTCGAGCAGCAGGGCGCCGTCGGGTGCCGGCATACGGTTCCGATCATGCCGCAACGGGGCGCGGACTACTTCGTGCCGGCCGGCAACGCGAACGCCACGACGTGGTCGCCGATCGGCATGCCGCCGTCGACGGCGTGACCGCCGGCCGAGATCACCAAGTACTGACGTCCGTCGCGGCCGCGATAGGTCATGGGCGTGGCGCGCGCGCTCGTCGGCAGCGCGCCGCGCCACAGCTGAGTGCCCGTGGCGGCGTCGAACGCGTAGATCGCGGCGTCGAGCGTGCCCGCCGAGAAGACCAGGCCGCCGGCCGTGGCAATGGGGCCGCCGAGCGCGAACGAGCCCCACGTCGGCGCTTCCGGGAACGCCTCCGCCCACGGGATGCGGCCGAACGGCGTGCGCCACGCGATCTCACCGGTCGAGGCCTTGACCGCCACGAGCGAGCCCCAGGGGGGCGGCGTGCACGGCAGCCGCGACCCGGGGGCGAGCAGGAACCGTCGCACGACGCCGTAGTCGGTCCCCAGCTGTGGGTGGAACTCGAATTCGCCGCTCAGGCGTCCGGCCGATCGTTCGGCGGCCACGGCCTCGCGCTTCACCAGCCGCACCTCCGCGGCCAGGTCGTTGACCGCCATCACCAGCAGGTCGTTGGCCCGGTCGTGCGCCATGCCGCCCCACGCCACGCCGCCGATGTTGCCAGGCACGACGAGCGAGCCCTGCAGGGACGGCGGCGTGAACAGCCCGTCGTTACGCAGGCCGGCGATGGCCTGCCGGCACCAGTCGCGATCCGCGTCGGTGGCGCCCCACACGTCGGCCGCGGTGAGCCGTGTACGCGCGAGTGACGCCGGTGCCGACGGGAACGGCTGCGTCGGCGCCGTGACCTCGCCCGCGACGTCTGTCTGCGGCACCGGCCGCTCGGTGACCGGGAGCAGCGGCCGGCCGTCGCGCCGGTCGAGCACGAACACGTGACCGTTCTTCGACGCCAGCGCCACGGCTGGCACCGTGCGGCCGTCGCGGCGCCAGTCGAAGAGGATCGGCGGTGCGGCCACGTCGTAGTCCCACAGGTCGTGGTGCACGGTCTGGAAGTGCCACGCCCGCTGGCCGGTTGCGGCGTGCAGCGCGACGACCGAGTTGGCGAACAGGTTGTCGCCCAGGCGCTCGCCGCCGAAATAGTCGTGGCTGGGGCTGCTCGTGGGCACGAACACGAGCCCGAGCGCGGCGTCGGTCACCATCACCGACCACGCATTCGCGCCGCCCGTGCGCGCGACATTGCGCCCCTTCCATGTGTCGGCGCCCGGCGTGCCTGGCGTCTGTGGCACCGGGTCCCAGCTCCACAGCAACTTCCCGCTCACGGCGTCGAAGCCGCGGACCTCGCCGCTGGGATGCGGCTTGTCGGTGCCGTCGGCGACGGCGGAGCCCACCACCACCACGTCGCGCACCACCGCCGGCGGCGAGGTCATGGCGTAGTCGGCGAAGCCGGTCGGCGGGACCCGCAGGCCCTTGCGCAGGTCGACTTCGCCGCGCTCGCCGAAGGTCGTGACCCTCGTGCCCGTGGCGGCGTCGATGGCGACGAGACGTGCGTCGATCGTCGCCACGAACAGGCGCCGCTGGGCGCCGCGTTCCCACAGCGCGACGCCGCGGCTGCCGTAGTCGCCCCAGCCCTTGTCGCGCGGGACCTCGACGTCGAACCGCCAGCGTTCCCGCCCGGTGGTGGGATCGAGCGCGATCACGCGGCCGAGCGGCGTGTTCAGCACCAACTGGTCGCCGACGAGAATCGGCGTGGCTTCGTGCGCCGTGGGCCGGCCGACCGTCGGGGTGTAGGCGTCGCCGGTGCGATAGGTCCACGCCACCTCGAGTCTGGCGACGTTCTCGCGGCGGATGCCGGTGAGCGGCGAATAGCGTTCGCCGCCGGGGTCGCCGCCGTATGCCCGCCAGTCGGCCTGCTGAGCGGCAACGGCGGCGCCGGCCAGCACCAGCGTGACGGCAACGGCCGCCATTCGAGACATCGGTCGGGTCATCGGCACGCGCTCCTCGACCGTTCGACGAGAACTCATGGAGGAAAGTTGAGGGATCAGCGGATCGCCGCGGCCCGCAGCGGCTTCTCGTAGCGCCAGATGTCCAGGTGGAACGGCCCGTCCGGCGTCTCGAGCTCGTTGGTCACGATGCCGGCCCGGCGCCAGCCGCGCTTCTCGTAGAAGCGCGCGGCCCGGTCGTTGCCGATCGCGCACGCCAGCCACGCGCAGGACACGCCGCTGGCAGCGATCCGCGCCTCGCCGTCGTCCAGCAGCGCGGCCGCCACGCCCGTGCCGCGCGCCTCGCGCGAGACGTAGAGCTGGTAGAGCTCGTCGCCCTTGATCATGCAGAAGCCCGCCGGCGCGAGCGGTCCGTCGGCGACCGCACCGCGGACAGCCCCTCGGCGAGCCGTGCTCGAAAGCTCTCGTAGGTCCGGAATCTCGCGAGGGCCGGCGGCAACAGGCCGTCATGCCCATCGCGCCAGCCGTCGAGCCACAACGTGGCGAGCGCGTCGAGGTCGTCGGGCGAGGCGTCGCGCAGCGCGAATCGGAAGACGGGATCCATGGGAGCGCACCGGCGCTGAGCCCGGCGCAGTGCTACGTATAGCCCGTCCTTCCCGCCCCTGCCAACGCCGAGGCGGGCCGCCCCTCAGTGCACCGCGTCGTCGAGGTGGCGCAGCTTGTCGGGATTGCGCACGACGTAGATGTTGACGACGCGGCCGTCGACGATCTCGAGCGCCGTCGTCTGCAGCACGCCGTCAGCCTCGAGCGTCACGAACCCGGGCAGGCCGTCGATGAGGCCGTAGCGCATCACCCGCCAGCCGCCCTTCGCGAAGAGCGGCGCGAGCTGCGCGTGCACGCGCACCACGTCCTCGATGCCCACGATCGGCGCCAGGGATGCCGGGCGCTTGCCGCCGCCGTCGGCGTGAATCGTGACATCGGCCGCGAGCAGCGCCCGCAGCGCCGTCATGTCGCCGCCGCGCGAGGCGGTGAAGAACGCCTCCGCGATCGCCAGTCCACGTTCGCGGGCCACCGGGAACCGCGGCCGTTCCGCCCGTACGTGGGTGCGCGCCCGGCTGGCGAGCTGCCGGCAGGTCGCGGCGTCGCGGCCAATGGTCTCGGCGACCTCGTCGAAGCCGGCCCCGAACACGTCGTGCAGCAGGAAGGCGGCGCGTTCGAGCGGCGAGAGACGCTCGAGCGCCAGCATCAGCGGCAGCGTCACGTCGTCGAGGTCGTCGGGGGCGGCATCGACCATCGGCTCGGGCAGCCATTCGCCCGGATAGGTCTCGCGCTGGCGTCGCGCCGACTTCAGCACGTCGAGCGCCAGGCGAGTGACCACGCGGCGCAGGAACGCCTCGGGCTCGCGGATCGTCGCGCGGTCCACGTCCACCCAGCGCAGGAAGGCGTCCTGCACGACGTCCTCGGCTTCGGCCACGGAGCCGAGCATCCGGTAGGCGATGCGGGTCAGGCGCGGACGCAGCGGAGCGAAGACCTCCGCCGCGTCCTGGCCGTCACTCATCGACATCACGCGGCCTTGCCCGGCGTCGTGGCCGCGTGCTGCACCTGGAACCCGACGTTGATGCGGTTGAACGCGTTGATGGCGCCGACGAGCAGCGTGATGTGGATCTGCTCCTCCTCGGTGAACTGCTGCCGCAGCGCGTCGTAGATCGCGTCGGACACGCCCCCTGGATCCATGCGGGTGAGCGCCTCGGTCCACCCCAGCGCCGCGCGCTCACGCTCGGTGTAGAGCGGGGACTCACGCCAGCCGTCGAGCAGGTAGAGCCGCTCCTCCGTCTCGCCGTGGGCGCGGGCCTCGCGCGTGTGCATGTGCAGGCAGACGGCGCAGCCGTTGATCTGCGAGGCGCGGATCTCGATGAGCTTGGCCAGCGTGGGCTCGAGCCCGGCGATGGCGGCCTTGCCGCAGGCGATGAGCGGCGAGAACAGGGCGAGGTGGGCGAACGGGTTGAGTCGGGTCATCGGTGTCTCCGTGTGACGGGGTTCACCTGGATGACGAGACAGGATGGCCCGATGTGACATCCCCTCCAGCCTAGTCGTTTGTGCCGCACCACCGCGGGGCGTCAAGGATGTGTCGATCAGCCGTGGGCGCTGATTCAGGCGCCCCCCGCCAAGGCAATCGCGTCCGCGCCGGCGGGGTAGTGCAGGCGGTCAGAGCCGTCGGTCGCCGCGCCCCAGACCGCTTCGGCCACGTCCTGGACGGTCGTGATCGCTGACGGCTGCGCGAACGCCGCGAAGATCGGCTCGGCGTAGGGCGCATAGGCAGCGGGAATCAGGCCCTGCATGCGGGCCGCGCCGTTGCTGCCGAAGCTCGTGGACGGACCGTAGCCGGGCTCCACGAGCTTCACCCGCACGCCGAAGTAGGCGAGCTCGAGGGCCAACGATCCCGTGAAGCCGCTGATGGCGGTCTTGCTGGCCGTGTACACCGCGGCCAGCGGCATCGCGGCGAGGGTGGTGGTCGACGTCACGTTCACGATCACACCGGCGCCACGCTTCCTGAACTGCGGCACGACGGCCTGGGTCATGGCGATGACGCCGAACGTGTTGGTCTCGAACACGTCTCGCGTCGTGGCCATCGGCGTGGCTTCGAAGGCGCCGACGACGCCGATGCCGGCGTTGTTGACCAGCACGTCGATCGGGCCCGCCGCGGCCAGGGCCGCCTCGATCGAGGTCGGCCGGGTGACGTCGAGGGGCAGGATGCGCAGCTGATTCGAGACCGGCAGGACGTCGGGACGCGGCGTGCGCATGGTGGCGACGACCTGCCAGTCGCGCGCGAGGAAGTGCCGCGCGGTCTCGAGGCCGTAGCCGGAGGAGCAACCAGTGATGAAGACGGTAGGCATGGTGCTACCGTAGAACCGCATCCGCGGACTCTCAACTACGTAGAGTCCACGATTCATTCGCGATCGTCCAATCATGCCCGATCCACTCAGCGACCTCATCACCCTGCTGCGGCCGCGCACGGTGTTCTCCAAGGGCATCAGTGGCGCCGGCCGCTGGGGCGTACGGTACGCGCCGTTCGGCCACCCGAGTTTCTGCATCGTGATCGACGGCCGGTGCCGGCTGGCGCTGGACCGACAGGCGCCGATGACACTCGAGGCCGGCGACTTCGTGCTGCTGCCGGCGACGCCCGGCTTCACGATGTCTGGCTTCCTCCCGGTGACGCCGGTGCGCCTCGACCCGCACGCGACGCGGAATACGACCGGCGAGGTGCGGCACGGAACTCGCGGTGGCCGCCCCGATGTGCGCCTGCAGGGTGGCTACTTCGTGCTCGACTCGCCCGATGCCGCGTCGCTCGTGTCGCTGCTGCCGCCTGTGGTGCACGTGCGCGGCGTGGACCGGCTATCGACGCTCGTTCGGCTGGTGGGCGAGGAGGCGGCCGGCCGCGCCGCCGGCCGCGAGCTGGTGCTCGCACGGCTGGTCGAGGTGCTGCTGATCGAGGCGCTGCGCCTCGCGCCCGGCGACGACGCTCCCCCGGGCCTGTTGCGCGGCCTCGCCGACGGCCGCGTCGCGCCGGCAGTGCGTCAGATGCATGCGCACCCGGCCCGGGCCTGGACGGTGGCGCAGCTCGCCAGGATCGCAGGCCTGTCGCGCTCGGCGTTCTTCGAGCGCTTCGCGCGCACCGTCGGCCTGGCGCCGATGGAGTACCTGCTCGCGTGGAGGATGGCCATGGCCAAGGACCTGCTGCGCCACGAGGACCTCGCCGTCGGCGACGTGGCCGAACGCGTCGGCTACGGGTCGGCCAGCACGTTCAGCGCGGCCTTCAGCCGCCACGTGGGCGTGCCGCCCAGGCGGTATGCGAAGGCTCGTCGACCTTCATGACGTCGCCCGGCGCGATCTGCTGGTGTCGTCGCACCGCCTGACCCTGCCGAAGACCCGCCTTGGCAGGGTCGCGCGTCGACGCCCTGAAGCCCCGCGCCGGCGTGGGCTCTTTCCGCAGCCGTGACGAGCCGCCCTCGTTACGAAGCGGGTCACGCCTTGCGCTTGCGCGCCGCCTTCTTGGCGGGTTTCCGGGGCCTGGGCGTCGTTGTGCGCGTACTGGACTTGGCGGCCTTGGCCGCCCGCTTCCGTGCCCGCTGCGGCACGGTATCGAGGATCACGCCGCCTCCACCGCCGCCGACGTTGGACGGCTTCGTCAGCCAGACGCGGAACAGCACCGAGTTGCGGCGGTTCGGCTGCTGGTCGAAGTCGACGTGCACGGTCCAGCCGTGGTTGAACCCGTCGCGCAGCAGGCCCAGCATGCCTTCGCGGGCCGGGCCGTTGGCGTCCTGGCGCAACTGGCAGCCGAAGAAGTCGCCGGGCCGGTTCGCGAACGCGATGATGACCTCGACGTCGACCTGATCGTTGGGCGGTCCGAACTTCGTGCCGCGATCGTGCACGCGCAGCAGGCTCAGTCGTCCGCTCATGTTCACCACACCCATGGCCGTGACCTCCGGAAGTGACTACTGCTCGATGACGCGCACGATGCGGCCGGTACGGCAGCCGGTGCGGACGAACTCGAGACGCACGACGCGGTTGCGGTTGAAGGCGTCGCGCAGCACGCCCAGCATGCCCTCGGCCGCCGGACGGTTGGCGTCGGCCCGCAGCCTCAGGCCGAACGCCTTCTCGGGCTGCGTATCGAGGAACACGACGATCTCGCCGTCGAGTCGATCGCCAGGCGGGCCGAACCCCGTGCCGACGTCGTGGATGCGCAGCAGCGTGAGGCGGCCGATCGCCGCCTGCAGCGACCCCACCGGGAAGTCCCATTCGGGCGGCAGCGGCGCGAGCTTCAGGATGCCGCGGTTGCTGGTGGCGACGTACAGCGCGCGGGGACACGACTCGAAGTCGTAGGCCAGGTTCATCGGGCGGCAGGCCGCCGCCGACGACCGCAGCAGGCACGTCCAGCGCACGCCGTCGAGCGTCTGGAACACGCCGGCGGGGCCGACGGCGTAGCGATGGCCGGGATGCCGCGGATCGAACTGCATGTCGCGCAGCAGCGCCGGCGCCGGGTTGCCGTCGTCGGGAATCACCAGCGGGAAGGCGCCGTTCTCGGTCAGGGCCCGCTCGAGGGCGGTGTCGACCACCCACGTCGAGCCGCCGTTGTTCGACCGGTAGACGTGATCGATAGCCAGCACGTAGATCAGGTTCGGCCGGTAGGGGTCGACGAAGAACCGCTGCGCGCGCTGAGGCGGCCGGCTGGCCGGCGCCGGCACGATCGGCTGCCACGCGGTGAGGCCCGGCGCCCACTTCCAGACGCGGCGGCTGCCGCCGCGGGCCGTGTCCTGCTCGCCGACATAGAACGTGGTCGACGCGTGTCCGCCCGAGGCCTGCACCACGGAGACCGCGGCACTCGGCAGCGGCGGTCCGACCTTGAACGCACGGACGTTCGGGCCGTCGGCCGTGGCGTTGGTCTCCCAGAACTGGGCGTCGGTGATGCGACTGAGCTTGGTCGTGCGCACCAGCTCGGGCAGCGCGTCGGTGAAGCGCACCGCCACGAAGTCCACGTCGTCGGGCACCGGCTCGCTGGCCAGTGTCATGACCAGCGGCTTGTAGCCGACGGCGTGGAAGAAGCTCACCACGTTCCACGCCGCGTCGAGCTTGTTCAGCTCGGCCGACGGGTTGTCGGAGTTCAGCGCCTCGAGGATCTTGCTGGGCAGCGGCGGGGCGCCCGGGATCGCCCGCACCTCCGTGGTGCCGTGCGACGTGTCGGGCGCGCGATCGGCCGTGGTCGTATACAGAAAGACCACGCCCTCGCCCACGCCGCCGTCGCCCTTGCCGGCCCGCGGCGCGAACACGACCGCCCGGCGCGACTGCCGCGGATCGCTGAACGCGCAGTCGTTGTCGCCACCCAGGTAGTGCTGCGTCTCCCATGTGCCGCCGCCGTCGGGCGTGGCGAAGCCGGAGTTGTCGCCCATGCCCATGCACACCGCCGCCGGCTTGGCCGTCTGCGGAATGACCGCGGCGTTCACCAGCCCCAGCGTGGGCAGGCCGGTGGCATTGGTCCACGTGTGCATGCCGTCGCGGCTGACGTTGGCGCCGCCATCGTTGACGAGCAGGGCGTGTCCCGAGAGGCCAGGCGTGGGACCGGACGGCCGCGTGAAGATGCGTGAGGCGGCGAAGCCGTGCGGGTCGACGTGGCACTGCTCGTCTTCGACGCGCACCCAGTCCGTCGAGGCCTGCGGTGGGTCGACGGCGACGTGCACGGTGCGCCGATCGCTGGCGACCAGCAGCAGCTCGCGACTGACGGCGTCGACGACCGGCACGACGAACCCGGCGCCGCTGGCGGTGACCTGCGGGTAGTTCAGGGGAATCGGTGGCAGGCGCAGCCAGCGGCTGTTGCCCTCGGAGTCGAAGGTCCCGCGCCAGACGATGCCCTCGGTGTTGTCGATGGCATCGTTGCGCTCGAAGGTCGTGATGAAGATCGTCCGCGGATCGCCGGGATGCACCGACAGGCTGCGCGCGCCGGCGCCAGCGCCGTCGCCGCTGGCGCCCAGGCGGAGCACCTGCGCCGCTGGCGCCCACGTGACGCCGCCGTCCTCGGAGTGCCAGACGCGCGCCCCGATGGCGTAGACCCGGCGCACCGCGCCGTCGAGCGGCGCGACGGCCACGTACCACACGTTCTCACCGGGCATGCCCGGGCGGACAGTGGTCCAGGTCACGCCGCCATCGACGCTGCGCGCCAGCGAGAACCCGCCCGCGGCGAACACGAGGTTGGCGTCGTCGGGCGCGATCGACAGGCAGTTCGCCTGGCCGACCATCGTGTTCTGGACGAACTGGTGGACGCGCGTCCACGTGGCGCCGCCGTCGGCCGAGCGCCAGATGCCGACTGCGCTCGGCAGGCGGGCGTCCTTGGCCACGGCGGCGAGCACGACGTCCGGGTTGGCCGGAGAGATGGCGAGGTCGTAGACGGTCGTGCCCAGCAGGGCGCCCGGCACCGCCGTGCTGGTGCCCGGCGGCTGCGGCCACTCGAGGTGCGCCCACGTGGCGCCGCTGTCGTCGGAGCGCCACACGCCGGAATGCCCGCCGAGGTACGCGCGCCCGCCATTCGGATGCAGCGCACAGCACAGCGCCTTGCCCGACACCGACTGCAACGTCCGCGGCAGGTGCCGGGTGGTGTTGTCCTCGCGCGGGCTGAGGTCGACGATCTGCATGGGACCAGTGAACATCCGTCCTTCGGCCCCCTGGACGCAAGCTCAGCGGCACTACGGCGCGCTAAGTACGCATGATATCGTTGCGCGAATTTCCGCGGAGTCCCCATGAATCGCTCACGATGTGTCCTCGTTGCGGCCCTCGCCGTCACGATCGTGCAGGCTGCGCCCGTGGCGCCCACGGTCGCCGCGCAGGCGACATCGGCCGTCGATGCCTCGTACCTCAATCTGCTGCGCTGGCGGTCGGTCGGCCCCTCACGCGGCGGCCGCGTCGTGGCGGTCGCCGGCGATCCGGTGAACAAGTTCACGTTCTACCAGGGCACGACCGGCGGCGGCGTGTGGAAGACCGA